>NZ_JAEUPY010000302.1 GCF_016790065.1 Steroidobacter sp.
AGCGCGGGCTTGCAACCCTTTGCGGGCAATACACCGCGCGGCGTAGCGATCTCGGCGAGTGGTGCGTTCGCCGTCGTCGAGCTGCCGGTGTTCGGTCAAGTTCCGCCGGCGGTGGGCGGTTACTCGCCCGGCACCTATCAAGACAGTGTGCAAGTCACGGTGAGTTGGTGATGAACGCAATGCTAAGAGTTCTCTGGATTGCCGCAGTCTGTGCGTTAACGTCGCCGATGCTCTCGTCACCGGCGCGCGCGGGGACTGCCGTGCTCATCTGGCCGCTCGATCCAACCATCGAAGCGGGGCGCAAGGCTGGCACGCTGTGGCTGGAAAATGTCGGCAAGGCGCCGGTCACTTTGCAAATCCGCGTGCTCGCTTGGGAACAGCGTGACTTCAGCGACAGCTACGACGCGCAGAGCTTGATCGTCAGCACGCCGCCGTTCACCACCATCGCGCCCGGCAAGAAACAGCTGGTGCGACTCACGTTGACTGCGCCGCTGGCGGCTGGCGAGGAGCGCGCCTTTCGCATCCTAGTCGATGAGATTCCGTCGCCGCAGTCCGCGGGCAGCACTGGCTTGCGAGTGCAGATGCGCTACTCATTGCCGCTGTTCGCCTACGGGCAGGGGCTGTGGCGCAAGGATGAAGGACGAGTCGCCGGTGCGCGGCGCGCGCAGCCAGCGCTTTCATGGCAGCTGATCGAAGCGGGCGACGTTCGATTCATGCAGGTTCGCAATTCGGGCTCGGGGCACGCCCGGCTCAGTCAGGTGCGGCTCGTGAATCTCGCGCGCCCGGCGCTAACTCACAACCAAGACGACATCGACATCGCACCGGGGTTGCTCGGCTACGTGCTGCCGGGCCAGACCATGCGCTGGCCGGTGCCGGATGGCGTGCTATCCGGTCGGCACTTGCAGGCGCAGCTTGAAACGAACGCGCCGCCGGTGCTGCTGCCCGGTGACTGACGATGCGTGGTCGCGGCCGTCCGGCGAGGCTCTGTCGATGGCGTCGTGGAGGTTGGTTGTTCCTATGCCAAGCAGCGTTCGCCGACCCGACGTTGCCGCCCGCGCCCACGGCCATCCCCAGCGATGTCGCCGCGATCGTCGATGCCACGCTCTATCTCGATCTGAGCATCAACGGTGTACCGCTGGGAAACGTCGTTCCTGTGCAGCAAAGTGGCGACGGGCTGAGTGTGCGTTGTGCTGATCTACGTGCCGCCGGTGTAAGTCTCGCGATACTGGCCGATGCAAATGCGCACTGGCTGCTGCTTGACCAGGCCTCCGGCATCCAGCATCGCTACGATCCCAACGCACTGTTGCTGGAACTCACGGTGCCGCCGGAGTGGCTGGCTACACAACACCTAGACAAAGTGTCGCGCGGCATGCAACACGCGAGCAGTAGTACCGGACTCGTAGTGAACTATGGCGTTCATCTCATCGACGGCGAGGATCGGCCGAGCAGCGCGTCGCTTTGGACCGAGCAGCGGCTGTTCGGTGCCGCGGGCGTGTTCACAAATACGGGGTTGCATCGCTACGCGGATGCGGTTGAGCGTGAGTCTCAGATGGGCGTCGGCCAGCGTGGCTATTTGCGCTTCGATACGGCGTGGTCCAGTTCCAACGAGCAGCAATTGCACAGCTGGACCATAGGCGATCTGATCACCTCGGCGCAGGCCTGGAGCGCACCGGCCCGCATCGCGGGGATCAAGCTGTCGAGAGATTTTCGTCTGCGGCCAGACTTGATCACGTATCCGTTGCCGCAGTTCTCAGGGCAGGCCGCGATTCCGTCCACGCTTGATCTGTTCATCAACGGTCAGCGGGCACGTTCCGAACAGCTGCGCCCGGGGCCATATACGATCACCAGCATGCCAGTGGTCACTGGCGCCGGTGAGGCAACGTTGGTGACCACCGATGCGCTCGGCAGGCAAGTGACCGCGACGTTGCCCTTCTATGCGAGCAACGAATTGTTGCGGCAGGGACTGGTCGATTATTCACTCAGTCTCGGAACGATGCGTCGTGCTTACGGGTTCGAGAATTTCTCCTATGGACGTTTCGCTGGTGCCGGGTCGCTGCGTTATGGCCTGACGAACACCCTCACGCTCGAGAGTCAGGCGGAGATCGCGTCAACGGCCGTCGGCAACTTCGGCTTGTTGGGCTTCGGTACCGTGTTGACGGTCGGCACGCTGGGACTCGTGAATGGGGCTGTGAGTCGTAGTGCTAACTATGGCGCTCAGGGCTGGCAGTATTCGTTCGGCTATCGCTATGCGAATCGCGGCTTCAATGTCGGCTATCAGGGAACGCGCAGCACGCGCGACTTCTATACGCTGGCAACCGCCGATGCCGGCGGTGATCTGTCTGGTGCCGTCAACAGCGACATCATTACGGCCGGCTCGTCGCTGGCTCGTTTCGGCAGCGGAGCCGTGAGCTATCTTCGAGTGCAACCGGCGAGCGGTACGCCAGCGCGATTGTTGAATGTTTCTTATATTCGGCAGCTGTCCGGCGCGCTCAGTTTGCGGATCGGTGCCAGTCGTGATCTACAGCGCAGAGAAGGGGCGATCACTGCACAGTTGCTCGCTTCCTTTGGACGGGGCGGCAACCTCACCGTGGGCACGCAGCAGGACGCTACATCGAGCGAACATATCCAATATTCCCGCAGTGTGCCGTCGCAGGGTGGCTTGGGTTGGAATGTCGGCCATGCAGACGGCATCGACGATCACTCGTTCACCGATGCCAGCCTGGCGTGGAGCGGTGCCTACGCGCGTGCCGAGGCCGGTGTCGCTACCTACGGAGAACAGCGCACTCGCTGGGCGGACATGCGCGGCTCACTGCTGGCGATGGGGAGCGAAGTATTCGCCGCTCGCCAAGTCAGCGATGCCTTCGTCGTCGTATCCACGGACGGGATCAGCGGTGTGCCGGTGCGCTACGAGAATCAGCTGGTCGGTTATACCAATCGACGTGGCCGACTGCTCGTGCCCTGGGTCACGTCCCATTACGCAGCGAAATTCAGTATTGATCCTGTCGATCTGCCGCTGGACGTCGCGGTCGACGACACCGAGCAACGTCTGGTAGTGAAGCGGCGTAGCGGCGCGCTGCTGAATTTCGACACGCGGCGCCTGAGTGCCGTGCTGCTCAAGTTGGTGGATCGCGTCGGCGTGGTGCTGCCGGTGGGTAGCCAGGCACTGGAGAAACATTCGGAGCAAGTCGGCACCGTGGGCTACGACGGCTTGGTGTACTTCGAAAATCTGCCGGCACAGGTCGAGGTTGAGGTGCGACGGCCGGACGGTAGCAGCTGCCGTGTCGAGGCCGTTCTGCCCCAGCCTGCGCTCGCGCCCCTGGTGCCCATGACATGCGAGGACGTGCGATGAGCCTCTGGCGGATTCTGGCGATCATCGGGTGCGCCGTGACTTGGCGGAATGAAGCTGCCGCGTGCACGACGACCAGCACGAGCTTGATCGACCTGGGCAGCAAGACTTCATTCGAGGCAGCGGCCGCGCAAGTGGGGGCCGGCTCAGGCAGCAGCGGTCTGACGTGCAGCGGCATTCTCGGCCTGTTGTCCAGTCAATACATCTTTCTATCGGTGGACTCGAAAAGCTCCGGATTGGTGAACTCAGTGACTGGCGACAGCATTCCGTTCGATGTCACGACCATTCCCGGTGGCGTGCCGCTCGTCGCGGGCGTGACCTCTGGGAATCTCGCCCTGGCTAGTTTGCTGAGCCTGGGCGGCAGCAGTGGCCAGGCGCAACTCTTCATCAATCTGGACGCCGCCGGCAACGTCGCGAGCGGCACCTATCCCGGCACTCTCACGCTACGTTGGCACTATGCCGTGTGTTCCAGCATCAGTGCGGTGGGTATTTGCATCGGCGGTTGGACTCGCAGCGCCGGCATCACCCAAGGTTGCGCGCTGGGATTGTGCACGCTGACTCAGAACTCGATACCCGGCGCGGGCGCTGCCGTCACTGTCACAGTGAGGTTGACCGTGACTCGCGACTGCAGATTCGATGCTGATGACATCGATTTCGGTAGGGCGCCATTCGTCGACAGCTTTGCACCGGTGAGTGGCGCCCTGCGACTGACCTGCACCAAGGGCACGACCTACAGCGTCGGACTGAGCAACGGCAACTCCTTCGCCAATGGCCGTCGGCGCATGGGCTTCGGTGTGCATCGGCTGGAATACGACGTCTTCCGGCCCGGCGGCGTGCCTTGGAATGATGTCGTGCATCGGGCGGTGCAGTCCGTGCCTGCGCTGGGCAACGTACCGGAGTCGTTTACTTACGAAGCCCGCATCTATTCCGACCAGCCGACACCGCCGGCCGGCGTTTATCAGGATGTGCTGGTCATCGACGTGCTGTTTTGATACTACGTCACCGAGCTATGGTGCTACCCATAATTGGTTGTAATTCCCAAGCACCTTGAGAGATCGCAACGCGGCTCGCACGGAATATGCGTCACGGGTCGCATTCGCAAGCGCTGAGTCCGTACGGCGCTCAATCTTGGCAACCTAAGGCCAATACCCGGAGCACGCATCGGTGTTACGCCGATGCGCTCAGCGGCTGAAGAGGAAATGACATGCATTCGAACAGCGACACTTCGCAGGCTGAATACGTCCTGCCTGAAGGCGAGGTCATCATCACGCACACCGATCCAGACAGCCGTATTACGTACGCCAACCCAGCCTTTCTGAGCAGCAGTCAATACTCGCTGGAGGAATGTCTGGGACAGCCGCAGAATCTGGTCCGGCATCCCGACATGCCGCGCGAAGCATTCGCGGACCTGTGGCGGACCATCCGCGCTGGCAAGAGCTGGACCGGCATCGTGAAGAACCGACGCAAGCACGGCGGCTTTTATTGGGTGCGCGCCAATGTGACGCCCATGATGCATGACGGCCGCATTACCGGGTACATGTCGGTGCGGGTGAAGCCGACCCGCGATGAGATTGCAACGGCGGAGAAGATCTACGCCAGGATCCGTTCCGGTTCGGCCGGCAGTCTGTGCATCAAGGAAGGTCGGGTCGTCGACGAGTCATGGCGCGGAGCCTGCCGGCAACTGTTGAGCCCGTCGTTGCGCACCAGTGCTTGGGTAGTATTGGGGGCACTCATCTTGCTGCAAGGGGGCGTCGGCGCGCGCACCGTATTGCTGGAGGGCTGGGGTTTGTCGGGGTTGCTGAGCGGGCTCGGTATGCTGATCGCCGCGGGGGCGCTCATATATATGCAGGTGAGCGTGGTCGGGGCGCTGCTGGCATTGCAAGCCACTGCGTCTAGGCTTATCGCGGGAGATACGCGCAGCCGTATCGAAGAATTGGGCCCCATCTGTATCGCACGAATCGCGCAGGCTTTCGAACAATTGCGAGTGAAGCTCGATGGCGTGCTCAAGGACAACCTGACGGCCGCGACTGAGCTCGGTGGCGGCGTGGGCACGGTCACGAGTTCGATCGGCGAACTCTCCGATCGCGCGACAGAGAATGCGGCGAGTTTGGAAGAGACCGCCGCCTCGGTCGAGCAGCTGTCCGCCACGGTAGCCCGCAACGCGGAAAACACGCAGCAGGCAGCGCAACTCGCACAAGAGTGTTCCAGCAAGACGGGACGCGGCCGGCAGGTCGTGACCCAGATGCACGAGACGATGACTGCCATTGCGCAATCGTCACGTCGGATCGGAGAGATCGTCGGCATCATCGACGGCATCGCATTTCAAACCAATCTGCTGGCGCTGAATGCAGCAGTGGAAGCGGCTCGCGCGGGTGAGCAAGGGCGAGGTTTTGCGGTAGTGGCGCAGGAGGTGCGCAGCCTAGCGCAACGCTCGGCATCAGCGTCGAAAGAAATTCGCGACCTGATCAACACGTCCAGCCAGACAGTAGCTCATGGTGGCGAACTGGCCGGCCAGGCCGACGAGGCAATGCAACAGGTTGTCACTGCGGTCAAGCGAGTCGCGGAGGTGATCGAAGAGATCGATGTAGCCGGTCAAGAGCAGTCCGCCGGCATCGAGCAAATCAACTCTGCAGTTCGCCAGATGGATGAGGTGACACAACGTGATGCGCAGATGATGCAGGAACTGGCGGAGACCGCCGCAGGGTTGAAGGAGCAGTCACAGATCATGCTCGGTGCAATTTCCGCATTCACCTTGCACCGGAGCAGCGATGCAGCTTCGGTGCAGAGACCATCGATGGTCGATGGTACTGCGGCGCCGTTTCGGGTCGAGCGCCGGCGCGCGGCTTGATCGCTCAGGCCAAAGTGACTAAGCAGCGCTTTTTTATGAAATAGCCTTTCGAGATTGGCGCCTTCCATAGATTAGCCCGCGTCGTGGTCATGCTTTTGTGCCTGTGTGGTTGCGGCTGAGTGTCCGCCGAAAACTCCCCATTCGAGGAATTGAAGAATGCACTTAGCATCGGAGTCGAAGGGTTAGTCACGCACTACGTCCTCTTCGTTCTCGATTGGCCAGTCGAACTGTGAAAATCGCCAGTATCACTCCGCATTC
>NZ_JAEUPY010000369.1 GCF_016790065.1 Steroidobacter sp.
ACTTGTTCACCAGCCTGTTGCACCTGTTGGGCGCGACTTCTGGCGACGACTGATCGCTAGCTCACCGGCAAAAACAAAGGGCGCTGCCACAAGCAGCGCCCTTTTTGTTTATGGCGAAGGTTTGGGGTCAGGGACGACGGATGACGTCCAACCCGCCCATGTACGGCTTCAACACCTCAGGCACTTTGATGCTGCCGTCCGGCTCCTGATAGTTCTCCAGCACCGCCACCAAGGCGCGGCCGGCCGCGAGGCCTGAGCCGTTCAAGGTGTGCAGCGGTTCCGGCTTGCCGGTCTCGGGATTGCGCCAACGCGCCTGCATGCGACGCGCCTGGAAGGCTTCGAAGTTGGAGCACGAAGAAATCTCGCGATAGGCATCCTGACCCGGCAGCCAGACTTCCAAGTCATAGGTCTTGGCCGAGCCAAAACCGATGTCGCCGCCGCACAGAGCCATCACTCGATACGGCAGGTTCAAACGCTTCAGCACTTCCTCGGCATTGCGCGTCAGCGTCTCGTGCTCGGCGTACGAGTCCTGCGGCTTGGACAGATGCACCAGCTCCACCTTCTCGAACTGGTGCTGACGAATCATGCCGCGCGTGTCCTTGCCGTACGAACCAGCTTCGGAGCGGAAGCACGGCGTGTGCGCCACATAGCGCATGGGCAGCTGGTCGGCTTCGATGATGGTGTCGCGTGCGAGATTGGTCACCGGCACTTCCGCGGTCGGGATCAGATACAAGCCGGACTCGCCTTTGAGACCAAACAGATCCGCCTCGAACTTGGGCAAGTTGCCGGTGCCCGTCAGCGACGCGGCGTTCACCAGATAAGGAACATACGTCTCGCGATAGCCGTGCTCGCTGGTGTGCAGATCGAGCATGAACTGAATCAGCGCGCGATGCAGTCGAGCCAGTGGCCCGGTGAGCACGGTGAAACGCGCACCAGCGATCTTGCCGCCGGCTGCGAAATCCATCTGCAACAGCTTCTCGCCGAGCTCGACGTGATCGAGCGGCTTGTACGCAAACTTGCGCGGGTCGCCCCAGCGGCGCACTTCGACGTTGCCGGTTTCGTCGCGGCCGGCGGGCACGCTCTCGTGCAATACGTTCGGCAGTCCGAGCGTGATTTTTTCCAGCTCCGCCTGCACTTTGGCGAACTCGGCTTCAGCCGCGGCCAGTTCGGTGCCGAGCGTTTCCACCTGCTTCAACAGCGGCGCAATGTCCTGGCCCTGAGCTTTGGCTTTGCCGACGCTCTTGGCATGCACGTTCTTTTCGTTGCGCAGTTCGTCGGCCCGCATCTGCCATTTTTTACGTGCCTCCTCCAACGAGCTCAGCTGAGCTACGTCGAGCTGGAAACCGCGTCGCGCCAGATTGGCGGCAACGGCATCGGGGTCGGAACGGAGCAGTTTCGGGTCCAACATAGCAGTGACGTTTCAAGTGCCAGAAAATGGCCGGCAGTCTAACACTTCGGGTGTTATCGCTGCCGTCGGGGCGGGAACCGTGAGGCCTGGGGCCTACGTCTTTCGGCGGGCCATCGCCTCGGCGATCTTGATTTCCATGCCTCGGGGCACGGGGTTGTAGTACTGCCGCGGCTCCATGCCTTCGGGGAAGTAGTTTTCGCCGGTGGCATACGCATCCGGCTCGTCGTGCGCGTAGCGATAATCCTTGCCATAGCCCAGCGATTTCATCAGCTTGGTCGGCGCATTGCGCAGATGGACCGGCACGTCCAGCGAGCCCAGGTTTTTCGCATCCTGCATGGCCTCGCCGAACGCCTTGTAGACGGCGTTACTCTTCGCGGCACAAGCCAGGAACACCACGGCCTGCGCAATGGCCAGCTCGCCTTCCGGCGAACCGAGCCGTTCGTAAACCTCGCAAGCTTCCAACGCCAACGTGTGGCCGCGAGGATCGGCCAGACCGATGTCTTCCGCCGCCATGCGTAACACACGACGCGCGAGATAACGTGGATCGCAGCCGCCATCCAACATGCGACACAGCCAATACAACGCCGCATCGGGATCGCTACCGCGCACCGATTTATGCAGCGCTGAGATCTGGTCGTAGAACGCTTCGCCCTGCTTATCGAATCGTCGCAGGCCGCCTGAGGCGACTTCGCTAGCAATGGCTTCGTTGATCACCAGCGATTCGGCCGCGCCTGCCAGGTCCATCGCGAGTTCCAGCATATTCAGCGAACGCCGCGCGTCGCCGTCCGCCGCCTTGGCCATCAACTCCAACGCGCGTTCGTCCGCTGTGACTTTCGCGTCGCCGGTTTGACTGGCGAGCGCGCGATCCAACACTTGCCGGATGTCAGCTTCGGTCAACGAACGCAGCACATAAACGCGCGCTCGTGACAGCAACGCGTTATTCAACTCGAAGGAGGGATTCTCAGTGGTCGCACCGATGAACACCAAGGTGCCATCTTCCACCCACGGCAGAAATGCATCCTGCTGGGCTTTGTTGAAACGATGCACCTCGTCCAGAAACAGCACCGTGCGCCGCCCTGCTCTACGTGCTTCCTGAGCCTGCTCGGCAGCCGCGCGAATATCTTTGACGCCCGCCATCACGGCGGACAACGCGATGAACTGCGCGTCGCATTGCTGAGCGACCAGCCGGGCCAGCGTGGTCTTACCCGTGCCCGGCGGTCCCCACAGGATCATGGAATGTAGATGGCCGCCTTCGAGCATCCGACGCAACGGCTTGCCTGGGCCGAACAGATGCGTCTGACCGATGTAACCATCGAGCGTAGCCGGCCGCATGCGATCCGCTAGCGGACGCGCATCGAGGGCATGCTCGAGCGGCAAGTTCACGACTTCTCGACCTGCGTCCCGATGAACAACGACTCCAGGCGCTGCGCCCAGCCGCCGATCCAAAACCAGCTCACCAGCAGCCCGACCAGCATACCGGTGCAATTGGCCAGCACGTCCATGACGTCAGCCTGCCGGCCCAGATG
>NZ_JAEUPY010000418.1 GCF_016790065.1 Steroidobacter sp.
GATTCTCAAAGAATCGCACTGGCCCAAGTTTCGCGAGCCAAGCCAGAACCGCCGGATACGGTGTCGACGGCCAAGACCGTTCGCTATGTCGATGTCGGTCTTCAAGCAGATGCCCGCGACGCTGCGGGAACGTTCACCACCACCATCACCATCCTGGATCTGAAGGAGCCAGCCTCACCGCGTCGCTTCCCGTTCGCTGGACGGCTGCAAGCATTGGAGTGGGGAGCTGTGGACGATCTCTACTTCGTGACACAGCGATTCTGGAGCACGGACGGCGAGCCAATCGAAACTGTCGTGCGAGCGCTCAAAGACGGCGAAGTGCGTGACGTGTTCAGAGTCGGCGGCATCATGCAGGGCATCGATCCGCACATTTCACCCGACGGTCGCTGGCTGTCCGTGAGCTCCGATGTCGATTCGCAGATCTGGGATGACTTCAATAGTCTGCTGGTGGTGGAGCTGGCGACGGGCAAAGTGCGGCGACTCACGCACGACAAGTATGTCAGTGGCACTAGTGTGCGTTGGGCGCCTGATTCACAGTCGCTGTACTACATGACTCGCGATGGTGGCTGGACGCAGATTCAGCGCTCCGATCTCGACGGGCGTTCGGTCGCACTGACCGACTCGCCCACGTTGAAGCAACAGTTGCAGGTGTCGCCAGACGGGCAACGACTTGCCTACGTTGCTACTGACGGCTCGGCTCGAATCGAACTGCGCTCGCGAGCGACGAAGTCGAACCGCGATACCCGTGTGGCGTTACTGAACGATCCTGCGACCCGTTTCCAGCTGGGCCGCTTCGAACGCGTGAAGTTTCCGAACGGCGAAGGGCTGCAACTTGCCGCTTGGGTGATCTATCCGCCGGACTTCAATCCCAACAAGAAATATCCATTGTTCGTCGACGTGCACGGCGGCGGGCCGGGCAGCTTTCTTTATCTGATGGCGCCGCTCAGTGCCGGGACTGCGCATGGCCCGTTGGAATGGCATACCTGGGCCAGCAAAGGCTATGTGGTGTTCGTGCCGGACTACCGCTCGTCTGGAGAATATGGACCGGGTATTGCCTCGGCACGTCATCGCAACGGCGACTTTGGCGGCATCGAAGCCGATGTGCGCGACGTCGATGCCGGCGTCGAGTGGATATCTACGCGAACTTACATCGACACATCGAGAATCGGCATTCTTGGCGCGAGTGCCGGCGGCGCACGTGTGAATCTGCTCCTCACTCGTAGCACTCGATATCGCGCGGCGGCCATGCACGATGCAATCGCGGCCGGCGTCTTGCCCGACTTTCTCTACAGCTTGACGGGGGCTCGCACCGGGTCGGTGTCTACGATGGGGTTCTGGCAAGCCCGACTGGGACGGCTTGCGGACCGGCCCAAGGATTTTCTGGGCGGCTTTTTGTTCGATGGCTACAAGAGCAAAACCCCGACGCTGATTCTGGTCGGCGGCGATCGCGCTCAAGAAGCGATGCCAGCGTCAGATCCGTTTTCGGCGGAGGTGCTGTTCTCGGTATTGCGCCAGAGTCACGTTCCTGCACGGATGCTTCGTTATCTGGACGACGGCCATGGATTTCAGACGCCGGCGTCGGCCAGTCACGCGTTCGAGCAGGTCGATGCCTGGTTCGCGGAGCATCTGGACATGGCCATGGATGCCAATGGCGCGATCCAGTTCGACGGTGGCCGAGTCAAGTCGAGGTAGGGCAGGAGTCACGGTCCTCGGGAAGGTTGCACCGCTGCGCCGGCCGCTGGCTCCGGCGCAGCGGGTTGCGTCGACTTCAGCACGAAGCTGCCCGACGGGCCTATCGTCACCCGCACCGGAAATGACATCTCCAAGGTTCTGAGCCAGCCGTCGACGTCGTTGCTGAACACGGTGCCGGTGATGCGCAATGCGCCGACGTCCGCGTCGGCGATTTCGATGTCTCGTAACGTGTAGCGATGCACGTCCGCGAGCACGGTGCGCAGCGGTTCATTGATATATTGCAGTCGGCCTTCACGCCAGCCGCCCACGGAGGCGGCATCGACTGTTTCCGCTGCCGGTGCCGAGCCGTTCGATTCGATGTTCACTCGGTTGCCGGCGGTAAGTTGCACGGGGGCAGCGGTGGCGGACTCGGCGTTTGATCCGGCGCCAGGTTCGGACGCCACTTGCACGATTCCTTCCGACACCGACACCACGACTTGTTCCGAACTGCGACGCACGTTGAACTGCGTACCGACTGCGGTGACTTCAGTGCCGCCAGCGTGCACGACGAACGGTCGTTGCGCGTCCTTGGCGACGTCGAAAAAAGCTTCGCCACTTTGCAAAGTGATATCGCGTTGCTGGTCGGTCAGTGCCACTGTTACCCACGAACGGGCACCCACCGTGAGGATGGAGCCATCCGAGAGGCGCAGCTGCTGTTGTTCGCCGATACCGGTTTGCACTGTTGTGTGAGAGGGCGCCATCAGGTTCAACACCACCGGCAGTTGCGAGAGCCCGGCGACGGTGGCAACTAACGTGCTCGCGGCGAGCGCGTAGCCCAATCGTTTGCGAGTCCGCTGCTGATGCCACTTCGACACGGGCTCAGTAGGGTCGTACCGATCCCGCACCGATTCTTTCCAACGAGGCAGCTCGGGTGTCACGCCGCCGGAATTGCTCCACACCGCTT
>NZ_JAEUPY010000512.1 GCF_016790065.1 Steroidobacter sp.
GCGCGCGGCTTGCTATCGAGATAGCCCGGAATAAGTCCGTAAATTCCGTATTGACGCGCTGTCCTACAGACCGCAGAAACGCCGCGCAAGGTATAAAGTTTCTGCGAGGAAGGCAAGCACTCCGAAACAGAATCTACCTACTTGTAAACTAACTTTGCTGATAAGAAACGCGACGCCAAATCCCCTTGCGCACCATTGATGTGCTGGCCTGCAATGGCGATGCAGCAGTACCGTGCAAGCTAACGTCGCGTCACCCGCGGTCCTAGGGCAACGATTACCGTAGTCGATAGTTCCACCGACCGCTGAACGAGCCGGCCGTGCCAAGGCGCCTGTGGGGCGACACCATTTAGAGACAGCGGCACTGACGAATAGTTAGGCCGAGCCGCGATTTAAAGCGAATTCGATGGGTATCAGCACCAGTGCGCGGCGCGCTTCGCCGTCTTCCACGTAGGGGCGAAAGGCTGCACGTGACACTGCGTCGCGCGCGGCATCGTCCAGTCGCGTGTGACCGCTGGACGTTTCTATTTCGATACTGCTGGCCGAGCCGCGTTCATCGATCACCACTCGTAACACCACCAATCCCTGCTCTCGCAGCCGTCGCGATTGAGGTGGATACCGTGGCGCTGGCTCTCTGACATATTCGACCGTCGAGACCAGCTTGGGCGTGCTTCGATCGGCGGCTTGCGCAGCGGGCGGCGGTGGCGCTGCTATCGGCATGGTGATGGCGCGCTGACTCGGCGGCGCTTCATTGACGATATCGATCAGCGGCAAGTCGGGCACCTGCAATATCGGTTGCGGCGTTACCACGGCGACCTGCGGCAGTGGCCGTTGCGGCGTAGGTTCAGGCTGCGAGATGAACGTTACTACCAGCGGCACTTGCGCAACAGCCTGCCGAATCTGCGGCGCGAACGTCAGCGCCACATAGATTCCGGCCGCATGTACGGCGGCAATCGTCCCAGCGACGCACAGACGTCGCGAACTATCTTCTGCGAACACGGGCAAACCTTCTCGCGCACTTCATCTAACACGGGGAACAGCGACGCGATGATGCCCTGGGCGTTGCTTGGTTGCAAATGAGAAGCCTTCTCACCTAAAGTCGCCTGCATAACAAAACGCCAGCCAACACCCTATTTTTTCCGGTGTCCGCCAGCCAGACCGTCCCATTCCACCGTAAGGGAGATCTCTGGCCATGCATGATTCACTGTCCGATTTGTTAAATCCGCGCCGTGCCACCGTCGCGGCCGCCATCTTCTCGATACTGCAGACCGCGGCCGTGCCGCTGCAGGCCGCCGACACCAAGCCTCCAGAGCTGCCGAAAATTTCGGTGCAAGCGGCCGAGGACGCGCTCAAGACCGAGGTCGCGTCGTCGCCTAAATATTCCCAGGCGCTGCTGGACACCCCGCAGACCATTCAGGTGATTCCCCAAGCGGTGATCCGCGAGCGCGCGGCGACCACGCTGCGCGACGTGTTACGTAATTCGCCGGGCATCACCTTCCAGGCCGGCGAAGGCGGTGGCGGTTTGCCGGGCGATCAAAACTTTTCCATGCGCGGCACCAGTGCGCGCAACAGCTTGTTCGTCGACGGTGTCCGCGATGTCGGCAGTTACACGCGCGACTCGTTCAACTTGCAGCAGGTCGAAGTGATCAAGGGGCCCACCGGCACGATGGCGGGCCGTAGCGCCACCACCGGTGCCATCAATCAAGTGACCAAGACCCCGCATCAAAGCGACACGCAGGATTATTCGCTCGGCTACGGCAGCGACGATTACAAACGGGTCACCAGCGACCTGAATCTCGGCTTGGGCGACAGCATGGCGTTCCGCTTGAACGCGATGTATCACGACGCCGAGGTGTCGAATCGCGATGTGGTCGAGAACCAGCGCTGGGGCATCGCGCCCTCGTTCGCGCTGGGCCTCGGCACGTCGACACGCTTCACCGCCAGCGCGCTTTATGTCGATGAAGACAACGTGCCCGACTACGGTTTGCCGTGGGGCTCGACCACGCAAGCGGGCGTCACCTATCCAACTGGCGCGTACCACGCAATGCCAGCAGTCGATCAAAGCAACTTCTACGGCTTGAAGAACTACGACTTCGAAGACATCGAGACCAAGAGCGGCACGCTGCAACTCGAACACGACTTCAACGATGCGATCACCGCGCGCAACGTGTTGCGCTACTTGGATAGCGAGCGCTCCTCCGCTATCACGGCCCCGCGTCCGCCAAATCGGCAACTGCAACGTCGCGATATGCAGAGCGAGAACCTCACCAACCTCACCGATGTGAACATCGAATTTGCGACCGGCGCGATTCGACATACTGTCGTGACCGGATTGGAACTCACGCGCGAAACCACCAAGAGCCGCAACAGCGCGCAGACGACTAATCAACCGACCATCGCAGACTTCTTCCATCCCGATCCGAATGCGCTGCCGCTCGGTCCGATGCCCATCAACAGCGGCAATCCGTCGCAGACCGAGATCAAGAGCATCGCGCTGTACTTCGTCGACACCGTCAAGCTCAGCGAACAGTGGGCGATCACCGCCGGGCTACGGCGCGACGACGTCGATGTCGACTACGAGTTGCGCAACTTCACCACGCGAGCCGTAACCGAATCGCTGTCCCGCTCCGACGCTGAGATCACCTATCAAGGCGCAGTGACGTTCAAACCCGTGGAAGCCGGCACGCTATATGTGGCGTACGGCACCGGCTTCGATCCGACCGTCGACGCCGGCACCACCGGCTCAGGTTTGAGCAGCTCGCCCACTCAGGCGAACAACGTCAACCTGCCGCCCGAAGAAAGCTCCAATCTCGAAGCGGGCGTGAAGTGGGAGCTGCTGGAGCGGCGGCTCGCGTTGAACGCCGCCGTGTTCCGCACCGAGAAGACCAATGTACGCACACGCAATCTCAACACTGATCCGTTCATTCTCGACGGCGAGCAGCACATCAAAGGTGTCGAGCTGTCGGCGTCGGGTGCGATCAGCGATGCGTGGTCGGTATTCGCGGGCGCGAGCTTCCTCGACACCGAGTACAAGCTGTCGTTGAACGCGCTCGATCAGGGACAAGAGTTACCGCTGGTTCCCGAAGTCGCGGCCAATGCGTGGACGACTTATGTCTTGCCGTTCGGTTTAACCATCGGCCTGGGCGTGCAGTACATCGACGACATGGTCCGCTCGCGTAGCGCGACACTCGGTGAGTTGGTGGTCGATGGCGTCACACTGGTGGACTTGATGGCCAGCTACACCGTCAACGACAAGTTGTCGCTGCGACTCAACGTACTGAACGTCGGCGATGAGGAATATGTCGACCGCTTCGGCGGCGGACATTACATCCCCGGCGCGGGTCGCTCGGCGCAACTGACAGCGTTCTTGAGCTTCTAATCACCGTGCTGTTACACGTCCCCAACGTTCTAACCGGCGAGCAAGTCGCCGACTGTCGGCGGCAGCTCGAGGCCGCCGACTGGGTGGACGGTCGTGTAACCGCCGGCCATCAATCGGCGACGGCGAAAGACAACGGGCAGCTACCGGAGCACTCTCCGGTAGCGCGTGAGCTCGGGCAAATGATCCTGTCGGCGTTGGATCGCAATCCGCTGTTCCTGGCCGGCGCGCTGCCGCTGAAAATCTTTCCGCCGCTGTTCAATCGCTACAGCGGCGGTCAATCGTTCGGCAATCATGTCGACAACGCCGTCAGACAAGTGCGCACCGCCGCCCCCAATGCCAAGACTTGGGTGCGCACCGACATCTCAGCGACTTTGTTTCTAGCCGCGCCGTCGGAATATGACGGCGGCGAATTGATGATCGACGACACTTACGGCTCGCACAGCGTGAAGCTGCCGGCGGGCGATTTGGTGCTCTACCCGTCCACCAGTTTGCATCGAGTGCAGCCGGTCACGCGTGGCGCGCGAATCGCATCGTTCTTCTGGATTCAGAGCATGGTGCGCGACGACGGTCAGCGCACTTTATTATTGGATCTGGATCTGGCCATCCAACGTCTGGGCGCGGATGTGAAAGGTCATCCGGCGTTAGTGCAGCTCACCGGCGTGTATCACAATCTGCTGCGACGTTGGGCCGACGCTTCCTGATCGATCTGTTGTAACTGTTGAGGCGTGCCGACGTTGTGCCACACGCCGCGATACAACTCTCCGCTCACGCGCCCTTGACGAATCCAGTCGAACATCAATGGCGCGAGCGGAAAACGTCCAGGCTTGCAGCCGATGAAGAACTCAGGATCGAACACGCCAATGTTGGCGTACGTGTAACGTTCGCCGCTGTCAGTGAGTCGATTGCCGGCGAGACCGAAATCACCGCGCGTATGAAAGTCGGGATTGGGAACGACCACGAAGTGCGCCACATCCGCGGCAGCAAGTTTTTTCACGGCGTCGCCGAGTGGGTACTCGGTAAACACATCGCCGCTCACCACGATGAATCGATCGCTGCCCGACGGGCCGGCCAACAAGGGCAATGCTTGGAACACACCGCCGCCGGTCTCCAACGCCGAGTCACCTTCGTCGCTGTACTCGATGCGCACGCCGAGCTGCGAGCCGTCGCCGAGCGCGGCGCGAATCTTCTGTCCCAGCCACGCGAGATTGATGACGATCTCTCGAACACCCGCAGCCGCTAGCGCCTCGATGTGATACTGGATCATCGGCTTGCCCGCGACCTGCAGCAGCGGCTTGGGCGTGTGGTCAGTGAGCGGTCGCATGCGCTCGCCGCGCCCCGCCGCCAAAATCATCGCGCGCATGAGGTGGTCCTACAGCTTTGCCATCGCAGGCACGATGCGCTGTTCGATGAAGGTCGTCAGGAATTCCAGATCGCCGTAGTTCTTGATGACCTGGCGGACATAACTCAGCGTGCGCGGCAGATCCTTCAAGTAACCGGATTTGCCATCACGGTGATACAGCCGCGCGAAGATGCCCAGCACCTTCAACTGCCGTTGCACACCCATCAAATCGAACCAACGCTGGAACTGCGCCGGGTTGCTGCCCACATCGACGCCGCTGCGCTGAGCGGTATCGCGAAAATGTTTGATCCAGGCGTGCACGCGTTCGAGCGGCCATTCCACATAGGAGTCGCGGAACAGGGACACCAGGTCGTAAGTTACCGGCCCGAGCACCGCATCCTGAAAATCCAGAATGCCAGGGTTGGCACCATGCCCGCCTTTGTCATGACTCACCCCGTCGGTGACCATCAGATTGCGCGAGTGATAGTCGCGATGAACGAACACTCGCGGCTGTTGCAAGGCCTCGGCCACCAGCGTGTCGAAGGTCGAGGCCAGCCCCGCCACTTCGGCGTCGCTGAGCTGCAGGCCGAGATGCTTGTTACAGAACCATTCAGGAAACAGCCCCATCTCACGACGCAGCAGGGCGTCGTCATAGGCCGGCAACTGCTTGGCATGCTCGCCGGCTCCGGCTTGGATAGCGACCAATGCCTCAATGGCATCGCGATACAGGCGCTCGGCATCGGCACCCGCGTCCAGATCGGCAAGATAGGTCCGCGAGCCCAGGTCCGTGTTCAGCAAAAAGCCCTGGGCTTGGTCCCGCTGCAGCACCTTGGGAGCGTTGACGCCGACCTCGACCAACATGCCGGAGACACGGATATAAGGACCCATGTCCTCTTTGCCCGGCGGCGCATCCATCGCAATCCAGGTTTGGCCCTGGCGCGAAACACGGAAATAGCGACGGAAGCTGGCATCGGCCGACGCCGGGGTCACCGCGAAGTCGCGCGCTCCGAACAAACCGGCGAGCCAGTGTTCGAGCTGCTCGAGGCGCAGGTCGCGAGACGGATGACCATCGTGTGAAAGTGACGACACGCGGATTGCTGCTCCAGATTTTTTAAATAGACGGCCAGCGGCGAACGACGCTCATTATAATCGCCCCCCGATGCAACGAACTGCGACACCCCTAACAACCCTCTCACTTGCAATCGCCGCAGTGCTGGCCGCAGCGTCGCTCTCGGGCACAGCTTACGCGGCCGAGCCGGCCGCCGACCCTGCAAAGACTGCAGAGTCCACGGCCGAAGCCTCGCCCGAACAAGAAGTTCAGCAAGCTCCCAAGTGTCCGGCGCCGAACACCGAAGCGGCGGTGGCAGCCAGCCAGCGTCGCCCACCCAAGCCGGTCGCCGAGCTGCCCGAGGACATCGAGTTCGAATCCGACGGCGTCGAAGGCATCCGCGATGGCGAGCTGAAGCTCACCGGCAAAGTCGAAATCCGTCAGGGCGAACGTCGCATCGAAACTCGCGACGCCACCTACAACCAGCAGGACGAAAGCTTCAGCGTCGATCAGGGCGTCGAGTACAGCGACGGCACGGTCAAGGTGCGAGGCGAAGGGGCGCAAATCGATCGTAAAGGCGGTGCCGTCTTCGAACACGCCGAATTCGAGCTGCCGGATCGTAATGCGCGCGGCTCCGCCGATCGTATCCGGGCGAGTACCGAGGGCACGCTGTCGCTCGACAAAGTGCGCTACACCACCTGCCCGCTCGGCAACGAAGACTGGATGCTGACCGCCTCGGACATCGACATCAGTCAGGCCATCGGCTTGGGCATCGGCCGCGGCGTGCGCCTGGACTTCAAGGGCATTCCGCTGTTGTACACGCCGTTCATTTCCTTTCCGGTGGGCAATCAGCGCAAGTCCGGCTTTCTGTTCCCGACCATAGGCACATCGTCGCGCAGCGGTTATTCGCTGTCGGTGCCGTGGTACTGGAACATCGCGCCGAACTACGACGCGACTTTCACACCGACTTACTTCAGCAAGCGCGGCCCGAAGCTGGACACCGAGTTTCGTTATCTGAATCCGGTGGGCAAAGGCCAGCTGGAAGTGCAGTACCTGCCGGACGATCGCGAGTTCGGCGCCGAGCGCAGCCTGGTGCGCTTCGTCGATCAATCCGACTTCACGCGCCGGCTGCGGCTCAACATCGATGCGTCCAACGCCAGCGACGACGAATGGTTCGAAGACTTCGGCCTCGGGCCCGAAGGCACCTCGATCACGTACCTGAACCGCTCCGCCAGCCTCACTTATCTGGACGATCGCTGGCTGGCCATCCTGCACGCACAGAACTTCCAGACCATCGACTTCGCCACCGAGAATCGGCTGCCGATTGCGCCGGCGGATCGTCCGTACACCATGCTGCCGCAGCTGGCAGTACGCGCCAACTTTCCGGATCAGCCGTTCGGCCTGAGCTATGGCATGGACATGGAGCTGGCCAACTTCCAGCACAACGTCGACGGCTTGAGCACCGGCTGGCGCAGCGACTTCTCCCCCGAGATCCGCATGCCGCTGCGAGGCGCCGGCGTGTACATCGAGCCGGCCGCGAGCTGGCGCTACACCCGTTACAAGTTGCACCAGGACGGCAGCGATCTGGACGATCGGGACGATACGTTCTCGCGCTCGGCGCCGGTGTTGAGTGTCGATGGCGGCATGGTGTTCGAGCGGCTGTTCGGCTCGCGCAAGCAACGCCTGAGCACCATCGAACCGCGCTTCATGTATTTGTATGTTCCTTATCGCAATCAGGACGACTTGCCGGTGTTCGACACCGAGCGCGCCGATCTGAATCTGGTGCAACTGTTCCGCACCAACCGCTATGTGGGTGCGGACCGGCTCGGCGATGCCAACCAACTGGCCATCGGCTTCACCTCCCGCTGGCTGGATGCGCACACCGGCGAGCAATACATCGCCGCCACCGTCGGCCAGGCGTATTACTTCGACCGCCCGCGCGTCACCTTGCCCGGCGAAGACGTGGAAGATCCGGAGAGTTCGGACATCATTGCCGAGCTCGATCTGCGTGCTTACGGCAATTGGAACATCCGCGGCGGCATCCAGTGGGATCCGGGGGAGACGCGTTCGGAGCGCGGCCAGATCCAGCTGCAATACCGGCCCAATTTCGACCGCGTCATGAACCTGGGGTATCGCTTCCGCCGCGACCGGTTGGAGCAAGTGGACGGCTCAGTGGCCTGGCCGGTCAGCCGCGACTGGAGCCTGTACGCCCGCATGGTGTATTCGCTGGAAGGCGATGCCATCGACAACAGCGCCCCGCTGGACCCGACGCTGCCCTCGGACACCGTGACCCGGCGCGACGAGAAAGGCGTGATCGACCAGTTTGCGGGCCTGGAATACCGCTCCTGCTGCTGGCGGTTTCGCGTGGTGGCCCGGCGTTATGTGAGCGACCGCACCGGCGACCTGGACACCAGCGTGCTGTTCCAGCTCGAACTTAACGGCCTGTCCAATGTCGGAGTGGGTGCGAATACTTTTCTGGAGCGGTCGATTCGGGGATACTCCGTCGAGCCTCCCGAGGATAAATAAGGCCTCGCCACCACCCAGTGGGGGTGGCCACCGACCGCACCCTAGTCAAGCCCTTGGGGCTCACCCTGGTTACGCATGAAACTGTTTCGCCCTACTCAGAAAGTCTCTAGCGCGTTGCGTGGCTGCCTGCTCGGGTTGAGCCTGCTGGCCACCGCCACCGGCGCCCTGGCCCAGACGCGAGAACTGTCCGGCAGCGGCACGCTGCTCGACCGGATCGCCGCCATCGTCAACGACGGCGTGGTGCTGAATTCGCAGCTGGATGAACAGACCGAAGAAATCACCCAGCGCCTGCGTCAGCAAAACACCGAACTGCCGCCGCGTAACGTACTGCGCCAGCAGATCCTCGAGCGCCTGGTGGTGGAAGAAATCCAGATGCAGCGCGCCGGCAAGTTGGGCATTCAGGTGTCCGACGAAATGCTGAACGGCGCCTTGGACGACGTGGCCAAGCGCAACAACATCGGCTTTGCCGATCTGCCCCAGGCCTTGCAACAGCAAGGCATCGACTACCGCACCTTCCGCGACGAGATCCGTCGCCAGATGACGCTGCAGCTGCTGCGTCAGCGCGACGTGATCGCACGTATCAACGTGTCGCCGCGCGAGCTGGACCAATTCATGAACCGGCAGCTGAACGCGCCGGACCGGAATGCCGAATACAACGTTTCGCACATTCTGGTTTCCGTGCCGGTGAGCGCATCGCCCGAACAGATCGAAGCTCGCGAGAAGCGCGCCCAGGAAGTGTTCGACAAAGCCACGGGCGGCGATGATTTCGCGCAGCTCGCGGTGACGTATTCGGACAGCAGCACCAACATCGAAGGCGGCTCGCTCGGCTGGCGTCGTGGTTCGCAGCTGCCCTCGATCCTGGCTGAGAACATTCCCAAGATGAAGCCGGGCGAAACCTCCAAGCCGATTCGCACGCCCAGCGGTTTTCATTTGTTCCGCTTGAATGAAGTGCGCGGCGGCGTGCAGCAGTCGGTGGTGGCGCAAGTACATGCTCGTCACATCCTGCTGCGTACCAACGATCTCGAAGACGACCAGACCGTCGAGCAGAAACTCAACGGCATTCGCGCCCGCGTGGTGGACGGCAAGGAAGACTTCGCCGCCATCGCCGCGGTCACTTCGCAGGATCCGGGCTCGGCCGCGGACGGCGGTGACCTGGGCTGGGCCGGTCCGGGCAGTTTCGTGCCCGAGTTCGAGAAACAAATCGACGCCTTGGGTGAAAACGAAATCTCCAAGCCGTTCAAGACTCAGTACGGCTGGCACATCGTGCAGCTGCTCGGTCGTCGTAAACACGACTCGACCGAAGACATCCGTCGTCAACGCGCCTTCGCCGAGTTGCGCGAAGCCAAGGCCGAAGAAGAAACCGAACTGTGGCTGCGTCGCCTGCGCGACGAAGCGTTCGTGGAATACAGGATGTGACACGATCCCCGCGGCTCATCGTCACCTCCGGTGAACCTGCGGGCATCGGGCCGGATCTTTGTCTCGCCATCGCCGAGCGCGACTGGCCTTGTGATGTCGTCATCGCTGGCGACATCGAGCTGCTGAAGCAGCGAGCCCAGCAGCTGCGGTTGGACATCCAACTCACCACGTACGTCAACAGCACCAAGCTGCCGATTCATCAACGCGGCTCCTTGCGAGTGCTGCACGTCCCTGTAGCGGCACCAGTGCAGCCTGGAGTGCTCAACACCGCGAACGCGCGTTACGTGCTGAGCACGCTCGACGCCGCCGCTCAAGGCTGCTTGTCCGGTGAGTTCGACGCGATGGTGACGGCACCAGTACAGAAGAGCGTCATCAATGACGCGGGCGTGCCCTTCTCCGGACACACCGAGTATCTCGCCGAACGCACTGGCGGCTCTTATCCAGTGATGATGCTCGCCACCGACGAGCTGCGGGTCGCGCTCGCCACGACGCATCTGCCGTTGTTGGAAGTCAGCGCTGCAATCACCGCTGAAACATTGACCCGCGTCATTCGCATCATCGATCACGATCTGCGCAAGCACTTCGACATTGCTACGCCTCGCATTCTGGTGTGCGGCTTGAATCCGCATGCCGGCGAATCGGGGCATCTCGGCCGCGAAGAAATCGAAGTGATCGCGCCGACGCTGGAACGATTGCGCAGCGAAGGTTTGCATCTCATCGGTCCGGCACCGGCGGACACGGCATTCACTCCTCACATGCTCGAGCAGGCCGACGCCGTGCTCGCAATGTTTCACGATCAAGGCTTGCCGGTGATCAAGTACGCTGGTTTCGGCGACGTCGTGAACATCACCCTTGGCTTACCCATCGTGCGCACCTCCGTCGACCATGGCACTGCTTTGTCGCTGGCCGGCTCCGGCCAGGCCGACGCCAGCAGCCTGGTGGCGGCGATGCAGATGGCTCTGCGAATGATTCATGCACCAACCACGCAAACGATTCGGCCAGCACTTCCTGCATGACCCGGGCGTGATCGGCCGCATCGTCGCCGCCATCGCGCCCCAACCGCAGGATCGAATGGTCGAGATCGGGCCGGGCCTCGGCGCGCTCACGCTACCGCTGCTGGCACGCCTGAACGAATTGCATGCGGTGGAGATCGACCGCGACGCCATTCGCCACCTGCGCGAAATCACCGGCGACGACCCTCGGCTGCACATCCATTCGGCCGACGTGCTGGAGTTCTCGTTCGCTCATATATATGAGGGCGAACGGCTGCGCCTGGTCGGCAATCTGCCCTACAACATTTCCACGCCGCTGCTGTTTCACCTGATCGGACTGCGCGAGCGCATTCACGACATGCACTTCATGCTGCAAAAAGAGGTCGTGGACCGCATGGCCGCCGCGCCGGGCTCGGAGCACTACGGCCGACTCACCGTGATGCTGGCCCCATGGGTGCGAGTGGAACCGCTGTTCGACATCGGCCCCGGCGCGTTCAAGCCGCCGCCGAAGGTGGTGTCGACCGTGTTCCGGCTCGTTCCTCGGGAAACGCCGCTGGAAATCGGCGAGCCACGCCATTTCGCCACGGTGGTCGCCGCGGCTTTTTCCCAGCGACGCAAGACCCTGCGCAATTCGCTGAAAGCGTTGCTGGACACCGACGACATCGTCGCCGCGGGCATCGACCCGGGGTTGCGTGCTGAAGTGCTGACCCCGGCGCAATTCGTCGCGCTGGCCGCCCGCCTGACCGCCAAGCCCTCCGCTGCCGCCCAAGATCCAGTCTGACCCGGCGCAACGATCGTCCTATACTCGGCCTCGCCGGCTTCGGCGGACGCGTGGAGGGGACTGCAATGGCCGACTACAAAAACATTCTGCTGGTGGTCGATCTGTCGGACGACAGCCAGATCATCGGTGAACGCGCCAAAGCCATTCAGGCTTGCTACGGTTCCGAAATCACGCTGTTGCACGTGGTCGAGTACGTACCAGTAGAGCCCATGGGCGAAGCCCTGCTGCCGACGGTGCAGATCGAGGGCGAGCTGGTGGAGCGCGCCAAGGTGCGCCTGGTCGAACTAGCGCAGAAGCTGTCGCTGTCGAACAGCCGACAGTTGGTGGAGACCGGCGGCATCAAGACCGAGATCATCCGGACCGCGCAACGCCTGAAAAGCGACCTGATCGTGCTCGGTAGCCGCGAGCGCCACGGCCTTGCGATTCTGCTCAACTTTACCGAAGACACCATCCTGCACGCCGCGCCGTGCGACGTGCTGGCGGTCCGGCTGCACTAACCCGGTCACGGCCGCTGGGAGGCTGCTAGAATCGAGCCGGCCCAAGCCAGTCATTCGGTTATGACAGAATCCACGCCTCCCAAAGGTCGCACCGCCACCGCTACTGCCGACGCACTCCACAAGATTCGCGTCGACGTGAGCGCCAATTACGTGGGCGAGCAGTCCAAACCGGATGAAGGCCACTATGCGTTTTCCTACACCATCACC
>NZ_JAEUPY010000565.1 GCF_016790065.1 Steroidobacter sp.
GTTCGCGGCGTGGAGCTGCTCGGACCCGCGCCCGCACCGATGGAACGACGCGCCGGGCGTTTCCGCGCTCAGCTGCTGATACGCGCGCCCAGCCACACGCCTTTACAGAGATTTCTAAGCAACTGGCTGCCGGTCCTCGCCATGCTCCCGGAGGCCCGCCGCGTGCGCTGGTCAATCGATGTGGATGCGGCCGAGTTGAGTTGAGTACACTGTCCCGAACCCTTGCTTTCCTTAGCGCTTGTGAAAATCCAGATCGAACGTCTCGTGCAGGCTGCCCTGGCCTGCTTACCGGCCGACATTGTCCCCGGGGATGTGCATCCCTCGGTGGATGTCGAACGCACACGCGACGCCGCGCATGGCGATTTCGCGACCAACATTGCGTTGCAGCTGGCAAAGCCCGCGCGCCGCAATCCGAGGCAATTGGCGCAGGCCATCGTCGATGCGATTCCCGCGAGCGAACTGGTCAGCAAGATCGAGATTGCCGGCCCGGGTTTCATCAATTTTCATTTGTCGCCACAGGCCTATCAGCAGGAACTGTCGCGTATTTTCGACCTGGGCGTGGCCTATGGTTATAACAAGCGCGGCGCCGGCCAGAACGTCGTGGTCGAGTTTGTCTCGGCGAATCCCACCGGCCCGCTGCATGTCGGCCACGGCCGGCAAGCGGCACTCGGCGATGCGCTCGCGGCGCTGTTGCAGACCCAGGGTTATCCGGTCAGCCGTGAGTTCTACTACAACGATGCCGGCGCGCAGATCAACAATCTGGCGCTCTCGGTGCAGGCGCGGGCTCGCGGTATCGCGCCTGGCGATCCGGACTGGCCGAAAGACGGTTACGCCGGCGAGTACATCAGCGACATCGCCAACGAGTTCATCGCGCGCAAGACCGTGCATGCCTTCGATGGCGAGCCGATTCGCGCCAGCGGCAAGATCGACGATCTAGATGCGATCCGTCGCTTCGCCGTCACTTGTTTGCGACATGAGCAGGACATGGACCTGCAAAAGTTCGGCGTGCGCTTCGACACCTACTACCTGGAGTCGAGCCTGTACACCGACGGCAAGGTGGACTCGACCGTGCAAGGTCTGGTGGCGAGCGGACACACCTTCGAGCAAGAGGGCGCGCAGTGGCTGCGGACCACAGACTTCGGCGATGACAAAGATCGAGTCATGCGCAAGTCCGACGGCACGTACACCTACTTCCTGCCCGACGTGGCTTATCACGTCACCAAGTGGCAGCGTGGTTTCTTCCGCGCCATCAACGTTCAAGGCACCGACCATCACGGCACCATCTCGCGCGTGCGCGCGGGCCTGCAGGCACTAAACATTGGGATCCCCAAGGGCTACCCCGATTACGTGCTTCACAAGATGGTCAAGGTCATGCGCAGCGGCGAGGAAGTGAAAATTTCCAAGCGCGCCGGCAACTACGTGACCGTGCGCGATCTGATCGAGTGGGTCGGCCGCGATGCCGTGCGCTTCTTCCTCGTGTCACGCAAGGCTGACTCGGAGTTCGTGTTCGATATCGACCTGGCGCTGGCCGAGGGCGAAGAGAATCCCGTTTATTACGTGCAGATGGCGCACGCACGCGTTTGTAGCGTGTTCCGTCAGCTGACCGAGAAAGGCTTCACGCACGATCGGGACATCGGCGAGGCGAATGTGGAGCTGTTGAGCGAGCCGCACGAGAAGGCTCTGATCCGGCGGCTGACCTACTATCCCGAACTGCTCGAGAACGCCGCGCGCGATCTCGAACCGCATCAGCTCGCGCACTATCTGCGCGAGTTGGCTGGCGACTTCCATACTTACTACAACGCGCACAAGTTCATCATCGATGACGTGAAGATCCGCAATGCGCGCTTGAATCTGGTGGCCGCCACCCGCCAGGTACTCGAGAACGGCCTGAAGCTGCTCGGCGTGTCCGCACCCGAGAGAATGGAATCTAAGAAAGCGGTCTGATTCGGCCCCATGGCAAAGGACTACAAACATTCCAAACGCCGCACCGGCGGCGGCTCCGGACTATCCGGCATGGCCGGCTTCGTCTGCGGCCTGGCCCTCGGCCTGGCGGTCGCGCTCGGCGTTTATTTGTTCGACCGTCGCACTGAGGCGCGGTTGGCTGCTCAGCAAACTGCGCCCATGACTCGCGATGAGACCCACACGCAGGCCAAGCCCGCGCCTGCCTCTCAGGAAGAGGAGACGCAGCAGTTCGACTTCTACGAAATGCTTCCTAAGTATGAAGTCGTCATTCCCGAGCAAGACTCTCGCAGCGGCTCCGCGCCCGCCGTCGTCGCCGGCCCTGGGCCGGTGCAGAAGCCCGGCGCTTATATTTTGCAGGCCGGCTCGTTTCGGAATAACAAAGACGCAGATCGCGTGCGCGCGATGATCGCCATGCAGGGCGTGGAGTCAAAGATTCAGAAGGTGACCATCGATAAGGACACCTGGCATCGCGTACGCGTCGGGCCGATTACCAACTTGCAGAAGCTGGAAGACACGCGCAGCAAGTTGCGCCAGGCGCAGATCGACGCGTTAGTTATTCGCGTCGGCGAGTAACCAGAAACTCGGGGCGCATGAGTTAGAGTCACTCGGTCTTGAGCAGGAAGGAGAACCAGTAAACCTTCCTGTATCGGAGACTCAAGGTTGGTCAAGACCAAGCCAACGGTGAAGCTTCCAAGGCTGATGCTCGCCGCCGATCTGCCGCGCGTAATGCGATCCATAACGGCAATCAACCCCATGGCGGACGACACCGTCATGATCGATGCCGAGGAACTCGAGTTTGCGGAGCCGCTACCGCTATGCCTGCTGGCTGCTCAGCTCTCCAACCTGCAACGCCTCGGCGGCAAGGCTTCCATCGAGAAATTGCGCCAACCCGTGGCTGATCGCTTGGAGCGGATGAACGTCCTAAGGGGTTGGATCGAGGCAAGACCCGCTAGCAAATCGCCCGTGCACAACTTCTCGGCTCTGCAGGTCGCGCGAGCGAACTGCATCGATGACGCGAATGACATCGCCAACTCACTGGCGCAGAAAATTGCGCAGTTTGTGCCACCCGAGTTCTGTCATCACAGCGAGACCATGACTCGTGACGGGGTAGTACATCCGCTGGGTTATATGCTCACGGAGCTTCTCGAAAACTCGCTCACTCATGGGCGCGGAAAAGGCTTCGCGCATGCCAGTGCGTGGATCGCCGCACAGTACTACTCGAGTGGTGACCTGATTCGGCTAGCCATCGTCGACAACGGCTGCGGATTTCTAAAATCTCTGCATGACCATTCCGCTGTCGAACCCAAGAGCAACGTGGCCGCCATCCGCGCCGCATTCATACCCGGCGTTTCATGCAACCGCAGCGTCGGGCTCGTCAGAGATTCACTGAATGCCGGGCTCGGATTAACGGTGTCCCGAGATATTGCGTTAAGATCGAACGGCGCCGTCTGGGCAGGATCCGGAGATGCGTGGATTGAGCAACCAGGGCGAGAGGAAGATTCTGCCAAGCGCATTCAGCCCTGGCAGGGCTCCATGCTCAACTTCGAGATTCATCGCGCCGGACTCATTAGCTTCAACTTTCGAGATCTGTTCTCGAAGTATCCGCATCCTGGCGAAGTTCCGCCCATATCGTTCACTGACTGATTTCTGAACGAGGCGATCATGAAGCATCTCATCTCGCTCATAGAACTTACCGGTCTGCGGGTTCTGGGCACGCGCCATAGCGCAAAGAAAATTCGTACCCTGGTGTCAAAAATGCTGGATGACGATGGCGCAGCCATTATCGATTTCAGCTCTGTGACATTGACTCAGTCGTTCGCAGACGAACTGCTTGGCCCCCTGCTGCTTGCGCAGGGACCTGGGCTATTAAAAAAGCTGTCCTTCAAGTCTTGCTCCGAGGACGCTCGGGCGGTCATCACGTTCGTGGTGGGACAGCGCTTACGGGACTTCCACGAGCAAAATAATCCGGAGCGATACAAGGCTGACGGAGGTCTATCCATCGCTTGAAGGATAGACCTAGAGTGGCATCAACCGGAGATGGCTCGCCGGCTTTTAGTCTTCAGCAAGCTGACGGAAGTCGACGCCGAGCGAGCGAAGCTTGCGGTAGAGGTGAGTGCGCTCCATACCGACGCGCTTGGCGAGTTGGCCGACTTTGCCGTTGCACAGGATGAGCTGTTGCTGCAAATAAGCTCGTTCGAAATGCTCGCGGGCCTCGCGAAGAGGTAGAGCGAGCAGGTCCTGCTTAACCAAAGGTTCGTTAGTAGGCGCATGAGCCGCGAGCTCACGCTCGATCTCATCCAAGCGAATCTCTTCCTCGCCACCGAGAATCAGCAAGCGCTGAACCAGATTCCGCAGTTCGCGAACATTGCCGGGCCACGGATAGTTGCGCAGACGATTCTGCGCGGGGACGCCGAAGCGGCGGAAAGGAAGGTGCTGTTCGTCGACCAGGCGATCGACGTAGTGACGCAGCAGGTCAGGAACATCCTGCGAGTAGTCCCGCAGCGGCGGGACGTTCAAAGTAATGACATTCAACCGGGACAGCAGCTCGAGCCGCACGCCAGTCCCTTCGGCATTCAAGAATCGCGAGGTCGCGGAGCCGATGATGCGAACGTTGGTATTCACCGGCGTCGCGCCGCCGACGCGCGTGAACGTGCGCGTCTCTAGAGCAGCGACCAACAAGCCTTGCGCCTTGGGCGGCAAATCTTCGACGCCATTGATGAACAGCACACCGCCAGCGGCCTGCTCGAACACACCGGCGTGCACACCGTTGGAATCTTCAGTGCCGAACAACGCCGCGGCAGCGCCTTCATCGCTGACGCCAGTAGCGACCAGCTGCACGAACGGCGCGGCGGAACGCGGACTCAAGGAATGAATGTAACGAGCGAAGGCTTCACGCCCGGTGCCTGGCTCACCGACGATCAGCACGGGCGTCTCGTGTGGCGACACTTGTTGAACTTGCTCGCGGAGCGCGGCCATCGCGCGGCTCTTACCGACAGGAGCAATCAACGGCGGCACCAAAGAGCGGCCGCTCAAACGTTTGTTACGACCCGAATCGAGCGCGCGCTCCACCGTGCGCAGCAGCTTCGCGAGCGACAAGGGTTTCTCGACGAAGTCGAACGCGCCGAGCCGCGTGGCTTCGACCGCGGTCTCGACCGTGCCGTGACCGGACATCATGACCACCGGGCACGAGGTGCCATTGGGCTGCACCCATTCACGCAGCAGCGTGATGCCATCGGTATCGGGCATCCAGATATCGAGCAGGACCAGGTCAGGGTCGTGCTGGGCGCGAGCGGCGCGCGCCTCCGCGGCATCCGCGGCGACGTCCACCTCGTAACCTTCGTCCGCCAGGATCTCTTTCAAAAGCCCGCGGATTTCGCTTTCGTCATCGACGACTAGTATGCGTGCTGCACTCATGCCCGCTCCCTCCTCGGTCCGGTGCGCCGTTCGCGAATCGAACCGCCGCCGCGGACCGCAGTCAACGGCAACTCGATACACACCCGCGCACCTCCTGTGCGCACATTATCCGCATCTATGGTGCCGCCGTGTTCTTCGACTATTTTTTTCACGATCGCGAGCCCCAGGCCCGTACCTTTCGGTTTGGTGGTTACATAAGGATCGAACACCTGGCCGATTACGTCCGGCCGGAAGCCCGGTCCATTGTCCTCGACGACGATCTCCGCCGTCCGGCCCGCCGTTGCCCCACTACCCTTGTCGATCAGCCGCGTCACCACGCTGACCGACGGCTCTGGCGTGCCCTCCAATGCCTCCCAGGCATTGGCCAGCAAATTATGGATGATCTGCCGCAAGCGGCCCCGGTCGGCCTCGATTTCAGGCAGTCCCGCCTGCAGTTGCAGGGTGGTGCCTGGCCGGCCTGGCGCGCGGTACAGCTCCGCCACTTCGCTGATGAGCTGGTTCAGGTCGAAGCGTGACACATCCATCTCCGGCGCGCGCGCGTATTCGCTGAAGGCGTTGACCATTTCCTTCATGGCCTCCACCTGCTGGACGATGGTGTGCGTGGCGCGGTCCAGGACCTGGCCCTGGGCCTCGTCGATGGACCCGAGCAGCTTGCGCCGGAGCCGTTCCGCGGACAGCTGAATAGGCGTCAGCGGGTTCTTGATCTCGTGCGCCAGGCGCCGTGCCACCTCGCCCCAGGCGGCATCGCGCTGGGCCTGCAACAGGGCGGTAATGTCGTCGAACACGATGACATAGCCGCCGGGTGTCTGATCCTCGCCGGAGAGCGTAGTACAGGCGCACATCAGGATGCGACGGGTCGACTCGCCCTGGAGCACCAGCTGTTCGCGCCACTCGCTTTGGCCCGCGGCCAGGTGCGCGTTGCAGGCGGACTGGAACTGGTCGAACAGCAGGCTTCCAGTACCCGTGGCTAACGGCTTGCCGATCACCGTGTCGACATCCACGCCGAGGATGGAGCACGCGGCTTCATTGGCCGTGCGAATGGTCCGGTCCGGCTCGAGCGAGATCACACCCGTGGACAGTCTCGCCAGAATGACCGAGAGATTGGCCCGCTCGGCTTCCACCGCCTGTTGGACACGCCGTGTCTCTTCGCGGGACTTGGCGAGCCGCTTAGTCATGTCGTTGAACGAGTGCACCAGGATGCCCATCTCGTCATGCGAGGTCAGCGGCAAACGCAAATCGAAATCACCCATCGCGACGGCGCGCGTGCCAGCAACCAAGTCTTGAATCGGCCGCACCAAGCGCCGCGCGGCCCAGAACGCACCGTACAGCGCGCCGAACAACGACAGCAGCAGCACCAGTGTCAGCGTCAGCGTGAAGCTGGTCTTCAGTGGTTCGCGCAACCGCGCCTTCTCACCATAGCGCTGATAAGAAGCCTCGACCGTGTCTGCCAACTCGCCGAGTCGGCGTTCGATGGGATAGATCGCTTGCAGTACGCGCTGCTCATCGCCCGGCAACACCTGCGGCACGCGGACCGCGGTGCGCACGAGATAACCGCCGCCGGCAACGGGATCGAGCGCCACGTAATCGCGCCCCTGCCGAACCTGCATGGTCATTTCATCGCTCAGCGGCGCGGGCACCATCTCGCCGAGTCGATCGGAGCTGGTGGCGAGAATGCGGCTATTGGAAGCGAGCAGTGTCAGTTCCACCGCATCGCTCTCACGCCGCATTTCATCGAGCACTTGAAATGCACCGGCACGCACCGGAGCGATGCGAGTAGCGACCGCGCGCGTGCGCTCCAAATATTCACGCATGCGCAGATCGAGTGCGGCGCGCGACAACGTGAGCGCGTCTTCCAAACCCTGGCGAATCTCGACATGGAACCAGCTGTCGATGCCGCGGTTCAGGAACACGACCGAGAAATAGAACACCAGCAACAGCGGCGCCATCGCCAACGTCGCCGACATCCACACCATGCGCGCTTCGAGGCGCGAGCCGACCACGCGCTTGCGCCAGTCGCGCACCAGTTGCACGAGCCGACCGCCGATCAGAATCGACAGCACCAACAGACCCGCGACGTTCACGCCGACGATAAAGGGATGCAGATCGCTGAAGTGCGCCGACTGCTGCACGGTCTGCGCCATGATCAACAACGCAGCCACCCATAGCCCCGATCCTATGAGTATCAGGATCGAGACCAGTGTGCGTTTTAGAGTTGCGGGGACCATGTGTACCACTCGCTGCGCTGCCGCCAGTCATCCGACCAGAACAGCACGAAGCGCAAGGTATCGGGCATCGTGCGCACATCGAGGCTGGCGCGCACGCTGATCTCGTGCCGCCGGTTCTGCTGGACCAATGCCTGATCCAGGATGGGCAGGCGACTGACCACGCGCAGGGCGTCGAGCGCGGCATCCAGCGTCGCATAGGACGCTTGTTCGCCGCTATTCAAATTGCGCACCAGATAGCGCTCGCTGAGCGCGCGGTACGCGAGTTCGTAGGATTGTTCGAGGGTGGCGACGGACTCGTCCAGCCAGTAGTTGCGCTGGCGTTTGACCACGATCTCCAGATGCAGGGTCATCGGCACGCCTTCACGCATCGCGGCCCGCGCGCCCTCGGGCAGGTCGAAATTGATCGTGGCGTTCAGCTCGTAAACGCGCTCGGCCGGCTCGACATAGGCGGAGCGCACCTCGATGCGCGTGGGGGCCTGCGCAAACGAATGCGCGGGCAGCAGGACGCAGCCGAGCACGGCCAACAAGGCAATGAGCCACACCGACGCGCGCCGGACTGGGAAGTCCGGGCTGCCGGGGCAAAGCTCATCGCGCCAGGTTGGGCTCGCCGCCACTACAAGGATCCTTGACCGAGATTAACTAACGTCGGGCCGCTGGGTCGCCGCGCTTGGGCCGCGCGACTTCTCCAGCAGAGCATAATAAAAACCGTCCATCCCGGCGGCGCCCGCTGCGATTCTTAAGCCATGAGCAGGCGCACGCGTTCCCGGAGCCAGCTCCCGGGCCAAGCTCGGCAACGCCGCCAATCTTTCGCCGGTGGCGTCACGAGCGCTGGGCTCGTCACGCAGAAACTGCGCGATCACGTCGCCGGTCTCTGCTTGTAAGGCCGAGCAACTCGCATACAGCAATCGGCCGCCGGGCTGTAGCAGCGACCACGCAGTCCGCAATAGCTGCGACTGACGCTTGGCCAGCGCGCCGATATCGTCGCTCCGTCGCAGCAGCTTGATATCCGGATGACGACGGATCACACCGGTCGCCGAACAGGGCACATCGAGCAAAATACGGTCGAATGGTTTGCCGTCCCACCAGGTCGCGGGTTCGGCGGCGTCGGCCGCCAACACCTGCGCGGAGACGCCCAATCGCTGTAAGTTCTGCGTGACGCGCGTCAGCCGCTCGGGAGATACATCGACCGCCGTCAGGGCGGCAAGTTCTGGTGAGAGCTCGAACAGGTGGCCGGTCTTGCCGCCCGGCGCGGCACACGCATCGAGAATGCGCTCACCTGGTTGCGGATCTAGCAGGTGGCCGGCGAGCTGCGCGGCGGCGTCCTGCACCGAGACCCAACCCTCGTCAAAGCCCGGTAATTCGCTGACATCCATGGCCCGATCGAGCAGTAACGCAGTGTCTTGGTACATGCCGGCGGTCACACCGATCTGCTTCGCCTGTAATTGGTCTCGATAGTTCGCAGGCGTCACGCGCAGCCGATTCACACGAATCCAGAACGGCGGCCGCTGATTGTTGGCGTCGAGGATCTCGTTGGCTTGATCGCCCCAATCCTTGCGCAACTTCTCCACCAGCCAGCGCGGATGCGCGGTGCGCACGGCCAGATCGCGGTCGATCTTCGCCAGCAACTGCTCGTGCTCACGCTGGCAGCGACGCAAAATCGCATTGACGAAACCGGACGCGCGCGGTTGGTTGAGAAGTCTGGTAGCGGCGACAGTTTCAGCAACCGCCGCGTGCGCGGGAATATCTGTGTAGATCAGCTGGCACAAGCCAACGATGGTGAGCGCGCGAATCTCCGGCTCGAGCGTTTGATTCGGTCGACTCAACAAGCGAGCGAGTAGCGCGTCGAGGCGCACATACCAGCGAATACTGTCGTAACACAGCGTTCGCAGCAGCCCCCGCTCTTGTTTATTCGCGGTGGCTTCGGCGGCGAGCAAAGCGTCGAGCGAACGACCGCGCTCAGCGACCTCCGCGACGATTCTCGCGGCCCTGGCTCTGACTGCAGCTGATGCGCTCACGATCCAAGAACCGCGCCTTCAGGGCGATGGGCTCGAAGAAAATCTGCGGCGGCCATGGCTTTGCGCCCTGCTGCCTGCACGCGTGTGAGTTGCAACGTTCCGTCGCCCGTGGCGACGTCGATGCCATCGTTACTAGTAGCAATCACGGTGCCCGGCGTCGCCGATGATTTCTTGTCCAGCGGCACAGCGTCCCAGATGCGCAGTTGCTGCCCGTTCCAACGTGTCTCGGCAATGGGCCACGGATTGAACGCGCGCACCAGTCGATCGATCTCGACTGCGGATCGAGACCAATCGATCAACGCTTCTTCTTTGCGAATTTTGGCTGCGTACGTCGCGCCTTCTTTCGGCTGATCGCGCGGTGTGGCGGTGCCGGAAGCGATTGCGTCGATGGCTTCGAGCACCGCTTCGGCGCCGAGCGACGACAGACGATCATGTAGCGATCCACCAGTCTCGCGAGCCGCAATTGGAGTAACGCGTTCGAGCAGCATCGGTCCCGTGTCCAAACCGACGTCCATCTGCATGATGGTCACGCCGCTTTCTCGATCGCCGGTTTGGAGCGCACGTTGAATCGGCGCAGCGCCCCGCCACCTCGGCAACAACGATGCATGAATGTTCACGCAGCCCAGCCGAGGCGTGTCCAACACGGACTTCGGCAGCAGCAAACCGTATGCGACCACGACCATCAGATCGGCGCGGTATTGAGCGAGCTGCGCAACTGCCGCGGGATCTTTCAAAGTCTGCGGTTGCTCGACCGGAATCTCATGCTTGAGCGCGCACTGTTTCACCGCACTCATTGCCACCTGCTGGCCACGGCCCGCCGGCCGATCCGGCTGCGTGTACACGGCCACCACGCGATGACGCGAGGCGACCAACGCCTCCAGCGCCGGCACGGAAAACTCGGGGGTGCCCGCGAAAATGATGGACAACTCAGACGGCATCAAGCTCAACCAGGTAGTGGCGAACATGGGGTGTTCTTATTCGACAGCATGCCACTACGTAGCACGACGCACCGGAGGAATCCGTCCTCGGCAGCTTCACCGGCGCGAGCCGCACAGCTCGCGCTTTAGCGTGTTCGATTAGAGCGCCTTGCTCCGTCCGCGAGCCGCATCGGCGGCCTTTTCCTTGCGGTCTTTCTCGAGCTTTTTACGAATGCGGGTGCGCTTCAGGTCCGACAGATAGTCGACGAACAGCTTGCCTTCGAGATGATCCATCTCATGCTGAATACACACGGCCAGCAGCCCATCGGCGTCGAATTCGATCTGTTTACCGTCGCGGTCCAGCGCACGCACCCGAATCTCATCGGCGCGTTTCACCTTTTCATAGATGCCGGGGACGGACAGGCAGCCCTCCTCGGTTTCCTCCATGCCGCTGTGGCTGACGATCTCGGGATTGATCAGGGTCAGCCGTTCATTGCGCTTTTCGCTGATGTCGATGACCAGCAGCCGTTTGTGAACATTGACCTGGGTAGCCGCCAGGCCAATGCCGGGGGCGGCATACATGGTCTCGAACATGTCGTCGACCAGTTTTCGCAGGGCGGCATCCACCTGTTCCACCGGCTGCGCTTTGGTGCGCAGGCGTGGGTCCGGGAATTCGAGAATCGGAAGTAGTGCCATGTTCGAAAACGTCAGAAGGGGGACACTGGGACCCACCTTGGGGCCACGTCATACCGCCTAGTTTGCAGCTGAATCGGCCGGATACAAGTCCGGGGCGCCTAAGACTGCCATAGACCGGGGCTGTCGGCAGCAGGAGTGAGAACCACGTCGCGGGCTGGAGCCCGATTTCTGCACTCCTTGCAATGATGCTGCTAAAGTGCGGCCCCAGTTGAACTTAATGTCGCTGAGCCAGTGGGTTTTTGCGCGTCAGTACAAAGCCTTACGCGCCTAATGGGAGCTCGTTGAAACGCATGAAAACTGCGAATCTGGCACTTCGTCCGGCGATCCTGCTGAGCCTGGTCGCCGGCCTGACCGTTACCGTGGGCGTGCTCGCCCCCGCTAGCATCCTGGCCCAGGACGCCCCGGCACAAACCGTGGGTTCCGGCAGCAATATTCCGCTGACGGCCAATGCCCCCGATGAATACGTGGTCAAGACCGGCGATACGCTGTGGGACATCTCCAAGGTGTTCCTGCGCGAGCCCTGGTATTGGCCAGAAATCTGGTACGTCAACCCGCAGGTCGCCAATCCGCACCTGATCTATCCGGGGGACGTGCTGAAGCTGGTCTATGTGGACGGCCAACCCCGCCTGACCGTGGCCCAGCGCGGCGGCGAGACCGTCGAAAGCGGCCGTGGCGGCAAGCGCCTATCGCCCGAAGTGCGCCGGGAGTCGTTGAGCCAGGCCATCACCGCGATTCCCTACGACATCGTCGCCAGCTTCATGGGCCGGCCGACCTTGTTGAGCAAGGATCAAGTCAAGAGCGCGCCCTATGTGGTCGCGATGCGCGATTCGCACATGATCGGCGCCATCGGCAACGAGGTGTACGCGCGCGGCATCGGCCAGGCGGCACCGGAAACTCGTTACAGCGTCGTGCACGTCGAAGAAGAGCTGCGCGATCCGGACACCAAAGCGCTGCTCGGTTACTCGGGCATGTATGTGGGCTCGGGCCCGGTGGCCACGCAAGGCGATCCGGCCAAGCTGGTGATGACCGACTCGACCCGCGAAGTCCTGCAAGGCGACAAGTTGTTTCCTGAATCGGTGGACGTGAATGTGGACTTCGTGCCGCACGCACCGTCCTCGGACGTGAACGCCAGCATCATCGCTGTGCGCAGTCACACGGTGATGGGTCAGTATCAAGTCGTCGCGTTGAATCGCGGCAGCTCCTCGGGCCTGGAGCCGGGACACATTCTCGCCGTGTATCAGCGCGGCGCTAAGGTGCGAGACACTTTCTCCGAAGGCGGTCTGGCCGCGCGTCGCAGCACCCGTTCCAGCTTCGGCAACAATGTGCAGCTGCCCGATGAGCGCGCCGGCGTGCTCATGGTGTTCAAAGCCTTCGATAAGCTGAGCTACGCGCTGGTCATGGAAACTACGCACGAAATTCGTCAGGGCGACCGCGCTAAAAATCCATAAGCGCGCTGGGGTTCGACGTATGTTCGTGGGCTCATGGATGAGCTCAAAGCCTGTCTCGCTGGGTCGCGAGTGGCCGGCTATCACGCCGGCTCGCTAGAGCGACTATTGGAACGGCATCTGCGCTGGCTGGAACAGCCGGCACATCATTTCATTGCTCGTGGCTCGCCACGCTATCCACCGCTGCTCGCCCAGCTACCGGACGCGCCGCCAGGCTTGTTCGTGTGTGGCAATCCCGAGGTCTTGAGCCTGCCGCAGCTGGCCATGGTGGGCTCGCGCAATCCCACCAAGGCCGGCGCCGAGAATGCTCATGAATTCGCGTCGCATCTGGCCCGATCCGGGCTTGCGGTCACCAGCGGCTTGGCAATTGGGATCGACGCGGCCGCGCATCGGGGCGCACTCGACGCAGGCGGTCTGACGATTGCAGTCTGCGGTACCGGCCTTGATATCGACTATCCGCGGGCCAATGCTGGGTTGGCGAAGCAAATTGCATCCGCCGGCGCGCTGCTCAGCGAATTTCCTTTGGGAACTCCGGCGTCGCGGAGCAACTTTCCGAGGCGCAATCGCATTATCAGTGGATTGTCACTAGGCACGTTGGTGGTGGAGGCTGCAGTGCAGAGCGGCTCGTTGATCACGGCGCGACTGGCTGCCGAGCAGGGCCGAGAGGTGTTTGCGATTCCCGGCTCGATCCACAACGCGCTGGCGCGTGGCTGTCACCGGTTGCTTCGTGACGGCGCCAAGTTAGTGGAAACCGCGGACGATATATTCGCCGAGCTGCGGATCCCCGAAACCGGACGCAACAGTACTGAAACTGCAGTAGTTTTAGCCCCGACATTGGACAAAGAGTATGAAATCCTGTTAGATGCGCTCGGCTTCGAGGCCGCCAGTGTCGATGTTTTGATCGCACGCACCGGTCTCAAGGCCGACGAGGTAGCGTCCATGCTGCTGATCCTCGAATTGGAGGCGCGCATCGACGCCTGCCCAGGCGGGCTTTATGTCCGACGCGCCCCAAAGTCTCCGGTAGCGAAATGAAGGAAAGCGTTCTCGATATCCTGATCTATCTCTTCGAGAATTATTTCGACGCCGATCTGGACTGCGCCCCCGAACCCGACCGCGACACTCTCCGGGACGAACTGGAGCGGGCTGGATTTTCCGAAAGAGAAGTGGGCCGCGCGCTGGAATGGCTGGAGCAGCTGTCGGCGGATCCGAATCGAGCTGGCGCCATTCCGGGATCGCGAGCGATTCGCATCTTCGACGAACGCGAGCAGGCGCGACTCGACACCGAGTGCCGGGGCTACATCCTGTACCTCGAGAACATCGGCATCGTGAGTCCGGCGCAGCGTGAACTGGTGATCGACCGCCTGCTGGCGCTCGACGTGCAACAGATCGACATTGAACAGGTGAAGTGGGTGGTGCTCATGGTGCTGTTCAGCCAACCCGGCCAGCAAAGCGCTTACCTGCGGATGGAGGACTTGGTATTCGACAACCGTCTGCAAGTGGTGCACTGAGAACGCGGTTGAAACACCGCCGCTTTCAGTAGCACCGCGGCCACCGCGGTTTCTTTTTTTATGGAGCAGAAGAATCTAGTCATCGTGGAATCGCCTGCAAAGGCGAAGACCATCAAGAAGTACCTCGGCAAAAACTTCGAGGTGCTGGCGTCGTACGGTCACGTCCGCGATTTGGTGCCGAAGGAAGGTGCGGTCGATCCGAAGCGCAAGTTCGCGATGCGCTATCAGATCCTGGACAAGAACGAGAAACACGTTCAAGCCATCGCCAAGGCGCTGAAAAAATCCGACGCGCTCTATCTGGCCACCGACCCTGACCGCGAGGGCGAAGCCATTTCCTGGCATCTCACCGAGCTGCTCAAGGAACAAGGCATTCTGGACGGCAAGGACGTGCATCGCGTGGTGTTCTACGAGATCACCAAGAACGCCATTCGCGAAGCCATCAGCCAGCCACGCGACATTTCTCAGGACTTGGTGAACGCTCAGCAGGCGCGTCGCGCGCTCGACTACCTGGTCGGTTTCAATCTGTCGCCGTTGCTGTGGAAGAAAGCAGGTTTGCCTGGCGCTTCCGCCGGCCGCGTGCAGAGCCCGGCACTGCGCATGATCTGCGAGCGTGAGGAAGAGATCCTCGCCTTCAAGCCGCGCGAGTATTGGACCGTCGATGCGGATGCCGAGAAGTCCAAGCAAACATTCCCGGCGCGACTCATCGAGTTCCGCGGCGAGAAGGTCGAACAGTTCACGGTGACCAACGAGGCGCAGGCCACCGATGTGCGTAATGCCATCGAAGGCGCCGCCGGCGGCAAGCTCAGCGTCGCCAACATCGACAAGAAACAGCGCAAGCGCAATCCGTCGCCGCCGTTCACTACTTCGACGTTGCAACAGGAAGCCGCTCGTAAGCTCGGCTTCGGCGCTCAGCGCACCATGCGCCTGGCGCAGCAGTTGTACGAAGGCGTGGACTTCGGCGAAGGCGCAGTCGGTCTGATCACTTATATGCGTACCGACTCGCTGAATCTGGCCAACGAAGCCATCGCCGAGATTCGTCAGGTCATCGCCAAAGAATACGGCGCCGATTCGGTGCCCGAGTCGCCACGCACTTACAAGACGAAGTCGAAGAATGCGCAAGAGGCGCACGAAGCGATTCGTCCGACGTCCGCTGCCGTCACGCCCGATGTGCTGGCAGGCAAGATCGACGCCGATCAGTTCAAGCTCTACAGCCTGATCTGGAAACGTGCGGTGTCCAGCCAAATGGAGCCGGCGGTGTATGACACCGTCGCCATCGATCTGGTGCCGGGCACGAACGCCAAGCGTGAAGGCTCCACAGCGGTGCTGCGTGCCAATGGTTCCACGCTGGTCAAGCCGGGCTACATCGCCGTCTATAAGGAAGGTCAGGACGACGCGGTGGAGGACGACAACGATCGCATCCTGCCGGCCATGGAAGTGGGCGATCAGGTGAATCTGGTCGGGCTGCGTCCCGAACAGCATTTCACCGAGCCACCGCCGCGCTTCTCTGAAGCGAGCTTGGTCAAAGCGCTCGAAGAACACGGCATCGGCCGGCCTTCGACCTACGCCAGCATCATCTCGACCCTGGTCAACAAGAAGTACACGGAGCTGCTGAATCGCCGCTTCACGCCGACCGACTTGGGCAAGATCGTCAACAAGTTCCTGACCCGCAATTTCCATCACTACGTCGAGTACGGCTTCACCGCCAAGATGGAAGACGACCTCGACGAAATCGCCGACGGTCGCGAGGCCTGGGTGCCGGTGCTGGAGCGCTTCTGGAAAGACTTCAAAGAGCGCGTCGACATCGTCGACGACACCGTGACCCGTGAAGATGTGTCCGAGGCTCGCGAGATCGGCGCCGATCCGGTGACCGGTAAACCGATTTCGGTTCGCTACGGCAAGTACGGGCCGTTCGTGCAGATGGGCACCAAGGACGATGAAGAGAAGCCCAAGTTCGCCAGTCTCAAGGCGACGCAGCGCATGGACACCATCACGCTGCCGGAAGCGCTGGAGTTGTTCACGCTGCCGCGAACCATCGGCGCTGCTGCCGACGGTCATTCGATTCGCGTCGCCATCGGGCGCTTCGGGCCGTACGTTCAATATGGCGCGAAGAAGTTCGTGTCCATCAAAGACGACGATCCGTACACCATCGAGCTGCCTCGCGCTTTGGAACTGATCAAGGCCAAGGAAGAGCTGGATGCGAATCGGACCATTCTGAATTTCGAGGCCGCCGGTATTCAGGTGTTGAATGGTCGCTTCGGGCCGTACATCACCGATAAGGTGAAGAACGCCAAGATTCCCAAGGACCGCGATCCCAAGACGCTGACCTTGGAGGAATGCGTGGAGCTGATCAAGGCCGCGCCCGAACGCGGTAAAGGTCGGTTCGGTCGCTTCGCGAAGAAGGCTCCTGCCAAGACGGCTGCTCACGAGGCCGCTGAGAAGCCGGTGAAGGCTGCCGCCAAGAGCAAGACCACGCCGGCCAAGACGGCGAAGGCTCCGACTTCGGCCACCGCCAAAGCGCCTGCGAAAAAAGCAGCCGCGAAAAAGTCGCCGGCCAAACCGAAGTAGACTTCCCTAGTATTGCGACCCGGCCGCATCATGGCCGGCGTCGCCTGATTGGAGATGACGATGGCCGTCGACGCCGATGCCGTTCTCGCCTACCTGCGTGGACTGCAGGATCGTATTTGCACGGCTATCGAGCAGGCCGACGGCGGCGCGAAGTTCACCAGCGACACTTGGCAGCGGGCCGAGGGTGGCGGCGGCGACAGTCGCGTGCTCCGTAACGGCGCGGTCTTCGAACAGGCTGGAGTGAATTTTTCACACGTGATGGGCTCTCGCCTGCCGCCGAGCGCCACCGCTCAGCGACCCGAGCTCGCCGACGCGGAGTGGATGGCAACCGGCGTCTCGCTGGTGTTTCATCCTAGAAATCCTTACATCCCCACCACGCACGCCAACGTGCGCTTCTTCAACGCCATTCCCAAAGATGGCTCAACCGGCGCCTGGTGGTTCGGTGGCGGCTTCGATCTCACGCCCTACTATCCGTTCGAAGAAGACGTCCTGCACTGGCACCGAACCGCGCAACAAGCCTGCGAACCGTTCGGCGACGACGTTTATAAAAAACACAAAGAATGGTGCGACCGATATTTCTTTCTGAAACATCGTAATGAAACCCGTGGCGTCGGCGGCCTGTTCTTCGATGACTTGAACGAATGGGGCTTCGAGCGCTCGTTCGCCTATCAGCGCAGTGTCGGCGATCGTTTCCTGGAGGCCTACCTGCCCATCGTCGCACGCCGCAAAGATCTCCCGCACGGCGAACATGAACGCCAGTTCCAACTGTATCGCCGCGGCCGGTACGTCGAATTCAACCTGGTCTATGACCGCGGCACCCATTTCGGCCTGCAATCCGGCGGCCGCACCGAATCCATTCTGATGTCATTGCCGCCGCTGGTGCGTTGGGAATACAACTGGACGCCCGAGCCCTGCACCCCCGAAGCCCGCCTCTATTCAGACTTCCTCCGGCCGCGCGATTGGCTGCGCGAGCTGCCATAGAACTCTCACAAAACTTTCATGTTGAGTGGCGCCCGCATGTGAGGGTGTCGGACTCATTGACAGCTCTGTATACATTTCTAACGTTTGTTAGTAACGCGTTGCGCGCCAGCGCGCGCTGGCACGTTTTGCACAATTGAATTAGCCGCGTCGCAGGAGTAGCGTCGGTCGCAGCGATTGCGCATGCGACTCAACCGTCTGGCCACGGAACTGCAACTCAAGCCTGCTTGATGGCGACCGTCGTGGAATCGCACCTCTTTATCTTTTGCTCGTTGTGATGTTCGCAGCACGCTCGCACGCGTGGTGCCGGGTTGGCCGTTGGCCCGCCATTCGTCGCGAGATTTAGAACTAGGGGATCATCATGAAAAATATTCGCAGGAGGGCGGCAGTCGGTTCACTGTCGCTAATCGTCACTACCGTGCTCACGGTGGTGGCCGCCGATGCCAGCGCAGCTCAGCGCGCTACGGCAGTCAGCTCCAAACGACTGGAGTCACGGCTACCGGCACCGGCACGCGCACAAATCAATGACGTTACTCAGTTGCTTCGTGGCGCAGGGTCGCAGCAACGGGTCCAAGTCGCCGTTTCGTTGAACACCGCCGCGGTCGGCGACGACAAAGGCACTTCCAAAGCGGACGTGCTGATCGAGCAAACAGCGTTCATCGGTCGTATCTCACAAAGTGCCCCCAGCGCCACGGTCATCGGATCGGTGCAGTTGGTTGCTAACACGGTGTTCCTGGAGATCGACGCCAACGAAGTGAAAGCGCTATCGAACGATCGCGCCGTCACTCGTGTTGCGCCTGCCGGCAACTACAAGCGCAATCTCACCGAGACCGTGCCCTACATCGGCGCCGAAACGCTGCAAGGTTTGGGTGTCACAGGCAAAGGTGTACGGGTTGCAGTGATCGACAGCGGCATCGATTACACGCACGCAGCGTTGGGTGGCGCCGGCACGGCGGCTGCTTACGCAGCTGCGTGGGGCACATCAGCCGCCGATCCGCGCAACACCACGACCGACGGCTTGTTCCCTACCAAGAAAGTCATCGGTGGTTACGACTTCGTCGGTGAAGCTTGGACCGGCGCCGCCGGTGGCCCGCCGCTGACGCCAGACGCAGATCCCATCGCCGCGCCCGATCAAAGCACCTTCGGCGGTCACGGCACGCATGTCGCCGACATCATCGGTGGCAAGAACGGCGTCGCGCCGGATGCGAAGTTGTACGCGATCAAGGCGTGCGCAGTGCCAACGTCTGCGTGTAGCGGCATCGCGCTGTTACAAGGCATGGAGTTCGCGGTCGATCCGAACGGCGACGGCGATACCAAAGATCACGCCGACATCATCAACATGTCGCTCGGCTCCGATTACGGCCAACCGTTCGACGACGATCTGTCTGCTGCCGTCGATCGCGCCACCAAGCTCGGCGCATTCACCGTTGCCTCGGCAGGTAACGGCTCCGACAAGCCGTTCATCACCGGCTCGCCGGCCGCTGCGGTAACGGCATTGTCAGTCGCACAGACCAATGTGCCTTCGGCAGTGGTCGACTTGTTGACCATCGTTACGCCCGTGGTCACTCCAGCGCAGCGTGGCGCGATTCATCAGGACTGGTCCGCTCCGCTGACGACAGCGATCACCGCGCCAGTGCAGTACACGCCGAGTAATGCGCTCGGTTGCACACCGTTCGCTGCCGGCACATTGACCGGACGCATCGCGCTGGTGAATCGTGGCAGCTGCACGTTCGCCGATAAGATTCGTAACATTCAAGCGGGTGGTGCCTTGATCGGTGTCATCGGCCTGGTCGACGGCAGCGCGCCGTTCACCGGTGCGTATGCGGATGGCGTGCCCATCACCATTCCGGGCTACATGATCAGCCTCGCCGACGCCAACGCGATTCGCTCGGGCGCGACGGTGACGTTCGATCCTGCCAACACCTTCCCGTTGATCAGCTCGGTCACGTCGACGTCATCGCGCGGTCCGATGTTCGAAGACTTCCGCATCAAGCCTGAAATTGGCGCGCCGGGCGCGTCGGTGTCGGCGATGTCGGGCAGCGGCAATCAATCCGATGCCTTCGGCGGTACTTCGGGCGCGGCACCGATGGTGTCGGGCGCAGCGGCACTGCTGAAACAACTGTATCCGACGGTGGCTCCGCAGCGCCTGAAACAGTTGCTGATCAACAATGCTGAAACCGACATCACTCAACCGGGCGCGCCCAACGGAGTGATTCCGGATTCGCTGGCACCGATCTCACGGATTGGTGGCGGTGAAGTGCGCGTCGACCTGGCAGCGAAAGCAACTGCGGGTGCTTATGGCTTCGACTTGGTGAAGAAAGGCACTCGCGGCGGTGGCGTGAGCTTCGGCTTCGTCGATGTGGCAGACAAAGCAGTTCTGATTCGTCAACGCGTGCGCGTCTTCAATCGCGCCAAGCAGCCGGCCATCTTCAAGGTGAAGCCGACCTATCGCTTCGCCAACGATGTCAGCAACGGCGCAGTGAAGATTCATGCGTTGCCATTGGTCGCGGTGCCTGGCAAGGGTGATCGCACCATCGATGTGTTCATGACCATCGAAGGCAGCAAGCTGCGTAACAACTTGATGAACGCGGGCCCGGACGGCCCGAATCCAGTGCCGCTGACCTTGCAGGAATACGACGGCTATCTGGTGTTCGAAAAGGTCGCGCTGTTCGGCGGCAAGTCGGAAACGTTCACGCTGCCGTGGCACGTGTTGCCGCGCAAATCGGCCAACACTCAAGTGTCCAGCGGCAAGAACTGGAAGGCTGGCAGCGCCGGCACCGGCACCATCAACTTGAAGAATCGCGGCGTCGGCGCAGCGCAGTTGAACACCTATTCGCTGATCGGAACCAGCCCGAATACTCCGCCGGGCGGCCGTGGCGAGAATGCGCCGCGTCCCGATCTGCGTGCGGTGGGTGTGACGACCTTCCCGGTACCGGTCGATGTTTGCTCGTCGGGTTACCTGTGGTCGTTCGCGGTCAACATGTGGGAACGCGAGACACTGCCGGTCGCTGTCGATCATCGCATCGCGCTGGATCTCAACAACGATGGCGAAGATGACTACTGGCTGTTGAATCGCGACGTGTCGTTGAACGAGCTGAGCGACGGCCGGCAGTTGGCCTGGTCGGTGAACCTGGCCACCGGCGATGCCGACGCGTTCTGGTTCGTCGAGCATCCGACCAACTCGACCACCACGGTGCTGAACGCCTGTCTGGAGCAGTTCGGTCTGACCTCTGCCGATGTGGATGCGCGCAAGGTGATCGGGGTCTCCGTGTTCGCCGACGACTTCTACTTCGGCGGTCCCGGCGATGCCATCGAAGGCTTGAAGATCGTGCCGTTCGGCGAGCGTTACTTCGCAGCGCCCGATGGCGATCTGGCAGCCGGCGCGAGCGGCAACGTCACGGTGTACGACTTCGGCGCGGTCCCAGGAACTACCAAGGAACTGGGTGTGCTGATCCAAACCGACGGCGATCGTTGCGCCTCCGCGAATAACTGCGGTGGTGCTACCAACAGCACCGAGGCGCTGTTCGTCGCGCCGCCGGGAGGAAAGATCACGTTCTAAGCAGCGTAGAGCTGCGGCTCTCACAAGGCCTCGGGTAGCAATACCCGGGGCCTTTTCTTATTCGGCAGGAGGCTTACCTTTCACCTGCTTCTTCGCCGGCTGAAACGCCTGACCGTTGGCGCACACGATGAAGTTGCCGCGCCGATCCGAGTGATAAGCGTACTTCTCGTCGTTGGCTTTCAGGACCACTCGATAACCCGGCACCAGCGACTGCGTGTACATCATCCCGGGCTCGGGGCAGCCCATCGCGCCATCCGACCACTCTTGCTCGGTCGCGCTCACCACAGTAATGGCCTCGTGCTTCACCAGCGCGCGACGCGCCAGGTCGTCCTGAAATATCGCCAGCAACTGCGGCGGCACCTCACCGGTAGTTTCGGCAGCAGCCTCGGGAGCGCGTTGTGGCGCAGTCGGCTTGGCCTCTTTTTCCACGATCGCCCTCCTGCTTTCCACCGAAGCCGGCTCAGCTCGCGAGCCACCACTGCAGGCCGCACTCAACGTCGACAGCGCCAACAGCAACAGCACGGAGCCGGGCGCTCGAGAATTCAGTACGATCATGGCTGTCTCCCGAACAAAGTTCTGTCTGAATCGCACCGTGAATTATCGTCATGTGTTCCACGCCGGCAACTTCGCCGATGTCCACAAGCACATTGTGCTGCTGGCCCTGCTCGAACGACTCAAGCGCAAGCCCAAGCCGTTGTTCTATCTCGATACTCACGCCGGCCGAGGCTGGTACGACCTGTTGTCCCACGATGCATTACGCGGCAAGGAATGGCAGGACGGCGTGGGCCGCGCGTTACGCATCACTCGCAGCTCTCCAGATCTTCGGCGCTATCTGGACGCGGTTAGTTCCCCGGAAGAGATCACAGCCATCTCGACTCAGCGCTATCCGGGCTCGCCAGTCCTGGCGGCCCGCGAGCTGCGGACCGGCGATCGCATCGTGCTGGTCGAGAAACAAATCGCCGAAGCGCAGGCGCTGGAGCAGGCAACGCGCGGCCGCCGAGGTGTGTCGGTAGTCTGCGGCGATGGTTATGCCGCACTGAAGACGTATCTACCGCCGCGTGAGAATCGCGGCCTGGTGCTGATCGATCCGCCGTACGAATCGGATAACGAGTTCACTCAAGTCGAAAAGGCCCTGCTGCTGGGTCTGAGCCGCTGGCCCAACGGCATATTCGCGCTGTGGTATCCCATCAAGGTGGGCCGGGAAACCCAGCGATTGCAGCTGTCGCTACAGAATTCCGGGCTCAGAAAATTATTGTTGCTGGAACTGAGCGTACGACCGGCGGATTCGCCGCTCGGCCTGAACGGCTCCGGCCTGATCATCGCCAATCCCCCCTGGCAGTTCGACGAAGAGATCGCGCCGGCATTGCGCGAAGCTCATGCCGCCTTGGCCGAGGATGGCGCTGGCGGCGTGAACATCAGCTGGCTAGTACCGGAGTGAGTTAAGCCGCCGGCTTCTTGCCCAGCGCTTTGCACTGCTTATGGCGGAAGCAACTGGTGAGGTGATCATTCACCATGCCGGTCGCCTGCATGTGCGCGTAGATGATGGTGCTGCCGACGAAGCGGAAGCCGCGCTTTTTCAGATCCTTGCTGAGCGCGTCCGACTCGGGGCTGGTGGCCTGCACCTTGCCATGCTCGGCAATGTTGTTCTGGATGGGCTTGCCGCCGACGAAGCTCCACAGGTGTTTGGCGAAGTCGCCCTGAAACGCCAGGAACGCCTTGGCATTGCCGATGGTGGACTCGATCTTGAGCCGGTTGCGCACGATGCCCGGATCCTTCATCAGCCGCGTCACGTCCCGTTTGCCGAACTTGGCAATGCGTTCAGGATCGAAGCCGGCGAATGCGGCCCGGTAGCCTTCGCGCTTGTTGAGGATGGTCGACCATGACAGGCCGGCCTGCGCGCCTTCCAGGATCAGGAATTCGAACTGGGTGGCATCGTCCCAGGCCGGCACACCCCATTCCTGGTCGTGGTATTGCAGATAGAGCTCATTGCCGCCGAGCGGCCAGCGGCAGCGGACGGGTTCACGGTTCGAGGTAGGCATGCGGGCTTATTATGCGTCGGGTGTAAACTAGTTTGGCAGTTACTCCCGCCGGAAGCCGTCATGTTTAATTTGCAGTCAGGAGAATTCCCCAGCACGCGCCTGCGACGCATGCGCTACAGCGACTTTTCGCGCCGACTGATGCGCGAAACCTCGCTGAGTGCCGACAACCTCATCTACCCCATGTTCGTGATCGAGGGCCAATCCAAGCGCCAAACCGTGGACAGCATGCCCGGCATCGAGCGCGTCAGCATCGACGAACTGGTACGCGAAGCAGAATCGTTGGTGGCCCTGGGGATTCCAGCGCTGGCGCTGTTCCCGGTGACCGACCCGTCCGCCAAAAGCCTCGACGGCAAAGAGTCGTGGAATCCCGAAGGGCTGGCGCAACGCGCGGTACGCGCGGTGAAAAAAGCGGTGCCGGAGCTGGGCGTGATTACCGACGTGGCGCTCGATCCGTATACCACGCATGGCCAGGACGGCATCGTCGATGCTAATGGTTACGTGGTCAACGACATCACTGTGGAAGCGCTGGTGAAACAAGCGTTGTCGCATGCCGACGCCGGGGCCGACGTGGTCGCGCCCAGCGACATGATGGATGGCCGCATCGGCGCCATTCGCGAGGCGCTGGAGTTGGGCGGGCACAGCAACACGCGCATCCTCGCCTATGCCGCGAAGTATGCGTCCAACTTCTATAGCCCGTTCCGCGATGCTGTCGGCTCGGCCGGCAATCTCGGCAAGGGCAACAAGCACAACTACCAAATGGATCCGGCCAACTCCGACGAAGCGTTACGCGAAGTGGCGCTCGACCTGCAAGAAGGCGCGGATATGGTAATGATCAAACCCGGCCTGCCCTATCTCGACATCGTGCGGCGGGTGAAAGACACGTTCGGTGCGCCCACGTTCGTCTATCAAGTGAGCGGCGAATACGCGATGCAAATGGCCGCGTTTCGTAACGGCTGGCTGGACGAGCGCGCCGTGGTGTTGGAAACATTGATGTCCATTCGCCGTGCCGGCGCGGACGGGATTCTGACTTACTTCGCCAAGAAGGCAGCGGCGTGGCTCAAAGAAGAGAGATGACGCCATGAATGACTCCGTGATCGATCGCTACGCAGTGGTGGGTTATCCCATCCAGCACAGTTGGTCGCCGTTCATTCACGGCTTGTTCGCCAAACAGACCGGCCAGGCCATGAGCTACACGCGCATGGCGGTGACGCCGGAGAATTTTGAGCGAGACATCGGTGCGTTCTTCGCCACCGGCGGCAAAGGCTTGAACATCACCGTGCCTCACAAGCAGGCAGCGACCATCGTGACCAAGTACCGCACGCCGCGAGCTGAGATCGCACGTGCTGTGAATACGCTGGTGTGGAAAGGCGATGGTTTGCTCGGCGACAACACGGACGGCGCCGGCCTGGTCATCGATCTCACTCGCAATCTCGGCTTCAGCCTCGGCGGCACACGCATCCTGTTGCTCGGCGCCGGCGGCGCAGCTCGCGGTGTGATGGGCCCGTTGTTAGCCGCTGCACCGGAGTGCATCGAGATCGCGAATCGCACCAAGCAGCGTGCGGTTGAATTGGCTGAAGAGTTCGAATTGCTCGGCACCGTGCGTGGCTGCACGTTCGAAGACATCAGCGATGGTGTGTTCGACCTGGTGCTGAATGCCACGTCTGCGAGCTTGCAGGATGACATTCCGCCCATTCCTCGCAGCGCCATCGGCCCAGCAACGCTGTGCTACGACATGGCGTACGGCAAGGGCGATACTGCTTTCACGCGCTGGGCCAAGAGCACTGGCGCCGGTCGAGCAGAAACCGGCTGGGGCATGTTGGTGGAGCAAGCGGCGGAAGCGTTCTTGCTATGGCGAGGCATGAAGCCGGATACCAAGCCGGTGCTGGAAGCCATCAAAGCGCAGTCTTGATGGCTAGCTACGACGCCAGTTACGGACTGGCGTCGCGCCTCAAATACTCATCTTTGACTTTCACATAGTGCGCGGCTGAGTAGGTCAGGAATTCGATTTCCTTCTGCGTCAGATCTCGCGCTCGGCGTGCCGGGCTGCCCACATACAACCCGCCTGTCTGCAAGACCTTGCCCGGCGGCACCAGACTGCCCGCGCCGACCATCACGAAATCTTCAGTCACTACGTTGTCGAGCAGGATCGCGCCCATGCCGATGAGGCACGCATTGCCGATGGTGCATGCGTGCAGAGTTGCGCGATGCCCGACTGTGACATCCGATCCGATGATCAACGCTCGACCACCCGGTGCGAATGGACCGTCATGCGTGACGTGCAGTACGGCGCCATCTTGAACGCTGGTGCGCGCACCGATCTCAATCGAATGCACATCGCCACGGATGACTGCCGTCGGCCACACCGACGAGTCATCGCCAATCGTCACCTTGCCGATGACGACTGCCGAGCCGTCGATGAAAACCCGCGAGCCTAACGTCGGCGCAATGCCCCGATAAGTTTGTATCGTCACGCAGCCAAACCCAATTGTTTCAGCAGCGGCTCGATGATCGGCTTGCGCCCGCGAAAATCCACGAACGCATCCATCGCATCCTTACTGCCGCCCTGTTCCAGGATCGCCGACAAGAACTTACCCGACACCGCCGGATTGAAGATGCCGCCTTCCTCGAACGCACTGAACGCATCGGCCGCGAGCACTTCCGCCCACTTGTAGCTGTAGTAGCCGGCCGCGTAACCGCCCGAGAAAATATGCTGGAAGCTGTGCGGAAACCTGTTGAACTCAGGCGGCTTCACCACTGCCACCTGCGCGCGCACTTCCGCCAGCGTCTGCAGGATCTTGCTCGAACCGCCCGCCGCGAACTCACTGTGAATGCGCAGATCGAACAGCGCGAACTCAAGTTGCCGTACCGTCTGCATGCCCGCTTGGAACGTGCGCGTTCCGAGCAACCGCTTCAGCTCCGCATCCGGCAGCGGCTCACCTGTGTCCACGTGCGCTGAAATCATCGGCAGCACTTCCGCGCGCCAAGCGAAGTTCTCCATGAACTGACTCGGCAACTCGACCGCATCCCACGCAACGCCGTTGATACCGGCAATGCTCGGATAATCGACTCGGGTCAGCATGTGATGCAGACCGTGACCGAACTCGTGGAACATGGTCACAACGTCGGAATGAGTCAGCAGCGAGGGCTGCGTGCCCACCGGCGGCATGAAGTTACAAACCAAGTAAGCAACCGGCAACGACGTCGCACCACCGCCCAGCTGCTTGCGACCGACACATTCGTCCATCCACGCGCCGCCACGCTTCTTACCGCGAGCGTACAAATCAACGAAGAAGCTGCCGCGACGTGAGCCGTCAGCATTCAGGATGTCGTAGAAGTGCACGTCGGGATGATAAATATCGACGCCGTTGCGCTCGGCGATCCGCACGCCGTACAGTTTCTCGGCCACGGCAAACATGCCAGACAGCACGCGCGGCAATGGGAAATACGGCCGCAACGCCTCTTCGGACAGATCGAAACGTTCGCGCTTGAGCTTCTCGGCGTAGTAAGCAACGTCCCAAGCATTCAGCTCGCGGCCTGCAAACTTGCTGAGCTCATCGAATTCCTGCTGCGCCACCGGGCGGCTCTTGGTCGCGAGCTGCTCCAGAAAACCGCGCACTTCCGGCACCGACGTCGCCATCTTCGTGGCCAGCGAGTACTCGGCGTAGTTCGGATAGCCGACCAGGTTCGCCACTTGATTGCGAACAGCGAGAATCTGATCCATCAGCGCGGTGTTGTCCCAGCGACCGGCATTGCCGTCCTGATCCGACGCGCGCGTGGTCCAGCCATGATAGAAATCACGACGCAGCGGCTCGTGCGCACCGTGCATCAACACTGCTTGATAGTTGGGCGCATCGAGCGTGAACAACCAACCAGTCAGCTGTTTCGCTTCGGCAGCGGCCAGAGCGCGGTCCACGATGGGCGTGGGCAGTCCTTCGATCTGCTTGGCATCGGTGAGATGGCGAGACCAGGCGTTGGTCGCGTCCAGCACGTTCTCGTCGAACTTGGATTGCAGCGTGGCCAGCTGCTCAACCAACGTTTTGTATTCTTGTTTCTTGTCGGGCGGCAACGCCACGCCTGCCAAACGAAAGTCGCGCAGCGCGTTCTCGACCAGCTTGCGCTGACCCGGCGTGAGTTGCGCGCCTTCGGTTCGCAACACAGTTTCGTAGCCCTGGTACAGACGCTCGTTCTGAGCCAGATCGGTGTTCCAAGCGGTGAGCAACGGCAAGCAGGCGTTGTAGGCGGCGCGCAGCTCATCGCTGTTCACCACGCCGTTCATGTGACCCACCGGCGACCAGGTCCGCGACAACCGGTGCTGCATTTCCTCGAGCGGCTCGACCACGGACTTCCAACTCGGCGGAACGGACAGCAAGCGCTCCAGCTCGGCCCGATTGGCGTCCAGCAAGACGCGCACCTTGGCCTCCACTTCGGCAGGCTTGATGGCGGAAAATACCGGCAGATCGCTACTCGCAGCAGTCATAAAGACCCCGGATCCAGATGAGGGGACAGTGGACTGCCAATTCTAAAGAGCTTGGCAAGCCAATGACACCCGCGCCGATTCGTACAGCGGCCGCGGGCTGACTGGGAGTCTGGGGGCGACTAGGAGGATTTCACCCAGTACGCGATGGCAATCGCGATACCTGCGACTACGACGGTCCAGCGCAGGACGGCCGGCGGCATCTTGCCGGCCAGCTTGCCGCCGATTGCACCACCGATCAGCGCGCCGACTGCCATGACCACGGCTGCCGACCAAACCACCTGGTCGGAGAACAGGAAGAACACGGCCGCGGCGATGTTGACGCTGAACGCCAGCACTTGCTTGAGCGCGTTCAGGCGGGTGAGCGAATCGTCCACCGTCAACCCGAGCACGGCCAGCAACAGCACACTCATGCCGGCGCTGAAGAAGCCGCCGTAGATGGCAGCCGCTGCGATGGGCAACGCCGACAGCAGCACGGTGTGGTGCTGGTGCGAAGTATTCGACAAGCGTTTGGTGACGAATTTTTTAACTGGCTCCTGCACCGCTAATAGCAGTGACGCCGCCAGGATCATCCAAGGCACCAACGCAGTGAACGTGCGCTCACCGGTGCGCACTAGAATCATGCCGCCGGCGAGACCGCCGAGCACAGCAATGGGCACCAGCAACAGCAGTTGCGCGCGCTGACCTTTGAGATTGGGCAATTGCGCGAGCGTCGCGCCGAAGTAGCCCGGGCACAACGCGACGGCGTTAGTGATATTGGCCGCGACCGGCGGCACACCGACCGCGACCAGCACTGGAAAGCTGATCAACGTGCCGCCGCCCGCCAATGCATTGATGGCACCGGCTCCGACCGCCGCCAACGCGGCGATCAACAAATCCCAGGAAGTCATCGCTTACCGCTGCCGCCCATATAGAAAAACATCGTGCGGCGACGTTACAAAACGGTCAACGGACCTGAAACGCCATGCCGGCCATGCCACTCGCCCAGGCCGGAATGGCTTCATAGAACAAACATTCGCCGGTCGCACCGGGAATCGTGCCCGCCAGAGTAATCCAGGCGTTCACTTCGAGGCCACCATTACCGGCATCGAGCAGGATCTGATCGTTGCTGAGCTGCGCGAGTTCCGCGCCCTGCCCGGTGCCGAGCTTGTCGATGAACCAGCGATCCCACGCTTCATTGACGCGGCCTTCTTCCGGCACGCCCAGCCAATGCGAAAGGCCACCGCCCGCGAGCAACGCCACTCGTTCATCGGCCTTGCAGTGTTCAGCGATGTACTCACGCAGCAGCTCCCCCAGCCGCCAACTCTCTTGCGGCGTCGGCGCCGGCGTGTACACCGTATTCACGTACAACAGCACGATGGGCAGCTCGCGCTTGGGATCGACGATGCCAAGCGGAATCATCACGCCATGATCCGGCCGCAAGCGTGCCGGCTTGGACAGCTTGAAACCACGATCGCTAGCAAACATCGCGAAGCCGGTCGAGAACGCAGCGTCACCGCGAATCTGCTCTGTCGGCAACCCCATATCGCCATACGGCGTATAAGCATCCGCGGTGCCAATGGCGAACGGCATGGGCTGATCGAGTTTGAAGTTGTTCAAATGATCGCTGGTGACCATCACCAACAACGTCGGCTGAGCTTCACGCAAGCGACGTCCCAGCTCTTTCATGCCGACGAACACACGCTCGGCCTGCTCTTCCAACCCGACAGGAGAGCCCAGCACGTGTGACATGGCGAATGCGCCAACGATCTCGCCCACGCTCAGCGCCTCGCGAAGTAATAGTCGATGGCAAAGAACGGCATGGTCGGCCGGCCCGACCAGATCAGCCACTTGATCACCAGATTGGGATGAATGCCGAGCCGATGCAAATCGTCACGACTGCCGGTTCGCAAGGTCTGGCGCACATCCGCGGGGATGCCGAAACGATCGAACAACGATTCCGGATCGGTGCGAATCAAACCGCGATCCGCTGGTGTCTCGATCAAGTGCTCGATCAGTTCGTGCACACCCTGCGGCGCGGCTGCCACGTCAGTTCACCGGCTGGGTCAGAAACCGTTCGACGGCAGCACAGAAGTCGGCGGTGTGCTCGATCATGGCCCAGTGACCGCAATGGGGCACGATGTAGCCCCAGCTGTTTTCGAACAACTCCAGAAAACGGTGCGCACGCGCCAACGTGGACACGCCGTCTTCCTTGCCGTTCACGATCAACACCGGTTGTTTGATTTGTTGCAAAACATCTTCGGCGTAGTTCAGCGTGCCTTTGCGGGTCTCGGTGTTGACTGCTGCCAACGCAGCTTTCGCGCCCGGCTCCAGAGTCAGGTTGTAGCGATACTGAACCAGCTCTTCGGGCGGCGAATACTTCGGCGAGGTCAACCCCGCAATCACTCGGCGCATGCCGTCGACGGTGAAATCGTAATTCAAGTTGTGCAGTAACTGCGGTGACGGCCTTTCCGGAATCGGTAGACCCGCACTGCCCATCAACACCAGCCGCTCGACACGCTCTGGACGCTGCAACGTCGCGCCAATACATGTGGCGCCACCCATGGAATTGCCGACCAAGAATGCCCTGTCGATGTTGAGCACATCGAGCAACGTCACTAACTGACGATTCCGTCCCGGCTGATCGTATGTGTAGACCTCAGGCGCAGGCTTATCGCTACGCCCGAACCCGACCATGTCTGGCGCGATGACCCGAAATTTCTTGGCGAAGATCGGAATGCACTCTCGCCAGTTGCCGTAAGCATCGGCACCCGCGCCACCGCCGTGCATGAGCACCAACGTCGGACCACTACCGGCTTCCAGGTAGTGGGTGCGAATGCCGTTGGTGTCGACGAAGTGCGAGGCGAATTCGGTCGTGCTGCTCATGGCTTGGATAATCAGCGCAGGTCTTGAGGAGTCTGAATACCGCGATTGGCCCGGCTCGCCAACCGTCGCCATTCCAGAATGGTCGAATCGGGCTCGCACAACATTTCATCCACCCAACCGAAGTCGTCGGCATAGAACGGCTCGGTCACCTCGCGCGCCCAAATGTCGTCGGCGTTGAACCCGTCCAAGCCGTGCGGCTTGTAGATGGATTCGAAATCGTTGGCGAACTGAATCCTATCCTCGTCGGTTTGCACCTGAGTGCCGATGGTCTGCACATACAGATGCGTCTTGCCATCCAGCGGCACATACCACTCGAACTGCGTCAGACCCGGCAGCGGAAACGATTCGACTTTCAACACACCCGGCAGCCAGATCGAAGTCCCAACCGACGCCGACGTGCCTTGCACTTGTTCCGAGCGTGGACCACGCACGACCACGCGACCGTCGATCACGCCATCCCAAACGGGCTTGTGCTGAGCGAAGTCGTCGATCACACCTTTGGGACCAGCCGCATCTTCCACCACTTGCACGGCACCCGGCAGCGGCGTGTGGCCGATGGGGAAGTTGAACGTGCGGTAATGACGCAGCGTCGTGTCCTTGTGAATGAAGATGTGCAAGGCGTCGAAGCCGTTCTCGGCACCGAGACGCCAATTCGAGTTCACCACGCGATGCTTGCCTAGAATCATCACGTCGTCATCGAGGAAGCCCGGCGGCACGTCCTGACTCAGCGGCGGCACCGGATCCAGATCGCCGATGAACACAAAGATCAGCCCTTTGGCTTCCTGCACCGGGAAACTCATGATCTTGCGACGACCGATCAAGCGGCTGTCGGGCACGGCCAGAATGTTCACCAGTTCGCCGGTTTGGAAACGATAGGTGTAGCCGTGATACCAGCAGGTGATGGTGTCCTTGGTGTAACAATCCGGCTTGCGTGACAACGGCACGCCACGATGCAAACAACGATCGCGGATCGCGTACACCTTGCCGTCGATGCGCTTCAGCAGCAGCTTTTCGCCGAGCGCCGTCACGGTGATCAGCTGGCCTTCGACCAGCTCATTGGAGAAGCGCACCGGATACCAGTGATTGCGAAAGCCCAGCTTGGCTTCCACATAGGCGCGCCAATCGCCCACTGCCGCGGCGACTTCGGGACGGACGCCTTCCGGGGTTTGCGCGTCATCACTCATGATCTACTGCATCCTCGAAACAAAAACTCGATTTGTTGATCGTCAAGCGAAGTGCGCACTCACCGTGCCGATGCCGGCGATGGTCGCGTGGACGACGTCGCCTTCTTTCACCGATGTCATCGGGCCGAGCGCGCCAGTCATCACCAGCTCGCCTTCTTTGAGCGGCCGACCCAATTCGCGCGAACGTCTCGCCAGCCACACCGCTGCATTAAGCGGGCCGCCGAGACAATCACGACCGTAACCGCTCGACACCGACTTGCCGTTGAGTGTCATAGTCATCGCGCAATTCACTAGGTCCAGTCCTTCGAGGCGCTGCGCAGGCCCGCCGAGCACCAGCACGCCCGACGAAGCGTTGTCGGCGATGGTGTCGACGATGTCGATGTTCCAACCGGCGATACGACTGCCGACGACTTCGAGCGCTGGCAACACACAACCAACCGAGGCGATGACATCTGCCACTGTTGCGTGCGCCATATCCAAGTCACGCGACAAGATCAGTGCAATCTCGGCTTCGACACGTGGCTGCTGAAGTCGCGACACCGGGATGGTCTCGCCCGTGCCGTACACCATGTCCGCAAATAGTTGGCCGAAATCCGGCTCGGCCACGCCGAGCTGCTTCTGCACCGCCGGCGAGGTCAGCCCAATCTTGCGACCCACGGGCCGGCGGCCGCTCTCGATCCAATGCGAAATCTGAGCCTGCTGAACGGCATAGGCCGTCCGGGTGTCGCCCGCGTCGAAACGAGTGCGGATTGGAGGCAGCGGCGCGCCGCCATACGCATCCAACAAAGCTCGCGCGGTTTCGCCGACTCTCGAATCCATTGCCCACCCCTCTCGCTGGAGCCACGTTATATGATTGTATGATAATCATGCAATATGGCGTTGAACGGATAGGCGGTTACCTTAATGCAGCGGGCGCGGTTGATTTTTCAGGACGGGGCCGAGCTGACCGTTGCGGTTGCGCCCGGCCAGACGCTGCTGGAAGGCGCGCTCGCCGCCGATGCACCGGTGCGTTATGACTGCTGTTCCGGCAGTTGCGGCAGCTGTGTCGTCCAATGCCTGGCCGGGGAATCCGTGGTCGATGTGACCGGGAAAATGCCCGTGAATGCTGACGAGCTGGCCGAGGGGTTGCGGCCCGCGTGCCTTACGCGGATCAAGACCGACGCCACCTTCGAGCTGCCCTACTCGCTGCATGACGCGCCATCTTTGCCGTCGAAACATTCGGCGCAGATCGTCGAGTTGCGTCGGGGCGCGCCGTCGGTTGCCTTACTCAAGTTGCAGCTGGATCGCGCCGAGGATTTTGTTTTTCAGCCTGGTCAGTATGTCCGCCTCGCCGCGCCTGGCGTCGGTGAAGCGCGGGCCTACTCGATTGCCAGCACCGCCACCGATCTGCCGCTGCTCGAGCTCATGATTCGGCTGGTGCCGAATGGAACGATGTCGCGCTGGCTGCAGGAGACTGCGAAGGTCGGCGATCGCGTGAAATTGCAGGCGCCGCTGGGATCTTTCGGGCTCGACGATCGCGCGACTCGTCATGTGTTTGTCGCTGGCGGGACGGGACTCGCGCCGGTGTTGTCGATGGTCCGCTCACTGCGCGGTCGCGGTCAGCCGGCACTGCTATGTTTCGGCTGCACGCGTCGACAGGAATTGTTTTACGAACAAGAGCTGGCCGCGCTCGCCGCGTCCATGCCCGAACTCGAAGTGCGCATCGCCGTCATGGAAGGCGCAGACATCGATTTACACAGTGGCACCGCGGTCTCGTTACTTCGACGCGAAGACTTCGATGCCGCCACCGTTTGCTACCTCTGCGGCCCGCCACTCATGGTCGACGCCGCCCGCAAAGCCTTGAGCGCACACGGCGTCGCCACCAAGGCCATCCGCGCCGAACGCTTTCAGCCTGGCGGCTGACCTCGCGCTCGCCGCTCAATCAGTTCGCGCCTCGGGCAATTCCCGGTTGACCGCGCGAACTTTGTATGACAATACTACAGAAACTGGATTCTGGACCCCGTGCAGTGAGCTGCGAACGAGCCGCCATGACCTTTGCCGATCGACGCCTGTTGTGTGCGGCGGATGACGTTGCGCCCGGCGCCATGCTGCGCGTTCAGCCCGAGGGACTGGACCCGATCCTGGTGTGCAATGTCGACGGCAAGCTCTATGCGGTCGATGACGAATGCACGCACGCCATCGCGTCGCTGTCCGAAGGGCGACTGCAAGGAAACATCGTGTTCTGTCCCATGCACGGCGGCAGCTTCGATGTTTGCTCCGGCAAGGCCAAGAGCCTGCCGTGTAAGCAGTCGCTGCGCACCTGGCCGATCGAAGTGAGTGACGGCAAGGTTTATTTGGTCAGATGACCTTTGGAATGTTTCTTAGCGGCCGACTGCGTACGCCTGCATCAGCCTTGGCGTAGCCGCCGCTCGCAATATTCCATCCGTTCCGCGCGACGCTGCTGTGAGTCTTCCGGCCGACCAAGCCGGCGCGACCTTCACGTCATGACCTCGGCGTCTCAGCTCAGCGATCACCTTCTCTCCGTAGCTCTCTTCGATCACAGCCGCGCCTAACATCGCCTCGCGCGGATAGAACGACGCCGGAAAGTGCACGCTATGAAACAGCGGCGCATCGATGGCCTGCTGCAAATCCAAGCCATGATGAAGATGTCTGAGCAGGAAAATCAGTTGCCACTGATCCTGTTGATCGCCACCCGGCGTACCACAAATCATCGACGTACCATCGTCACGCGTCGCCAGCGTCGGCGTAAGCGTCGTACGCGGCCGTTTACCGGGCGCGAGGCTGCCCGGCAGCCCAGGCTCCAACCAGAACATCTGCGCTCTGGTATTGAGCGCGAATCCCAGCTCAGGAATGGTCGGTGACGATTGCGGCCAACCCCCTGAAGGCGTCGCCGACACCAGGTTGCCGAAACGATCGATCACATCGAAGTGCACTGTGTCGCCGGGCTTCAAGGTCGGCTTCAAATGCATCATGGTCGGCTCACCAACCCCGAGCCCGCCGCTCTCGCCGGTGGCAATGCGCACCATGCTCAAGCTCTTCGCGACCTGCGCCTCGAAGCCAGGCAACACCCCGGGCCGCAGTTCGTGCGAGGCACTATCGCCGATTAACTTGCGACGCTCAGCCGCATAGCTCTCGCTCAGCAATGCCTCGACGGGAACCGGCATGAAGTTCGGATCGCCGTAATAAGCTTCGCGATCCGCGAACGCTAGCTTCAGCGCCTCAAGCACGATGTGAACAAACTCGGGCTCGGACGCCGGCAACGTCGAGAAGTCATAACCAGCGAGCAGCGACAACGCTTGCAGCAGCACCGGCCCTTGGCCCCAAGGCCCGGTCTTACAGAACATCCAATCGCGATAACGAAACGTCTGCGGCGCTTCGTAACTGGCCTGCCACTTCGCCATGTCATCGCCGGTCAGCAGACCTTTGTGGCGCTGACCGCTCGCATCCATCAATTCTTGCGTACGACAGAAGCGATCGATGGCTTCAGCAACAAACCCACTCGACCAAGCCGCACGGGCGCGCTCGATCTGTTGTTCGCGACTGCCCTCGCCCGTCGCGCTGAGAATTTTTCGCCAGGTCGCAGCTAGGGCCGGATTACGGAATAACTGATTCGGCGCCGGCACTTCATTGTTGGGCAACCAAACCGGCGCCGACATCGGCCACTCTTTTCGAAACGCCTCCGCGACATCGCCAATCGCTCGCGACGCTCCAGGCAACAGCGGATGGCCAGCCTCCGCGTAATGAATCGCAGGCTCCAATACATCCGCCAGCCGCATGCTGCCGTGATCGCGCAGGAGCGTCATCCACGCATCGAACGATCCCGGCACGGTGGCCGCAAGCAACCCCGAGCCCGGCACCATGTCGAGGTTCATCGAACGCATCCGCTCAATGGTTGCAGCCGCCGGCGTGACACCTTGACCACAAAGCACGGTGGGCGCGTTATCGCGCGCTGATTTGAAAACGATCGGCACTTCGCCAGCTGGCCCGCACAAATGCGGCTCGACGACTTGTAGCGTGAAGCCGATGGCGACCGCAGCGTCAAACGCGTTACCGCCACGCTCGAGCATGGCCATGCCGACGCCCGACGCGATCCAGTGCGTCGATGCAACGACGCCGAAAGTGCCGCGAATCTCCGGCCGCGTAGTGAACATCAGGTGCGCGTCAGATGCGCGTCACGATTCTCGAACAACTTCTGATCGACGAAACCCGCCGTCTCAGGCCGGCCACGACCCAACATGACCTGTAAATACACCGGCTCGTTGGTTTCATTCACATAGCCATGAATCACGCCCGGCGGACAGGAAATCATTTCCCACTGCTGCAGCTCTTTGCTCAACCGCCGGCCCTCTTCATCTTCGATGAACACCACGCACCGGCCTTGCAGGACAAAGAATATTTCCTCGACCTCATGCGTATGCGGCGCGTTGCCCTGCCCCGGCGGCACCAACATGATGGACAGCGTGAAATTACCCGCCGGCACGATCTTGGCGTCATCGTGCTTACCCGACGCACCCGCGCCGACGAAGCGATGTTGCGCGCGACGATAGCCGTCGATATTCGCATCGGAAAACGCGTTCCAATCCGGCGTCCGGTCGGCGAAGCGTGCGACGTAACGATCCATGATTTGCTCGAGCGAAACCCCGACCAACTCAGGCGGGCGAGGATGGCGGGCAATGGACATGGGCTTTCCTCAAAGAGTGGCGTTGGCGTCGCGCAAGCTGTCGATCAAACAGGCGCGACGAATGAAAGCATCGTGCAACTCGGGATCGGCGGACTGACGGCGAATCCCATCCAGCTTACGTGCACGCTCCACCGGATCCTTCTCGCCCAGCGTCTGTTTGTTCTGAATGCTCTGCGCCTGCACGTAATCCACCTGCGCCTTGCGCCGCTGCCGCGTGTACTGATCGAATAATGGCTGTGCCTCGGCACCTTCGAACCAGATGGCTTGTAACTTGTCGGCGAGATTGATTGCGTCATGAATGCCGCCGTTCATACCCATGCCGCCCACAGGATTGTTCACGTGCGCCGAATCGCCGGCCAACAACACGCGGCCGTGATTGAACGTAGCCGCGACACGCTGATGCACTTTGTAGAGCGCGATGGTCGCGATTTCATAGCGGCCAGGCTTGGGACAAAACTTCTGCAATCGCGCTTCCACAGCTTCGGGCGAGAGCAGTTCCTCATCGGTTTGCTCCGGCAACGTCGGACTCACCGCACGCCACATCCCTTCACCGCTCGCGCCGCGCGCCTTGAACAGATTCAACCATTCCTCGGGATCGGAGAAATAATTGCGATTGCTGAGCTCGGGTCGCAATCCGAAGAAGTCGAAGCGTGTATCGATTTTTAGGAAGCGCTCCGGCCAGGTGAAGCCTTCGAACTCGATGTCCACCAGCTTACGAATGGTGCTTCGGCCACCATCGCAGCCGACCAGATAGCGACCGGAAATGATTTCGCTGCCGCCATCGGGCGTGGTCACGGTGACGTCAACTTTGTCCGCGTCCTGCTCGACAGCGACGACGCGCGTCGACATGCGAATGTCTGCATCAGAATCGCTGGCCAAGCGATTGATCACGGAGCCGACGATCTTGTACTGCTCCCACTGCAATACATACGGATGCGCCGGCCGCTCCCGCATGGCTTCGATGTCGAAGCGCCCGATCAATTCGCCGGTGACGCGATCCAGATAATTGAATACAGGAGAGACGAGTCCCTGATCGAGGCCGTCTTCGAGCAGACCCAGCTCCTCGATCATGGCCACCGTAGGCGGATGACACGAAGCCGCGCGACAGTCGATCTCAGGCGCAGCCAGCGCCTCGATCAGAACGACCGGAATATTTCGCCGCCGAAGTGCGTACGCCAGGATGGCGCCAATCGGCCCCGCACCGGCAATGATGACCCGATCTATAGCCCGAGCTGTGCCCATGAACCGAACTTCCGCTGGCAATGAGCGGAGTGTAGCTCGGGATTGCTTTGTATGACAAACATAGAGTCATACAGTGATACTGCCGCTGCCTACAGCTTAGTGGTAGTAGCTTAGGTCCAAATTAGGATGGGACGTAGATGCTCGCGCAGAGCGTGACGACAGGAGCCTCTGAGTGCTCGAACACACCTCAGTGTTTAGGCAGCGCCAGGGCGGGGGTCTCTCCCCCCGGCAGCTTCGACGTACAGGGACGTGCTAGTCGCAGCAGCGCTCAGCAGGGATGTGCGGCAAGCAGCGCAACGCGCTGCGGCCGTGCGCGGTGCCGGGAGGAGAGATCCCCGCCCTGGCGCTGCAAGCCACCGACGCCTCTTCTCTGAATTCCGATTCTCTTACCCAGACCGCCGAACCCCAGCCGCACGAACAGGCACAGCCGTCGCCGCGGCCTGCTCTTCTTCCGCCTGCAACTTAGCGACGATAGCCCGACGCGCATTCGCTAGGTGATCGCCCATCGCCTTCGCAGCAGCATTCGCATTCCGCTCGACGATGGCTTCGATCAAGCGATCCCACTCATGGATGCCATCTTCCAACCGATGCGGCTCCGCCATCGATCGCATGCGCAGATAGTTCACTCGCGTCAGCAACTGCCGCGCCATGTCGGCAATCACCTTGCTGCCCGAGTTATTCAAAATGGTTTCGTAGAACTCGCCAGCCATGATGGCCAGCTCGCGCACGTCACCCTTGTTGAGCACCTTGCGCAAATCCTTGTGAATGCGCACCAGCTTCTTGATCGCATTCTCGTCAGCCAGCGCGACGAAACGCTTCACCGCCAGCGTCTCGAGCATCTCTCGCATCAGATAAATATCTTCAGCATCTTTCGAAGAAACAATCGCCACCGTGATGTTGCGACGCTTGCCGACTTCGATCAGATTTTCCGCCTGCAGTTGTCGCAAGGCTTCGCGCACCGAGGTGCGGCTGACACCCAACGCCTCACACAGCTCACGTTCCACCAAGCGCATGCCAGGTGGATACAAGCCACGGCTGATGGCGTTGCGGAGTTTGTCCAACGCGTGCTCACGCACCAGCGTGGGATTTTCAACGATGCGTAGATCCTGGTATTCCAAGGCCGGTCCTCAAACTAGCTTGCCGTTGATATTACGCGAGCGTCGATCGCTGGCAGAGCCCGGAGATGGGGTAAGCGCCGCCGAGGCGGGCACATTGCACGATACTGTACGCCGTCAGCGCCGAGGTTTTCGGATTATCGGCGGCTGCACGCGCGAAAATATCGAACCGAAAATGTCCGAACGCGCCATGAGCCTCGATCCTGCCGAGCGGGTCGGTAACGTTGCGTGACGACACCAACCGCACCCGCGTGGCGTCCATTCCCAAGCCCACCAAGGCGATAGCCACACCCACGTTGACGTTCTTGGGATAAGCCAGCGCCGCGGCACGCGCCGAGCCGGCGAAAAACTCCCGCTCCGGCTCGGAATGATTCAGGTCGAGCACCTGCTCAGCCGCCGTGCCACGCCAGGCATGCGGTGGTTTGAACGAGGTGTAGGTCACTTCGTCCAAGCCCGCGAGCCGTGCGGCCAATAAACCATCGAGGCCGGCGATCGCGCCCGCCGGCAGCAGCGCTCTACCGCCGCCCTGTTCAGCATCGAGCAGTTCGTCTCTGAGCTCATCATCGGCGAGCGCGCCGACGGACGACACGATCACATCGATCCCCGCCCGCAGCAACGGCACGACGAACTCCCGGACCGCCGAGTGGCCCGCACATTCCAAGACCACGCGCGGCCCCGCCGCGATCAAGGCCTGAACATCGTGAACCGCATGCGGCGCCTCGCGGCCCGGACGGACCAATACCGCCTGCATCGCGGCCGTCTCGCCCAGCTTCAATAATGCCGTCATGACCTCGCGCCCCATGGCGCCAAAGCCGATCATGCCCAGCGGCAGATTACGTCGCATGGCCCTGCCCCACCGCCCCAGCGGCGGCCTGTATTTGATAATATTGTATGATCATACTACCTTAGTGACATCCCTTCACCCCGGACTCCAGCCATGGCCCCGTCAGAGCGCGTCCCGGTAGCGATCATCGGCTCCGGCAACATCGGCACCGATCTGATGATCAAGATCCTGCGCACCAGCCGCACTTTGCGGATGGCGGCCATGGTCGGCGTGGATCCGCAATCCGAAGGCCTGGCTCGAGCGCAGCGACTTGGGGTCGCGACCACGGCCGCGGGCATCGACGGCTTTCTAGCCATGCCCGAGTTCAAAGAAGTGCGCTTGGTATTCGATGCCACCTCAGCGGCAGCTCACAAACACCACGACTCGGTACTGCGCGCACACGGTAAGAAGTTGATCGATCTAACGCCTGCGGCCGTCGGTCCGTTCGTGATTCCACCGGTCAATGGCGAGCAGCATCTCGGCGCCGCCAATCTAAACATGGTGACTTGCGGCGGCCAGGCAACCATTCCCATCGTCGCAGCGATCGGCAAAGTCGCGCCGGTGTTGTACGCCGAAATCGTCGCCTCCATCGCCAGCAAATCCGCCGGCCCGGGCACGCGAGCAAACATTGACGAGTTCACTGAGACCACGGCACGAGCCATCGAACAGGTAGGCGGGGCGCGGCACGGTAAGGCCATTATCGTGCTGAACCCCGCTGAGCCTCCGCTGGTCATGCGCGACACGGTGTACTGTCTCACCGCCCTTGCGGATGAGAGCGCCATCGCAGCCGCGGTTCAGAAGATGGTGGCCGAGGTACAGAGCTACGTGCCCGGTTATCGTTTGAAACAAAACGTCCAATTCGAGCGCGTCGGCCCCGGCGTGCAATTGCCGTTCGAAGGCGTGGACGCCTCGTTCGTCGGACTCAAAGTCAGCGTATTCCTGGAAGTGGAAGGCGCCGCACACTACTTGCCTGCATACGCGGGAAATCTGGATATCATGACGTCGGCCGCGCTACGAACTGCCGAGCGCGTGGCACTCAATCTCCGCGAGGAGATCGCTGCATGAGCCCGACCAGTAAGCTCTACATTCAAGATGTGACGTTACGCGATGGCATGCACGCCATCCGTCATCAATACAGCGTCGAACACGTCAAAGCGATTGCCAGAGCGCTGGATGAAGCACGCGTCGACGCCATTGAAGTCGCGCATGGCGATGGCCTGGCTGGCTCCTCATTCAACTACGGTTTCGGCAAACACACCGACTGGGAATGGATCGAAGCCGTCGCCAGCGTCATCAAACACGCCAAGCTCACGACGTTGCTGTTGCCCGGCATCGGCACCGTTCACGACTTGCGACACGCGTTCGATCTCGGGGTGCGCTCGGTGCGCATCGCCACACATTGCACTGAAGCCGACGTTTCTCAGCAGCACATCGAATACGCACGCAACCTGGGCATGGATGTGTCTGGCTTCTTGATGATGAGTCACATGAGCCCGCCTGAGCAGCTCGCCGCGCAAGCGAAGCTGATGGAAAGCTACGGCGCGCATTGTGTGTATGTGACTGACTCGGGTGGCGCGATGACGATGGATGACACCGCCGCTCGCTTCCAAGCTTACGATCGCGTGCTCAAGCCCGAGACCGAACGAGGCATTCACGCGCATCACAATCTCAGCTTAGGCGTTGCGAATTCCATTCTCGCCGTGAAGAACGGCGCGATCCGCGTGGACGCCAGCCTTGCCGGCATGGGCGCAGGCGCAGGTAATGCGCCGTTGGAAGTGTTCATTGCCGCCGCCGACGTCTACGGATGGCAGCATGGTTGCGACCTGTTCAAGCTGATGGACGCGGCGGAGGACTTGGTTCGCCCGTTACAAGATCGACCGGTGCGCGTCGATCGCGAGACGCTGACGCTCGGCTATGCCGGCGTTTATTCCTCGTTCTTACGCCACGCCGAGAAAGCGGCGGCGACTTATGGGCTCGATACCCGCACTATCCTGGTCGAGCTCGGCCGGCGCCGCATGGTCGGCGGCCAGGAAGACATGATCACCGACGTCGCGCTCGATCTAGTACGCGCACGCGACCAACTTGCTTCGTAAATAAATCTGACCCCTTTTTCCGAGATTCCTCATGGCCGCCCATCCGAAGCCCGCCGTTCCGCCCAGCCAGAGCTACCAGACGCTTACCGCCGACCGGCTCACGCCGACCATCGGTGCCATCATCTCGGGCATCGATCTGAGCAAGCCACTGAGCACTCAGCAGCTGGCCGACCTGAATCAGGCCATCGCCGATCATCAGGTGATTTTCTTCCGTAATCAGCAGCTCGATCCGCCGTCGTTAAAGCGCGTCGGTCAGTATTTTGGCGAGCTGCAGATCCACGCGTTGCAGGGCCTGCCGGATCATCCCGAAGTGCGCAAGCTACAGGCGGACGCGAATTCCAAACACGTGGCTGGCGAGGAATGGCACACCGACATGTCGTGCGCCACGATTCCTCCGATGGGCAGCATTCTTTATTTGCACACCCTGCCGACGATGGGCGGCGACACGATATTCGCGAGCATGTACGCCGCGTATGACGCGCTCTCGGATCGGATGAAGGCTTATCTCGAAGGCCTGACCGCTACTCACGACGGCAAGCTCGCCTTCGGCCGCTTCAATCCGGACGGCAAGTACCCGGTCGCCGTGCATCCGGTGATTCGCACCCATCCGGCAACGGGCCGCAAAGTGCTGTACGTGAACAAAGGCTTCACCGCCCGCATCAACGAAGTGCCCGAGGCCGAGAGCGCAGCGCTGCTGCAGTTCCTGTTCCATCACTGCGAGAACGCCTACTTCCAGGTGCGCTTCCGTTGGGAGCCGCACTCGGTCGCGTTCTGGGACAACCGCTGCACTCAGCACCTGGCCATCTGGGACTACTACCCGCAGTTGCGCTCAGGCTTCCGCGTGCAGATCGCCGACAAGGGCGGGCCGAAAGAGTCGGCGTAGTCGACGCGAGGTAATGTTTGTTGAGGCCCGGGGTCGTTATGACCTCGGGCCTTTTTTTATGCTCAGGTGACGGAGATGGGGCCGCCGCGAGCGCGCTCGCCGTACGGACGGAGCGCTAGTACCAACACGATGGCGAGCACGCACAGAGGCACGCCGAGGGCGAGAATGGATTTGTATGAGCCGGTGTAGTCGTACACGGCGCCGAATGCGAGCGGGCTGAGGCTCATCGCCACCATCACTGCCGAGAACATGGCACCGAAGATCTGCGCGAAGTTCTTCAAGCCGAAGTAGCGGCTGGTGAGATAGGCGAGCATGTCCACCTCGGCACCTAGGCTCAAGCCGAGCAGGATGGCCGCGACGGTGAACACCCAAATCGGCAGCGGCGCGGACAGCAGCCCCAAGCCGATCGCCGACAGCGAGAAGAACACGAACGCGATCCGACGCGCGTCGTATCGATCGACCAGGAAGCCGATCAACAGCCGGCCGCCGAATGCAGACCAACCGAACGCCGACGCCAACCACGACGCCTGTGCGACCGGCACGCCGCGATCCTGAAGCATGGGCACCATGTGCGGGATCAATCCATACAACACGAACGCCAGGCCGGCGAAGATGGTGATCAGACTCCAGAAGTCACGCCGTCGCATGGCCTCGGCCAGCGAATCTCCTGTCGCCACCGGATGCGCAGCTGGCTCGTCGGATACCGCGCCGTCCGGATGCAAGCCGAGCGACTGCGGCTTCTCGTGCAATAGAAACAAAATCATCGGCAGCGTAAACAGCAACATGATCAAGCCGAGCCCGAAGTAACCGCCGCGCCAACCGTAGTGCGCCACCAGCCATGACGTGATCAACGGCACATAGCCGAAGCCGAGACCAGTGCCACTGCCGGCAATGCCAATCGCCAAGCCGCGACGGCGATCGAACCAAGCGGTGAGCACTCGCATGTAGGGCACGCTGTTGGTGCCGACGGCAATCGTCCCCATCGCCACGTACAGCGCGATGAACTGCCAGTAGTTCTGGATCATCGACGCCGCCAGAAAACACAGCCCGAAGATGATGACCGAGGGCACCAGCACCTGCTTCACGCCGAAGCGGTCGACGAGCTTGCCCATCAACGGCAGCGAGATGGCCGTACACAACATCATCACCGACACGGCGGCACTGATGGCCGTGCGACTCCAGCCGAACTCCTCGCCGATCGGACCGCCCAACAGAAACAACGAGGACAGTCCGAAAGCCGCCGGCCCGGTGGAGATGCCGAGCAAGCACACCACGACGGTGAGCCAGCCGCGATAAAACACCGGTTCGGAGCGGGCCGCCTGCATTTGGGATAGGGATTCAGCCATAGAGATCGCGCATCGAGGGATAAACAAAATGCGGCCGTCCCGCAAGGCAGACGGCCGCCATCGTCACACGACGATCAGAAGCTCTTCGATACGCGAACACCGGCGGTCAGCGGCCGCGTCGTGTAGACGCGGTAACCGTCGCCTGTCACGCGCAAACCGATCTCAGGCGTTTCATCGGTAACGTTGTCGACGAAGATGCCCGCGTCCCAACCGTCCACCCGCACGCCGGCACGCACGCCGACCAGGAGGTAGGAATCCAGCTCCTGGTAGTCGTCCGACTGGCTGTTGAAGTTGGTGTACGAGACACCGCGATAGTTGAAGTTGGTGCTGGCATAACCGGTGAGCGACGACGAGAACGGCACTTCGTACGTCACCTGGCCGGCGAACGACCACTTCGGCGTGTACGGAATGCGATCGCCATCGAAGCCCGAAGTCTGCGCCGTCGACGGCAGATCTTCGGACAAGCGCGAGTCGGTGTAGGTCGCACCGATATTGAACGACAGCGCATCGGTGGGCTGACCGTTCAACTGAAACTCGACGCCGTTCACGTAGCTCTTACCAGCGTTGGCGATGTACACGAACGTACCGCCCGGATCGGTCACCGAGATCTGTTGATCGGACCAGTTGATCCGATACACCGACACTTCGGTGTAGAACATGCGATTGGCGAAGTAGCTCTTGGCACCGACTTCGAAACTCCACAGCGTGTCCGACTCGTACTTGGCCGGCGCAATCACGCCTTGCTGAGCTGCCGCGTCGGAGTCGTTGGCACCGCCGGGACGGAAGCCCGAAGCCACGCGGCTGTACAACGTAGTGTCGTTGGTCAACGCATAGGCCAGCGCGAAGTTGTAGCTCATCTCGTTTTCGCTGGTGTCTTCATCCAGCGAGAGCACGTCCGCAGTCTGCACCGGTGAGAACACCGGATGCCGCAGCGACTGCGTCGTGATCGTTTGTTGACCGATGTCGGCCGTGTAGTAACGCACTCCCAGCGTGCCGGTGAACTTGTCGGTGAACTTGTATTCGGTTTCGGAGAAGATCGCGAACTGATCGATGGTCACTTCGCCGGTCGACGAGTTGATGTCGTCGCGAGCAAAGCCGGATGCGACGCAGTCCGCATGGAAGTTACAGCGAGCCAAACCGGTGGCCGAATCGGCCACCAGCGCTGCATTTCGCGCTGTGGATTTCTGCTCGGCGTAGAACGCGCCGGTGACGAACTGCAACGGCCCGTCGAACGTCGAAGCGAAACGGAATTCCGAGGACAGGTTGGAGATCTCCTGCGCCTGGTGATACGCGAGATCGACGCCGAGATTGAAGCGATTGGCGGTTGGCGTGCTGTCGCGTGAGAAATTCAGGTCGCGATCCATGTACGACACGGTGCCGGTAAAGGTACCGAAGCCGGCGTCGTAGTCGGCAATCGCGCTGAACAGCTTGATCTCGTCTTCGAACGGTTCCTGGGTCGGCGAAATGTTGCGATAGGGACCTTCACTGAACTCGAAATACTGCGAGCCGTCGGCATCGCTCTCCTGATACAAACCCATCACCGTGACTTTGAACTGCTCGGTGATCTGCGACGCCAACGTCAAGCGCGTGCCCCACACCGATTGATCGTTCACATCATCGTGCTGAGTGCCATTGCGGTTCTGGTCGATGTAGCCACCACCGGAATCGCCCCATACCACCGCGCGCATGCCCAACTTGTCGTCGATGATGGGCAGGTTGGCGACCGCTTCGCCCTGATAGAAAGGATTGCCGTCCTTCACACTCGCGGCCGCGCCGGAGAACGAGAACGACTGTTTCTCCAGGTCCGGCGTGTTGGTGATGAAGCGCACCGTGCCGCTCATCGAGCCGGCGCCGAACAACGTGCCCTGCGGGCCTTTCAGAATTTCGATGCGCTCCATGTCATGGAGCTGAATGTTCGGCTGGTTATCGCTGCCGCCGTCCAGACCGAGACCGGTAATCACCGCTTCGTCGAAGTACAAACCGACGGTGGGCTTGCCCGACGAGGCAATGCCGCGGACGATGATCTGGTTGTCGCCCACGCCGCGATTGTTCACCTGAACGGACGGATCCAAACGCGCGAAGCTTTCCAACGAGAACGCCTGGCTTTCGCGGATCGCGTCGCCGCTGATCGCGCCGATGGCCGCAGGCGTGTCTTTCATGGTGGTTTCGCGCTTGGTGGCGGTGACCACGATTTCCTCGACGACCGTCTCCTGGGCATTGGCGACGCTCACCGTCGCGGTCGCGGCCAACGCGACTGCCTGGCTAATCCGGGCGGCAAACCGGCCCCGGCGATTGCTGAGTCTCATGCAAGCTCCTCAAAAGTTTAGGCAAGGCTCTTTGGGCCTCGCGCATCCCCACAGCCATTCAACTTCCGATTGCTACGCAACAATGCAACTTGCATACCACCATTCGAACCGATAATACGATGGTATTTTTGTATGATGTATGACGATCATAGAGACCTTGGCAGCGATAATTCAAGTCCGGCGCGCGCGACTGAGGCATGCGAAGTTGGTGCAGGCACGCAAGGCCCCTGCACCGGCATCGCGCTCCAGGCCGCGCGGGCGCAACGAATTCTCAACCATGTGACGTGAGAGGAAAGCCCGTGCAGTCCACGATGAACGCAGTGAGGGTCATAGCTCATTCCCTGCTTTTAGTAGCGTCACTTGCTGTGGGCAGTGGCGTTTACGCGGCGGGCGCAGCGCCGCTGGATGCGCCACTGACTGCCTCCATGCAATGCGAACGGTTGGTCGACGAGGATTTTAAGAACAGTGTCGACGCGCCGCTGTCCGTGCTTTCGGCAAAGCTGATCGCGGCCAAGGACGGCACCGGCGAGTATTGCGCCGTCAACGGCTACATTCAGCCGCAAATTCAGTTTGAAGTGCGCTTGCCGAGCAAGAACTGGAACGGCCGCTACTTTCAGGTGGGCTGCGGCGGTTTCTGCGGCGTGATCAACATCAATAACTGCGCTGATGCACTCGCCGCCAACTTCGTTGTGGCCGCTCACAACATGGGCCACGTGGGATTGGTCGTCAAAGATCCGATTTGGGGTAGCGATCCCTCGCTCCGCGAGGACTACGCCGGCCGTTCCACGCATTTGATGTCCGTTGCAGGTAAGGAACTGGCCGCACGTTACTACGGCAAGCGGCCGGCGCGCTCATATTTTCGCGGATGTTCTACCGGCGGCCGCGAAGGACTCACCGAAGCGCAGCACTATCCTGAAGACTTCGACGGCATCATCGCCGGCGATCCCGCCTTCCCCGGCCGCCTCGGCGCTATCGCCAACAATTGGGATGCGCAAAAGCTGTTACGCGACGACGGCTCCGAAGTGTTCACACCGGCCAAGCTCGCTGTGCTGAACGCAGGTGTCATGAAGTCGTGCGACAAACTCGATGGCTTGGTCGACGGCATCCTCACCGATCCGCGTACGTGTAAATTTGATCCGGCCAAGCTTCAATGCAAGCAAGGTGACGGCCCGGATTGTTTGACGGCCGAGCAAGTGTCCGCAGCCAAGGCGTTGTACAGCGGGCCAGTGAACAGCAAGGGCGAGAAGTTGATGCCCGGGGCGACGCCGTATGGCAGCGAGTTGTCATGGAGTGGCGCTGGTCGTCGCTCATTGGCGGAAGGCTATTTGCGCTATCTCGCGTTCCCGACCAATCCGCCGGCGGACTACAACTATCGCACGTTCAATTTCGACACCGACGTCGCCAAGACTGAACAGATGGCCGCTTTGTACGATCCTGTCGCTCCGTTCGAATCACCCGATCTTCGCGCGTTTGAGCAACGCGGCGGCAAGCTGCTCGTCTATCACGGCTGGGCCGATGCCGGCGTTTCTCCGATGGCGATGCTTGATTACTACGCTCAAGTGACCTCTCGCCAAGGCGGCGGCGAGAAAGTGCGCGAGTGGTTTCGTGTATTCATGGTTCCCGGAATGTTTCATTGCCGGGGCGGCAACGCACCCAACACTTTCGAACTGCTGCCCGAGTTGGTGAAGTGGGTCGAACAAGGTGTTGCACCGGATCGCGTCGTCGCCACTCAGAGCGGCGCGCAAGGATTGATTCGCACTCGACCGCTGTTTCCGTATCCCTCGTATGCGAAGTACACTGGCAAAGGCGATGTGAACGACGCCGCGAATTGGGTGCAGGCTTCGCCAAAGAAAGAGCCGGATGATCGGTTGGATTGGCTTCGAGCGCCGAAGTAACTAATGCATCGGGCGGCTAGTCATGAGCACGCGACGCGTCATTCCCGGAGTGCTGCATAACTTCCTGGGGACGTTGACGAGTCGCTATTCCGACTTTGGGGGTTATTGGCTGTTCGGATTCTTGATCGAGGTTTCGGACAGCCTTCACTTTGATTTGCTCGAGCAGGTTGAGGAACTCGCCGACTCGACACCGACAGCAGTCGCTCGCCGGTTAGCCGTGCAGAAATTCGAAGATCAGCTTCGTAAGGGTCGTCTTCCCGCGGCGTGGCTTCGCGAGGCACGGCTCGATATTCGTCGCTCACCCGAGAGCAGAACCGCCGTCGCCGGTGACCGGACTCGTACTGGCTACGACTTGGAATTCGAAGCTCGCGTTGTAACCGACTTAGGCGGCTCGTACGTCAGCACGGCCTCCGTTTTCGTCTCGCCCCACGATTCAGGTGTCGAGCTGCAAAGCTCACGCGCCAAAGCATAGAGACGCGCCGCCGTTATGTTTCTAGCTCGTTCGGCAGCAACGCCAACAGATCTGTCACACCCACGTCCTTACCGAACTGCGACAACAGAGTCGTGGCTTGGCCGCGATGATGCGTTTGATGATTGAAGAAGTGCAGCACCAGACTGGGGAACCGCCTGCAAAATCGAACGCCCTTCGAGTTTGCATAGCATATGGCCTGGTCCATATCCGCCTCGGTGAGGCTACCCACCCATCGCTCGATCACTGCATCGAGCATTCTTCGGTGCTCCGACAGTTCCTTGAAATCGGCGAATAGAATCTCGTTCAGCGCTTGCGGCTTCGGCAGCAGACGCACATCCGACAGCGCCTCGTGGCGGGATGGATGCTCCGAGAATCGCTGCAGCCAGATCCGATCTGCAACCACCAGGTGATTCAGAATTCCGAGCACTGAGCCGAAGAATGCTCCTTTATTCTCGCTCAGTTCACTCGCGGAAAGTTCGCCGGCTGCCTGGTACAACTTCGTGTTCATCCACGTGTTGTAGGAAGCCATGATTATAAAATGATCGCGCATTTAGTCGGAGTTCTTTCGAAAGGCATGAGCGCCAGGCTTGGAGTGCATGCTATTCCCGAATAAGTCGTCAGGCCATCCGTTGTAACAACAGCGGCAGCAGACCAAGCGCCACGCGAATGCCCAGAAACGAAGCCGCGACTTTGCCTGCAACGGCGCGAGAGAGCTTGCACCAAGCCACGAGCAACAGCGCAATCAGTATGGTTGAACCCAGCAGAGCCGCCAGAGCCAAGGCCATCGACACCCCGAGATATCGAACGCCCAGCTCAAGGGCAATGACCAAGCCAGCGATGACGAACACTTTCCAACGGATCTCGTCTTCGATCCCGTCGTTGAAACTCGACACCAGCACGTACAGAAGCAATGCGCTTAACACGATTCCCATAAATCACCCCTTATGTTTTTCTGCCGCCTATCGCTGCGCTCAACCGGCGTTAGCATCCCGTGCGAGCTCACCATCACCGGCATAGATATCTAACCCTAACTCGATGCCCCTCTCACCCAAGCGAAGCAAAGATTCCGGCGAGATGCATAATCCTTCCATTCCGCCTTCCATGAACAGGCCACAGAATAAGTCCATCTCGAATCGCGCCGATAACTGCTTCCACACCGAGAGATCATCCGTCAGTTTTTCAAGAATACTGTTTAGCTGACCATCAATATCGCCGGGTTGCGCCTCAGGTGCTTTAAGCACCCATATACCGAATCTTGCAATTCTCACTTCCCCAGTGCTGCGGCCGATGATCTCCTCACCCTTTTTCTGAGACCGTTCCGCAGGATGACCAAGCAGAGTCGATACCTCTTCCGGGTCTAGATCCTCTCCGGAGATGCGCAGTGTCGCAAGGGTTCTATTAATTGTAGCCATCTGAAAACCCAACGAGGATCGTGAGCTCGGCGCTGTCAGCCATGCGACGCTCTCGCTAGTTTCTGTTGCAAACGAGAGCCCCAAACCGCCAAAGGAATCGGAAGAACAAGAGCCACAATCAACTGGGCAATGACAAGCGGCTGCGACACGAGCGTCAAAGCGCAGGACCATAGAAGAAGCACCGCGCCCACTGCGAGCGCATGAGGTAGTGAACGCTGTGAACTCAGGGCCGCTGAGATCGCCCCGGCCCAGATGTAACATGCAGCGGAGATCGCAATGTTGATTGCGAC
>NZ_JAEUPY010000644.1 GCF_016790065.1 Steroidobacter sp.
GTTCGCGGATCCCGATCTCGCTGGCCCCAGGCTGCTAGAAGCCAAGTTTTCGCCCGACTGCCGCTACGTTACATATCTACAATGCAAGGCCGATAACAAGGATCAGCTGGATCTGTGGGCCTTCGACACGCGCAGCGGCACGGCGCGCCTGCTGGTCGATTCGCGCAAGCTGGTCGGCGATGACGAGAAACTTTCCGCCGAAGAAGAAGCGCGTCGCGAACGCCAACGCACCGCTTCATTGCGCGGCATCGTCGAATATGAATTCTCCAGCGACGGCAAACGCCTGCTACTGCCGCTGGGCGGTGACCTGTACTTGTACGATCTGGAAGCCAAGTCCGAGCCGGTGACGCGCCTCACTCACAGCGCCTCGTACGAAACCGATGCCAAGATTTCGCCAGCCGGCCGCCATGTCAGTTTCATTCGCGATCAGAATTTGTTCGTGATCGATTTGCGCACGCGCCAGGAACGCGCCATCACCACCGACGGCGCCGGCCTCGTGCAAAACGGTGTCGCCGAATTCGCGGCGCAGGAAGAAATGGGGCGAGACACCGGCTACTGGTGGTCGCCCGACGATTCGCACATCGCGTTCACTCGCATCGACGATGCGCCGGTGCAGGAAGTTGAGCGTTTCGAAATCAATGCGGACGGCGCACGCATGTTTCGTCAGCGCTATCCCGCCGCCGGCACCGCCAACACCAAAGTTGAGTTGAAGGTCGTGGCGCTCGCGACTGGCAAGGTTACCGATCTCGACCTCGCGTTGGGCGATGGCTACCTGGCCCGCGTCAAATGGTTTCCCGACTCGAAATCGCTCGGCATCCAGCGCCAGACTCGCGATCAGAAAAAACTGGAGCTGGTGAAAATCGAGGTCGCGAATGGCGCGGCGCGCGTGCTGCTCACCGAAACCAGCCCGCACTGGGTGGAGCTGAACGACGACTTCAAGTTCCTGGACGCCAAGCAACAGTTTGTCTGGGCCTCGCGTCGTAGCGGCTACAAACATCTATATCTATACGATTCGAACGGCACCCTGCTGCGCCCGCTGACAGCCGGCGATTGGATGGTGGTCGGCGATGGCTCGGAGAACGGGCTCGTCGGCATCGACGAATCCAACGGCCGCGTCTATTTCCTGGGCAGCAAGGACTCGCCGCTGGAACGGCATTTGTACTGGGCACCGTTGGATGCCAAGGAACCCGGCAAGGTCACTCGCGTGTCGCGCGAAGCCGGCTGGCACGATGTGAAGTTGTTGCCGGGCGGGCGCGGCTATCTCGATGTGTATTCGTCGCCGGAGCAGCCGCCGTCGGCCAGCCTGCGCAAGCTCGATGGCTCGTTACAGCACTGGCTGCTGCGGAATCCGCTGGACGCCACGCATCCCTATCATCCGTATGTTGCCAATCAGGTCGCCGAGGAATTCGGCTCGGTGCAGGCGAGCGATGGGCAGCAGCTTTACTATCGTTTGCTCAAGCCTGCGAATCTGCAGCCCGGCAAGCAGTATCCGGCGGTCATCGATGTTTACGGTGGGCCGCATTTCCAATACGTGCGCAAAGATTGGATGGGCGGCGCGCGGGCGACACAAGGTTTGTTCCGGCAAGTGCTGGCGCAGAACGGCTTCGTCGTGCTCACTCTCGACAATCGTGGCTCGGGCTTTCGCGGCAACGCCTTCGAGAGCGTCATCTCTGGACGCACCGGCAAAGCGGAGATCGAGGATCAGTTGCGTGGCGTCGATTATTTGAAGTCGCTGCCGTTCGTCGCGAGCGATCGCATCGGCATCATGGGCTGGAGCTATGGCGGTTACATGTCGCTCATGGCATTGACCACGACCAAGGCTTTTCGCGCCGGCGTCGCGGGTGCGCCGGTGACGGACTGGGCGCTCTACGACACCCACTACACCGAACGTTATCTCGGCACGCCACAGACCAATGCCGACGGTTATCGGGCCAGCGCGGTGATTCCGTATGCCGACTCGTTGCACGGCTCGCTATTGCTGGTCCATGGCCTGGCCGACGACAACGTGCTGTTCACTCACAGCACCAAGCTGATGCAGACGCTGCAGGCGTTGAACAAGCCGTTCGATGTGATGACCTACCCTGGCGGCAAGCACGGCCTGGTGCGCATGCCCGGCCAGGGGCAGCACTACTACGAAATGGTGTTGAGGTTCTTCGAGCGCGAGCTCGGCGCCGCTGCTACTGGGACTTCGCCCAGAAGCTAACGCGCTCGCGCCGCGCGCAGCGCCGGGATCATCGGCAGGTCGGCTTCGAGAAGCCCGGTCGCTTCCAACTCGTCGATGGCCACCCATTGCAGCGGCTGTCCTTCCAACGAGCTCGGCTCGCCGCTGTAGCGCAGGACCAGCCATAGATCGAGCAGCACTGTGCGATGGCTGTATGCGTGCTCGTAAGCGATGAGCTGGGTCGCTTCGTGGGTTTCAACGCCCAACTCTTCGCGCAGCTCGCGCTTCAAGCCGTCGATGGGCAGCTCGTTGGGCTCCACCTTGCCGCCGGGGAATTCCCAGCCGCCCGCCATGTGCTTGCCCGGCGGCCGTTGTGCAATCAAAACCCGGCCCTGTTCATCGAACAGCGCACCGGCGACGACATGAATCATGGTTGGGTCACTTACAGCCGACTGCGAACGTCCACTATAGCGGGACGGCCCGCTGTCAGGTCCCATGCTATCCCATTCGCCCGCGGAACCCGAGCCGCGAGGCTGTGCTTTAGTGATGTTTGACCGAACCTGGAGAGCACGATGGCCGAACAGTCCTTCGAAGAGTTCTTGCAACATCGTCGTCGCGTGGCCACGGCCTTCGTCAACGGCGATCCCAAGCCGTTACGGGAGATCTCGGCGAGCACCGATCCGGCGACCTTTTTCGGCCCGGGCGGCGGCTTGGAGCATGGCAACGCGCAAGTAGTCGCCGGTAACGAGAAAGCGGCCCGGCAGTTTCAGAAAGGTGGTAGCACCGAGCTGGAATTGCTACATAGCGGCTCGGATGGCGACCTCGGCTACTGGACCGGCTTTCAACACGCCAGTCTGAACCTGGAAGGTCACGTGGCGCCGACGCCGATGAAGCTGCGTGTGACCGAAGTGTTTCGTCGCGAAAAAGGCCAGTGGAAGCTCATGCATCGCCACGCCGACCCGCTGGCCGACGTCAAACCCGCCAACTGATGCTCGAGCATCGGCACATCTCGGGTGCCTGAGATGTGCCGCTGCCTCGAACCGGCGAGAGTCTTAGCCCTGGCCTGCCAACGCCCCGTGGCAATGTTTGAATTTCTTGCCTGAGCCGCACGGGCAAGGCTCGTTGCGGCCGACTTTCTTGGTCTCGCGAACGAACTGAGCGACCGGCTCTTCACCCGCCGCGAACTGCGTGGGTGCCTCGCCGGGAGGCAACGACGGAGCGGTGATCTGCTCGGGCGCGGCATGCTGGAACTGCAT
>NZ_JAEUPY010000538.1 GCF_016790065.1 Steroidobacter sp.
GAGCTGCCGAACGATTGGCAGATGGAGACCGACTACACCTGGACCAGCAACGTGAATCGCCAGGGCAGTGCGCAGTTCTATTCATCCACGGTGCCGCTGGCGATGTATACCGGTGCGTTGAATCCTTTCGTTGATTCAAGCGTGAGCACGCTCAACCTGTCGCCGTATCGTGGCAATGCTTGGGGCCGCTTTCCGTCATCGCTGGATAACATGGCACTGCGCGTGGCCGGCCCGATCTGGCAGTTGCCGGCCGGCAGTCCGACGCTGGCCATCGGCTTGGAACGCCGCAAGGAGAGCATGGAAGAGGGGCCGTATCGTTGGAACTATCCGACGCTGCCGGTCTATAGCTTGAATCGGACGTATCGCGGACAGTCGCAGACTGTGTTGAGCGCTTACGCCGAGTTGAAAGTGCCGCTGGTGTCGTCGGCTAACAGTGTGCCGTTCGTGCGCGAGCTCGATCTGCAACTCGCCGGCCGCACGGAACATTTCAAAGTGTCCACCGGCACGTCGTACATCGACGCGGGCACCAACGCTGCAATCGTCAACTCGGAAGTGACGTACAGCTCCACCAATCCGACCATCGGCCTGCGCTTCAAACCATTCGACGGCATCATGCTGCGTGCGAGCTATGCCACCGGCTTCCTGCCGCCGGACTTCGGTCAGTTCATGGCGCCGATTCTCGGCGGTGGCGATTCGACTGGGCCGAACGCCACGCGCAACGTGATCGATCCGCTGCGGGGCAATCAGGTGACTGCGGTGAACTTCATCGCCGGCGGTAATCCCGACATCGAACCACAGAGCTCGACCAGCTGGAGCCTGGGCTTGGTGTGGGAACCGGCGTTCGTCGAAGGCTTGCGGGCCAGCGTCGATTGGTATCGCCTGAAGCTGAAGGACGTGGCAGTGACGCCGACTCCGCAGCAGATCGTCAATCTCGAACGCTTGTATCCGAACCGCGTGCGTCGTGCGGCGGCCTCGCCAGGCGATCCATACGGCGTTGGGCAGCTGACCTTGGTGGATTTCAGTTTGCTCAACGCCAATGAAATGTCCACCGAAGGTGTCGACTTCACCTTGAGCTATCGTTTCGGCGCTGGCTCGTGGGGTAACTTCCAGCTGGCGGCGATGGGTACCACCATTCGTTCGTTCGAGCGACAGACTGCTATCGGCACGCCGCTGGTCGATGTGGTCAACGATGTGGCCGACAACGGCCCGCTCAAGCACAAGGGCAATCTGTCTGCTACTTGGGTGCGCGGTGCGTGGAAAGCCGACTGGATGGTGAGTTACTTCGGGTCGTACAACCAGTACGACACGGGTGGCTTGACGACGTACGTGCTGGCTCAGGGCAGTCGCACCGTGCCGAGCCAGACTTATCACGACGCCGTGCTCGAGTATCGCTGGCAGGATGAGTCGAGCGGCACGTTGAGCGATCGGTTGCTGTCTGGAACCACGGTGCAGCTGGGCATCAGCAACGTGTTCGACAAGACGCCGCCGTTCGATGCTTATTACAACTTCAATAACTACATCAGCCCGTTCGGCGACGCGCGTCTGCGGGAATACTGGTTGTCGCTCACCAAGCGATTCTGACCTCGGCGACGCCGGCCGCCATCGCTGCGGCCGGCGTCGATCTCCCGTCCCGCGCGGAGTTCTGCGTTGTTTACTATTCTCAAAGCAACCGCGTTTCGCGGGTGTTTGCTTGCGCTGCTGCTTTTGGTTGGCTCGGCGGCTTTGGCCGATGTGCCGCTCGCGCAGCGAGTGCTCACGTTAGACCGAGGCGTCCAGGATCCTGCTGTTTCCAATGACGGCAAGACCGTTGCTGTGGGCTTGCTGGGCCAGATCTGGCTCGTGCCGATAGAAGGCGGCGTTGCACGGCAGTTGACCTCCGGCAGTGGCTGGCGCTCGCATCCCGCGTGGTCACCCGATGGACGCTTTCTGGCTTATGCGTATCAGCATCGCACTGGCACGGATCTCGTCGTCCGTTCGCTTGGCGATGGTACTGAGCGAACCGTTCACACGACCAAATTCCAGATCGGACAGATCGAGTATCACGAGGCGCGGCGTGAGATCTTCTTTATTGAAGAGCGCAGTTATCTCAAGGCGTACTTGTGGTCGGTGCCCACGGCTCACTACTACGAGTACGACTACGTTGCCGATCTCACGTTACCTCATGGCGGCGGTGTGCCGAAGCAGTGGACGTTCGGTAGCAGCATGCAGGCCGATTGGTCCTTCGCATTCTCTCCGGACGGCAATCGCGTGGCGCTGGAACATGTCGGCGACTTTGCTCCGAGCAAACGGGAGTTGATCGTACTGAACCTGCGGGACAGCCAGATGCAGCGCCTGCCGGATCCGGCGCAGGACGGCGACCCTTCGCTAGCTTGGACCCGTGATGGACAGTCGTTGCTGTACATGGATCGCGAGGACGGCATGGATCATGTCACCTTGCGCTCGGTAAATACCGGCGAGACACGACGGATCTTTTCGAGTGTTTATGACGGCAAGCAACTGGTCCTGCATCCCGATGGGAAATCGGCTGTCATGGTGGCGGGCCGCAAGCTGTTTCGTCTACAGCTCGACTCTGGTCGACGCACTCCCATCGCGTTTACAGCTCGTTTGCAACTTCCCGCCCGCGCACGGACTGATCTGCGCATCGTCAACGCACGCTTGTTCGATGCCACTGGCGACGCGGTTGCTGAGCACGCCGGTGTCGATATTGAAGAGGGTCGCATCGTGCGCTTGTGGACTGGTGTCGCGCCGGTGGCCTTGAAGAAGGGC
>NZ_JAEUPY010000714.1 GCF_016790065.1 Steroidobacter sp.
CCACCGAATTCGCCTCGATGAGCCTGCTGCCCTACTTCTCCGCAGGGCTGGGCATCGATGAACCGACCGCCGGTCACGTGATTAGCGCCTATGCGTTGGGCGTGGTGATTGGAGCGCCCGTCATCGCAGTGCTTGCCGCCAAAGTCGCGCGACGTTCGTTGTTGATCGGCCTCATGGCAGTGTTCGCCGTTGCCAATGTGATGAGCGCGCTCGCGCCTACTTACGAATGGATGCTGTTGTTTCGTTTCTTGAGCGGCCTGCCTCACGGCGCGTATTTCGGCATCGCTGCACTTGTCGCCGCGTCGGCCGTGCCACCCGATCGACGGGCTCAAGCAGTTGCACGCACGATGCTCGGACTCACCACTGCAACCATCATCGGCGTGCCCGTGGCCAACTGGATTGGGCTCATGCTCGGCTGGCGCTGGGGCTTCGCGGTGGTGGGAATATTGGCCACGCTGACGGTCGTGCTGGTTCGAATGTATGTTCCTCGTGACGAACCGCCGAAGGGCGCGAGTCCGCTGCGCGAACTGGGTGCATTGAAACGTCGTCAGGTGTGGTTGACGTTGGGCATCGGTGCCATCGGCTTCGGCGGCATGTTCGCCGTCTACACTTACGTCGCCTCGACCCTCATCGAAGTAACGCACGTATCGAACGCTGCCGTGCCCATCGTTCTTAGTGTGTTCGGCCTCGGCATGACAGCTGGCACCTTGGTCGCCGGCTGGATGGCGGATCGATCTGTGATGCCAACCGTCGGCGGCATGCTCGCGTGGAGCGCCGTGTCGCTGGCAATGTTTCCATTTGCGGCCAGCAACATCTTCATGGTGTCCGTGGTCGTGTTCATGATCGGCTGCGGCGGCGGACTCGGCACCGTCTTGCAGACGCGCCTCATGGAAGTTTCAGGAGACGCACAAACGCTGGCCGCCGCGCTGAATCACAGCGCATTCAATGCCGCCAATGCACTCGGCCCGTTCCTGGGTGGCATGGCAATCGCCGCAGGCTGGGGATGGACTTCCACCGGCTGGGTGGGATGCGCACTCGCGCTCGCTGGCCTCGCAGTGTGGGCAACGTCGCTGCTCGTCGGTGACGACGAGGACGCTCAGTTGCCCGACATGACCGCGGAACGCGCTTAAGACGCCCTTAAGTCGATACGTGATTCAAACTCACGTTGACCGTCTGCGGGCTGCGGAACACATCTAGCACCGGGCAACACTGGATGACCTGTTTGATCAGCTCCTGCACTTGTTCGGCCGGAGCGGACGATTCCACAGTCACCGTTGCAGAGATCGGACCGAAGCCCGGGCGAACTGCCGGATCTGTGCCGAAGAAGCCGCGCGCATCCAGTGCGCCACTCAACGCAACCGAGATCGACTGCACTGGCACTCCAAGTGCCTCGGCATAACAACGCAACGTTACTTCCATGCTCGCACCGAGCGCGGCCAGTGCCACCTCCGCAGGGTTCGGCGCCGACCCAGTGCCGCCGAACACCACGGGCTCATCGATGACGATCTTCAGTCCGCCGAAGGTGCCTTCGGATTTAAGTCCTTCCACCTGGCGCGTCACGCCACTCATCGGCTCAGCGCACTCAGCCGGATTACCACGCAGCGCCACGCCGCGGAACTGACGCATCAACTCACCCAGATTCACCATACGTTCTCGCCTCTATCGCTCGACTGTTTCCCAGTGCTTCGACTCAGCACTGCGATAAATTGCCAACAACGCCTGCAATGCTTGAATGCCGATGGCTGCCCCGACCGGCGCGTGGCGCGACTCGCGAATCGCATCGACCAACGCTTGCAACTGCTTGCCGAAATGCGTCGGCGCCGCCGTCGCAGGCACTCGAATCTCGCGCGTACCCGACGGCTGACATAGAAACATTCGATTCGCGTAGTAGTAGATGCGTAGCGCGCCTTTGGTCCCGTGTACGCGAATCGATGCAGGCTCTTTCACCCACTGACCGGGGTCACCGCCAAAGCCGAGGCCGTGTTGCCATGTGAGTCCGCTGGCAAACACGCCTTCCCACGGCATGTCCGAGCTCACGGTAGCTTCGTCATAAACCAGCCAGCCCATCGCACCGTTGTCGTGCTGAAAGACGGCATATTCGGTTTGCATGCTGCCGCCGCTGTAATTACCGCGGCCGAAGGCTCGTTGGATCGGGCTACCCACGATCCAGGGAAATACGTCCAGCAAATGAATGCCGTGATCGACCAAACCGAAGCCACCGCCGCCGGGGGTACCTTCGGGATAGTGAGCGCTCGACATCGGCGTGAACTTGTCAGCGCCTGCGCCGGTAACACCACGCTCTTCGATGAGCACCACGTCGCCGATGACGCCACTCGCGATCAGTTCTCGCGCACGAATGATGGTGGGCAAGAAGCGATAGGACGATCCATACATGAACTGCACGCCATTGCGCTCGCAGGCTTTCGCCATCGCGAGTGCATCTTGCAGATTGTTGGTCATCGGCTTTTCACACAGCACATGAGCGCCGGCGTTGGCCAGCAGCTCGGTGTTGGGCCGATGCGAATCCACCGTCGACAACACGCAACCGATGGCCGGCCGAACCTCACGCAGCATTGCCTCGCAGCTAGTGAAGCCCGGCACAGATAATTTCTCAGCGACCTCACGTGTTCGCTCGGCACGTGGATCGACAACGGCAACGATTTTTACGTCCGGCAGCTCGCGATACGCGGCGATGTGGCCGTCAGCAACCATGCCGAGGCCGACGACAGCGATGGGGAGGGGTGAATTCGTCATGCGCTAAGTCTCATATCGGCGGCAGTAAGCCGCATCCCGTTCCGGTAACGCCGCTTCACGGTTCACCTCGAGTGGCCGCCTTCACGACGCTCACCACGCCCGGCTCGATGCGTTGCCTATCGCCAACCGCAACCACGACGACCTGCGATGGCTGCAGATACTTTTCCGCCACCCGCTGAAGGTCGGCAGCGGTCGTGTTTCTGATGCTCGTGGGCAGCGTTTGGTAGTAGTCCAGCGGTAGGTCGTAGGCGAACAGTTGGCCGATGGAGCTGGCCGTTCTGCCTGTGGTCTCGAACAGGCTCACCAATGAACTCTCGAATGCTGTTCGGGCGAAACGCAGCTCTGCGTCCGGGACGGGTTCGGTGCGGATTCGGGTCAGTTCGTTGAAGATTTCTTGCAAGGCCGGCGCGGTGACGTCGGTTCTCACGTTGGTACCGATGACGAATGGCCCAGGCTCGCGACGGAATGCAAACTGAGAGCGGGCCATGTAGGTGTAGTTGTTCTGCAAGCGCAGATTGGCGGTGATGCGACTCTCGAAGATTTCGCCGAACACCAGGTTCAATAGGCGCAGCGGTACTAGGTCTTGGCTGCTTCTCGATGCGCCGATCACTCCGACTCGCAGGGAGGTTTGCGAGGCGCTTCCGACGTCTTCCACCATCACTCGCTGCTTCGGAGGCTGAGCGACTACTCGTTTCACTGGCGCTGCTTTGCCTCGCCACTCGCCGAAATACTTCTCTGCTAGCTGACGCAGCTCGGCAAGCGACGCATCGCCAGCCGCGACCAAGGCCGCGTCATCCGGGGCGTAACCTTCTTTCCAGAAGCGGACTACGTCGTCGCGAGTCAGTTTTCGTAGCGATTGTTCGGTGCCCAACTCGTCGTAGCCGTAGTTATGGGCGCGCGCGAACAACTCGTCGTTGAACAGACCGCTGCGGCGGTAGGCGCCTGCCTCGCCGTAG
>NZ_JAEUPY010000816.1 GCF_016790065.1 Steroidobacter sp.
TGGTCGGAAGAAACATTCGCGCCATCCTGCATCGGCTCGGCGAGGCGCTGGAGCTGTTCGAGGAACAGAAGATCTACCTGGTGACTCAGGCTGCCAACGACCTGAACATCACGTTCGTCGTGGAAGAAGCGCAGGGCGACCGTTTGGTCTCGCGCCTGCACGACATCGCCATTCAGAAGATGACGGCGGATCGAGTGCTCGGCCCAACTTGGGAAGAGCTGTACGGTCCCAAGGACAAGGGCGCGGTCGACGTGAAGCAGTGGTGGCATGACCGCCGCGACGACCTGATTGCACTGGGCCGCGAGCACAGCGCCGCGTTCGTCTACGACCGCGCGACGTTGACTGCGAAGGCGAAGGCACTGCGTGCGCTGCCGGGCATCGAAGGCGTGTTCTACGCGCTCAAAGCCAACTGGCATCCGGAAATCGTCAAGCTGTTCGCCGAGCAAGGCTTGGGCTTCGAGTGCGTGTCGCGCTTCGAGGTTGAGCATGTGATGAAGACTGTGCCGTCGCTCGACAAGAAAAAGATTCTGTTCACGCCCAACTTCGCGCCGCGTGCCGAGTATGAATGGGGGTTGCAGCAGGGCATTTGGGTGACGCTCGATAACTTGCATCCGCTCAAGGCCTGGCCGGAGCTGTTCAAGGGGCGCGACGTGTTCGTTCGCATCGACACGGGTTACGGCCGCGGTCATCACGACAAGGTGCGCACTGCCGGTGTGCATTCCAAGTTCGGCGTACCGCTGTTCGAGCTGGACGAGCTGGAACGTCTGGTGAAGGCTTCGGGTGCCCGCGTCATCGGTCTGCATGCACACACAGGTAGTGGCGTGTTTACCGTCGATAACTGGAAGTCGGTGGGCGACACCCTCACTTCGCTCACGGATCGCTTCAAGGATGTGCGTATCGTCGATCTCGGCGGTGGTCTCGGCGTGCCAGAACGCCTGGGTCAGCAGGGCGTGGTGCTCTCTGAGTTCGGCGAAACGCTCGCTGCGTTGAAGGCGGCCCATCCGAAGTTGTCGTTGTGGATCGAGCCGGGCCGTTATCTGGTGGCCGAAGCGGGCGTGTTGCTGGCTCAGGTGACGCAGTTGAAGGGCAAGGGCGAGGTGCACTACGTCGGTGTCGCAACCGGCATGAACTCGCTGATTCGCCCGGCGTTGTACGGCGCGCATCATGAGATCGTGAATCTGAGCCGGCTGGACGATCTTGCTACTGAGGTCGTGAACGTGGTCGGCCCGATTTGTGAGTCGGGCGATCAGCTCGGCACGGATCGCTTGCTGCCGCCGACACAAGAAGGCGATGTGCTGTTGATCGCTACCGCCGGTGCCTATGGCCGAGCGATGAGCTCGACCTATAACTTGCGAGAGCCGGCGATCGAGGTGCTGATCTAACCGTCTGCTGAAAAGCAAAGCGGGCCCTGACAATGGGGCCCGCTTCACCGACATGCCCGGTCGCAATGACCGGAGCGCTTTGCTGACAGCGGCGCCGTTACTCGTCGCTAGCTGTCATTTCGGTTCGATGACCTTCGCGCAACTCTTGCGCAGTCAACGTGCCGTCATGATCCGCATCCATCTTCGAGAACATCTGTTTGGCGCCGGCCGCATGCTCAGCCGCGCTCAACTTGCCGTCATTGTTGGTGTCCATGACGGCGATCTTCTGCGCGGAAGACATTTCCTTGGGCATGCTCTTGCCCGTGCCGGTTTGATCGTAGGCTTTCTTGTCCTGCATCTTTTCCGACTCCGGGCGCGAGTCGGCGGTGCGGGCCGGGGCATGATCCTTGTCCTTCATCATGGCGTGCGCAGCGTCCATTTCCTGGGCCGTTACCTGGCCGTCCTTGTTGCTGTCCATCTTGCTGAACATCATCTTGGCGCCGTCGGCGTGTTCCATTGCCGTGATCTTGCCGTCGCCATCCTTGTCCATCATTTTCATGGGGTCGTCTTTGCCGCCGCCGGCCACGGCCACGCCGCACAGGATGCTGGCTATCGCGAGCGGAATGAGTTTTGAAGTCATAGACTTCGAAGCCGTAGATTTCATGGTGAGACCCCTGCAGTGTTGAGTTCCCTTTCAACGTGGCGCCTGCGGGCAAGTTCCGAAGCGGTTACAGACATAAGTCGTTGCCCGCAGGGATGTCCGACACCGTGTCCGGGGATCCCACGCGTGTCATTGCGCGATGCGGCGTCGGACGGTACCCTGCACCGGTGCGTAACTTGTTCTGGCAGCGCTGGAGCCTGATCTTCTTGCTGGTGGCCCGTCTGGTCATCGGCGAGCTGGGCCATGCCATGCCCATGAACGGCATGTCAGCGGACGAGCATGCGTCGATGGCGGTCACGGCGGTCGCAGATTGCGCTGAGCATGAAGCCGGTGCCATGCAGATGCCGTCAGCTCATCACGGTGGCGATTCAATCGATGCCAATGGGGACGCCACGGGCGAAGCAGACTGCTGCAAGTCCGGTGACTGCGAATGTCCTTGCCTGCATGTTCCTTGCGCGGCGCTGGACGCTCCCGCTTTTAGTCCCATCGCTACCACACTCTTGCGCCTGCCCAACGGCGCGGACGGCCTGATCTCACAGCGCCCGTCCAGGGTATTCCGACCTCCCGCCTGATTCTCTCGATCGATCGCTACTGAGCGCGACTCACCTGCGGGTGCGGTCTGCGCATGTCGACGTTTTCGTTCAAGAGAGTGTTCATGTCATCGATGATGCAATCGTCGCGAGCGCGCCTGCCGCAGCTCTCGCGTAGAGGTTTTTTGCAAGCGGCTGGAGCCGGGCTGTTCGTTTTGGGCACCTCGCATAGAGACGCGTGGGCGCAGAGTCAGACGCAGACTGTGCTCACTGGCTCGCACTTCGATCTACAGATCGGAGAAGCCCCCTTCAACTTCACGGGCAACAAACGAATCGGTACCGTCGTCAACGGGCAGATTCCCGCGCCGCTACTACGTTGGCGCGAGGGCGACACTGTTACGTTACGTGTTGCGAATCGACTGGCGGCCCGCAGCTCCATTCATTGGCACGGCATGATTCTGCCGGCCGACATGGATGGCGTGCCTGGGTTGAGCTTTGCCGGTATCCCAAGCGGTGGCGAGTATCTGTATCGCTTCAAGGTGAACCAGTCAGGCACTTACTGGTATCACGCGCACTCGCGTTTTCAGGAACAGACCGGGCTGTACGGGCCCATCGTGATCGAACGCAAAGGGGGCGAGCGCTTTCCCACTGAGCGCGATTACGTGGTGATGCTGTCCGATTGGACGGACCTGGATCCTGAGCGCATTTTCTCGGTGCTCAAGAAGCATAGCGATTATTACAACTTCGACCGTCGCACTGCCGGCGACTTCTTTGCCGATGCGCGGAAGAACGGTTTGAACTCGACCGTTGCAGACCGCGCCATGTGGGGACAAATGCGCATGAATCCCACGGACATGCTCGATGTGTCCGGCTATGCGTACACCTATCTGATGAATGGAGTTACTCCCACCGGGAATTGGACGGGTTTGTTCTCGCGCGGTGAGCGTGTGCGGCTGCGGTTCATCAATGGCTCGTCGATGTCGTTCTTCGATGTGCGGATTCCGGGATTGAAGCTGACGGTGGTGGCGAACGACGGTCAGGATGTTGAGCCGGTGACCGTCGATGAGTTTCGCATTGGCGCGGCGGAGACGTATGACGTCATCGTCGAGCCGAAAGATGATCGTGCTTACACGATCTTCGCGCAGGCCATGGATCGTTCAGGTTATGCGCGTGGGACGCTGTCGCCCAGTGCTGGCTTGGAAGCGGAGATTCCACCGCTGGATCCGAGACCGTTGCTGACGATGCAGGACATGGGGATGTCGCATGGCTCCCACGGAGCTTCAGCGCCAGGTCCTGTCGACCACAGCCAGGGGCACGAATCATCCGGGCCACGGCCGGTCGATCATAGCCAGATGAATCACGGCGCGGCGGATCCGCACGCTGGTCATGACTCGTCGCCTGCGGTCGATCACGCCGCGATGGGACACGGCTCTGCGTCGTCGTTCGAGCATCCTGCGTCCGAGCGCTCGCCCATGCTCGACATGCAAGTCGAGCAGCCGAACATTGGCTTGGACGACCCCGGCCCGGGCTTGAGAAACAACGGTCGTCGCGTACTCACATACGCCGATCTGCACACCATCGGTGGGCCTATCGATCGTCGTGAGCCGGCTCGCGAAATCCAGCTGCATCTGACTGGCCACATGGAACGGTTTGTTTGGTCGTTCAACGGCCAGAAGTTCTCCGAAGCCACGCCACTGAAGTTCCGCCTCGGCGAGCGGCTGCGAATCACGCTAGTGAACGATTCGATGATGACGCATCCGATTCACCTGCATGGCATGTGGAGCGAGCTCGAAGATGCATCCGGCAAGTTCCAGGTTCGCAAGCACACGGTCAATGTGCAGCCTGCACAGAAGCTGAGTTACGCCGTGACGGCGGATGCGCCGGGCCGATGGGCGTATCACTGCCATCTGCTGTATCACATGGAAGCTGGCATGTTCCGCGAGGTCCATGTCGAACCCGGCGATGGCAGTGCGAGCCACGGCGCTCATGGAGATCACTCATGAGCGGCGCCAAATACAACACCTCAAGCGTGAGACCCGCGAGCGATACACTGCGAGTGAGTGTGACGCTGGTGTTTCTAGCAGCATCAGGAGCCGTGCACGGCCAGGCTGCTCAGGAAGAGCACGATGCTCATGCGCATCATCGTGCCGCAGAAACGAAGGTTGCTGAGGAACATGCACAGCACAACGCCGCCGAGCCGCAGCCGGCGGAAGATCACTCTCATCACACCATGCACGCCGACGAGCGCACTGAAAGCGAGCGGGCGCATGTGCCACCGGCGCCGCCGGAACATGAGATGGGCGACATGTCGGCGAAGGACATGATCGAAATGATGGACATGGACGACAACGCGCCCTACGGACTCGCGCTGTTCGATCAACTCGAATGGCGGGACACAAACGGCAGCGACGTGTTCGCCTGGGACGGCCGCGCCTTCTACGGCAACGACTACAACAAAGCGTTGCTCAAGTCCGAAGGCGAACGCACCCAAGGCAACTACGAAGGCTCCGCCGAGCTGCTGTGGGATCGCGTGATCGCACGTTGGTGGAGCCTGCAAGCAGGCGTCGCGCATGACTTCAGCGAAGGTCCTTCGCGAACCTGGGCCGCTTTCGGCGTGCAGGGACTCGCACCGTATTGGTTCGAAGTAGAAGCATTGCTATACGTGGGTGAGCAAGGCCGCACGGCCGCCAGCTTCTCCAGCGAATACGAAATGTTTCTGACTCAGCGCCTGGTGTTGCAACCCAAGGTCGAGCTGAAACTTTTCGGCAAAGACGATCCTGCCAACCACATCGGTTCAGGATTCAGCGATGCCGAGTTCGGCTTGCGCCTGCGTTATGAAATCAAGCGAGAATTCGCGCCGTACATCGGCGTGCTGTGGTCGAAGAAGCTCGGCTCGACCGCCGATCTAGCGCGACAGCATGGCGAAGCGGCCAACGACGTCCAATTCGTCGCCGGGCTACGTGTCTGGTTTTAAGAAGGGTGCCTGGTTTTAACAAAAAGGAGAGAACAGTTAGCAGAGCACTTGCCAACTAGTTGAGAATCGTTATCATCACTGGCGCTCGTCGGCCTCCCGACGAGCCGCCAGCTCACGGGCCAGCCTTCACAGTCCACATCGGACGAGAGCCCAAGCGATCGCTGGCATTGCTCCCGCCGCAGTGGATCGCTTCGTGCGTCCGACAATAAGGGAGCCTCACCATGTTCGTTTCTCCTCGTGCATCAGCACCGCTGATGGTTCGTCGTGCCTTGCACATTTGCAGCCTGGCCGTCGCACTGTCGCTCGGCGTGGCGCACGCAGCGGAGCAAGCGAAGGACGAACAAGCGCTGCCCACCGGCGGTCATGCCGGCAACACGTTCATCAGCGCGTGGGACGACGATGGCGACGGCAAAGTGTCGCGCACCGAGTACGAGAACGTTCGTATCGCTCGCTGGGCAACAGCAGATGGCGACAAGGACGGCTCACTGACCGTCGACGAATATCTCAACGAATATGCGGTCCGCTTGGACCAGGACATTGCCGACGAGCGTAACGCTTCGCTGAAACAAACGGACACGCGCTTCAAGGCGCTGGACAAGGACGGCGACAAATTCGTGAGTCGCGCCGAGTACAACAATTCCGGCGACCAAGCCTTCGTCCACTTGGATCGCAACAAGGATGGTCGAATCACCCAGGAAGACGCTGAACCGGCTGACAAGCAGACGCCGCGCCGCCGCTCGGTGATTTCCATGCCGACTTCGCACAACCTCGCCGGCATGCTCGAGATTTACGATGACGACGGCGACGACGTGCTCACCCGTGAGCAATACAATGCGCAGCGCGCCAAGGTCTTTGCGGCTACCGACAGCAACAAGGACGGCAAGCTGGATCACGATGAATATGCCAACGAGTTCATCGCTCGCTTGAACGAGCGCATCGCCGAGCGTCGTCAGGCACAGCTCAAGCAGGGGCGGGTGCGCTTCAAAGCCATCGACGCCGACCAGAACGGCCGCATCAGCCGAGAAGAATACTTCGCCATGAGCGCGCGTATGTTCGAACGCGCCGACACCAACAAAGATGGCCTCGTGACCAAAGACGATCCGCCGCCGCCCCGCGAGCGCCGCGATGAGGATCGTGCTGTCACCAGCCAGGTGTCGACGCCCTGACATCACACAGATTTCCATCGGATCGAAACCCGCCCAGTCAGCTCGACGCCAACCAGGCAACGCTTTCACGCCATTTGTCTGGAGATTCCCATGCGTACCTCGAGTACTGTCCTGTCCTTGGCGGTCGCCGCCACTTTGTTGGCGGCGCTGCGACCGAGCTTTGCCGCTGAAGCCGACGAGCCGGCCAAGCAACTCAACAAGATCAAAGTCACCGCCGAAGAAGAGGCTCGCTCCACGGTGGGCAACACGACGGTAGTCGAAGCCGCCGCGCTCGAGAATGAGCAGGCGCAGAACTTCGAAGACCTGATTCGATACATCCCAGGCGTGAGCATCGTCGACATGGGGCGCTTCGCCGACAACGGTTTCAACATCCGTGGTCTGGAAGGCGATCGCGTGGCGTTGACCGTCGACGGTTTGTCGTTCGCCGAGTCGCTCGAAACCACGCCAGCCTACGAGTTCTTCCGCTCTGGCCGTGGCAGCATCGACATCGACACCCTCAAGAACATCGAAGTCGTGAAGGGCGCAGACTCGATCACCGCCGGCAGCGGTGCGTTGGGTGGTGCCGTGATGTTCACGACCAAAGACCCGTACGACTATCTGAGCCCGGACGGCAACGATAGCTTCTTCCGCGTGAAGACCGGCTACACCAGCAGTTCCGATGAACTCATGACGACAGCGACCCTTGCGAACCGCACCGGTCCGGTGGAGTCGATGGTGCTGTATACGCGTCGTCGGGGTCATGAGGCTGAGTCGTGGTACAGCTCGTCGCCGATTGCCACCGGTTCCGGCCGCCGCACGCCCGATCCCATCGATCGCGAGAGCGACACTGTGTTGGCCAAAGTCGATTTCCTGATCGGCGACAGCCAACGCTTCGGCTTGATTGGCGAATACAGCCGCACCGAGAACGATATCAATAACCTGTCGCGCGTCGGCGGCTTGGGCTATCTCACACGACGAGCCGATGACGACGGCGATCGCGATCGCTACGGTGTGCGTTACAGCTGGGACGACGCAGACACCTTCTTCGACAGCCTCGAATGGACCGCGGATCGAGTCAAAACCGAAAGCCGCGCGTTGACGACGATTCTCGCCGGCACTGGCTGCGCTCAGAACGTCGTGCCTTGCCTACGCAGCGAGAACCGCGCCACCGACCAAGTGCTCGACCGCTCGGCGCTGGACTTCACCAAGGCCTGGAAAGGCGCGAGCGCGAGCCATTCATTGATCTATGGCCTGGCTTGGCAGAAGCGCGACGTGCAGTTCTCGGCAGTCGATACCCGATACATCGGCACCACCAGCGCCACCAGCTCGGTGACCGTCGATCCAGATCAAATTCCCCGCACCGATGTCACCAACTACAACGTCTATCTGCGCGACAGCATCTACTTGCTCGACGACCGGCTGACGTTGCATGCCGGTGCTCGCTACGACCGTACCGAGTACTCGCCGAAGACCGGTCCTCAGTTTGTCGACCCCACCGGGTCCGTTCGCGATCTGGAATTCTCCGCGGTTACGGGCCAGGTCGGGGTCGACTTCAAGTTCACACCGGAACATTCCGTGTGGGCCCAGGTCGGTCGCGGCTTCCGTGCACCGTCGGTTGGTGAGTTGTACTCGCCGACCGCCACCGTCACGGCGACCGACGTTGCTACCGGCAACCAGGTCACGTTGTGGGATTCGGTGTCCAATCCCAATCTCGAAGCCGAAGACAGCTTGAACGCCGAACTCGGCTATCGCTGGCAGTCGGAAAGTCATGCGCTCGGCATTTCGCTGTTTCGTGACAAGTACAGCAACTTTGTCGAGACCACGACTTTCATCCAGAACCCGGACAGACAGTATCGAACCTGCGTCGGCACCAACTGCACGGTCACTCAAGGCAACGAATACTTCATGCCGGCCAACGCCGGCGAAGTTACCGTCAAGGGCGTCGAAGTCGAAGGCCGCTGGCTGATTACTCAGCAATGGTCGGCGCGACTGGCGTGGGCCTACAGCGAAGGCGAGAAGAAGAACGGCGATCCGTTGCCGAGCATCGTGCCGGCCACCGGCGTGCTGGGCTTGCGCTATGACTCGCCGACGCAGCGGTGGTCGCTCACCGGCAACATCTCTCATGCCGAGGCGAAGAAACTCGAAGACGCGACGCTCACCGAAAGCAACGATTTCTTCCAATCGTTGGTGCCGGACTACTTGAGCGATGCATACACCACGCTGGACCTGTTCGGCGAGCTCGAGATCATCAAAGGCCTGAAGTTGAACGCCGGTGTCTACAACGTGTTCGACGAGAAGTACAAGCTTTGGCCCCGCGTCCGCTATGTCCACGAAGGCACGACCACGCTGTACGGCTACGTCACGGGCGACGGCATCGGTCGCTACACCGAGCCCGGCCGGAATTTCCGCGTGTCGCTGGCCTGGCAGTTCTGATCATTGGGTTTGGAGATCGATTGCATGACTAACCTTCGTTTGGCGCGGCTCTCTTTAGGTGCTGCGTTGTTGTGGTTCAGCGGCGCGCAGGCGCATTCGCCTTACTTGCTGCCGAACTTGTTCGATCTGGGCAAACGGGATCACGTGACGGTGCTGGGGAGCTTCACTGAAGACTTCTTCGAGCCAGACGTGGCGATGAAGTCGGACGACTATCACGTGCTCACGCCCACCGGGGCTAAACAGGCTTTGACGCCTGTCTACACGCGTGACCTCGCTATCCTTGAAGCTGAGACGAAAGAGCAGGGGACTTATCGCATCTCCACCGGGAAGCGCGGCGGTCGCACCGCCAAGGCTGCGTGGGTCGATGGCGATTGGAAGTTCCTCAGCCCGAAAGACTCCGCGCCTGCCGGCGCGAAGACCTACGACGTTCAGAGCATCACTGTGTCGGATGTTTATGTGACGCAGGGGAAACCTTCTGAGCAAGTGTTGGCCCCGCGTGGCAGCGGATTGGAGTATCGGGTGCTGTCGCACCCCAACTCGATCTTCGTCGGCAAGGAGGTTTCGTTCGAAGTGCTATTCGATGGCAAGCCGCTCGCTGGACATGCCGTGTCGGTTTACACGGGTCAGGCGAGGTATTCGGATAAGAAGGCCTTCGCCGAGGTGATTAGTGACAAGGCTGGGCGGTTTAGTTTCAAGCCGGATAAACCGGGTGTGTACTTGGCGATGTCCCGCCATCGGCCGACGCCGGCCAAGGATAGTCAGCAGGGAGTGAGTTACACGTACTCCGTGGTGTTGGAGGCTACAGAGTAGGAGGCTTTGCAACGCCGTCGTACGCATCGGCGTCGGCTGGAGGGCCGACCGACCCTCCAGGCGACGCGAACCACCGACGCCTCTTAACTCTTATTAACTCTTAGCAGCGTGCCGCTTTTCCAACTCAGCGACGACGTGAGCCAACGACAGCTCTCGGCTCTTGAGCAAGAGCGTTAAGTGAAACAGCAAGTCAGCAGCCTCGCCAATAAGCTTATCGTCAGGCTGAGTAACAGCAGCGAGAGCAACCTCAACACCTTCTTCGCCGACCTTCTGAGCCATCCGAGTCTTACCATCAGCCCACAAGCGCGCGGTGTAGCTGCCTTCAGGCCGCTCACTAACACGCTTCTCGATGACGGACTCCAACCGCGATAAGAAGGCAAGCTGAGTAGCCGTAGTGCCAATAGCGTCACCGAAGCAGCTATCCGTGCCGTTATGGCACGTCGGGCCGTCCGGCCGGGCAGTGATGAGCAGAGTGTCGTTGTCGCAATCGATGGCCGCATCGACCAAGTTAAGGAAGTTGCTGGACGTCTCACCCTTAGTCCACAACCGCTGCTTGCTGCGGCTATAGAACGTCACTCGCTTCTCACCAAGCGTCTTTCGCAAAGCCTCTCGGTTCATATAACCAAGCATGAGCACGCGCCCATTGGTCGCATCCTGCACAACTGCAGGCAGCAAGCCATCGCCCTTGCTCCAATCGAACGAATCGATCTGATCGAGCTTCATGGCCGAACCTCGATGGCCTGCTCTCGCAGGTAGCTCTTCAACTCCGGAATCGGCAACACGCCAGTGTGGAACACGCTAGCCGCCAGCGCTCCATCGACCTTCGCCTCATGGAACACACTGGAAAAGTGTTCCTTCGATCCAGCACCACCTGACGCGATCAGCGGCACTCGACACTGTGCTCGCACAGCGCTGAGCTGTGCGATGTCATAGCCCTTGCGCACGCCATCGCTGGCCATGCAATTGAGCACGATCTCTCCAGCGCCCAGGTCCTGAACTTCACGCACCCAGTCCAACGTCTTCTTGGCTGTGTTCCGAGTGCGCTCAGGATCGCCGGTGAATTGATACACCTGATAGTTCCCGTCCACCGTCTGGCTATCGATACCGACCACCACACACTGCGCGCCAAAGCGGGCGCTCAGTCGGCCGATCAGTTCGGGATCAGCAATGGCAGGCGAATTGATCGACACCTTCTCAGCGCCTTCGCCGAGCACTTCTTCAGCGTCGCTGACGCTGCGAATGCCACCGGCCACACAGAAAGGAATATCCAGAATGCGAGCAATCCGGCGAATCCAGCTGCGATCCACCGTGCGCCCATCCGGGCTCGCGGTGATGTCGTAGAACACCAGTTCGTCGGCGCCTTCGTCGCGATAGCGCGTCGCCAGTTCGAGGATGTCGCCCACGACCACGTGATCGCGGAAGCGCACGCCTTTGACGACCTGCCCGTCTCTTACGTCGAGGCAGGGGATGATGCGTTTGGCAAGAATGGCCGCAACTCCTCAGAAGAAATCTTGTTTTCCAGCAGCGCTTTGCCGCTGATCACGGCAGCAACGCCGCATTCACGCAGGGCGACCAGATCGTGCGCGGTGGCAACACCGCCCGACGCCTGCCACTGCAACTCCGGAAAGCGGCGCACCGCTTCCGCATACAACTCGAAGTTCGGGCCGGTCAAGGCGCCGTCTCTGGCAACGTCAGTGCACAGCACATGAGCGATGCCCGAGCGCATGAAACGTTCGACGATGGCCCACAGACTCACCGTGCTGGTTTGTTGCCAGCCGTGTGTCGTGAGCATCGGCACGCCCGATTCGTCCAGTCGCACATCCAAAGCGAGTACTACTCGCGTGGGGTCGACTTCCGATAGCCAAGAAATCACCACATCGGGCGAATTGATGGCGACGCTGCCAATGACGGCGCGTTCCACGTCGGCATCCAACAGGGCTTTGACGCGATCCAGCGAGCGCAGGCCGCCGCCGACTTGAAGTTTCAGCGAGCGGTCGCTGGCGAACTTCACGATGACATCGCGATTGGCTTGCGTGCCGTCCTTCGCGCCGTCCAGATCGACGACATGAATGCGGCGCGCGCCGAAGCCCCGATAGCGGGCCAGAATTTCGGCAGGATCGTTGGAATACACCGTCTCGGCGGCGAAGTCGCCCTTGAACAGGCGCACACAACGGCCGTCTTTGAGATCGATGGCGGGAATCAGCTCCATGATGGGTTCAGTGTGTCGGTTGCAATTGAAGGAAGTTACGTAGCAGCAGCGAGCCGATGCGCGCCGAACGTTCCGGATGGAACTGCGCACCGAACACGTTGCCGCTTTGGACCAGCGCCGAGAACGGCTCGCCATAGTTGGACGTAGCCACCGTCAGCGGGCTGACCGGCGCGGAATAGCTGTGCACGAAATAAACATGATCGCCGGGATTGATGTCTTTGAGCAGCGGCGAGCCGGGCTCGAACTCGAGCTGATTCCAACCCATGTGCGGCACCGGCAGTTCCTCGCGATCGGCAAAGCGTCGCACGCGGCCCGGCAGCAAGCCGAGGCAAGGCACTTCACCTTCTTCCGAAGACTCGAACAACAGCTGCATGCCGACGCAGATGCCGAGCATGGGCTGGCGCAGCTTACGAATCGTGTCCACCAAACCGGGAATGCGTTGCAAGCGCCCCATGCAATCGGCCGCGGCGCCGACGCCAGGCAGGATCACATGCGAAGCCGCACGCACCTTTTCGGGATCGGTGGTCAACTCCGAAGCCACGCCGAGGCGGTCGATGGCGTAGCGGAGGGAAGCGATGTTGGCACCGCCACTGTCGATGATCGCGAGCTGCATTACAACGTACCCTTGGTGCTGGGCAATTCCGTGTCCGTGATGCGGAATGCCTGGCGCAGTGTACGACCGACGCCTTTGAACAAGGCTTCGATCATGTGATGAGTGTTGTCGCCCTGAACCTTGAGGTTGATGGACGCGCCGAGCGTCTCGGCGAGCGAACGGAAAAAGTGCGGTACCAGCTCGGTGGGCAACTGGCCGACGCTATCGCGACCGAACTGACCTTCGAACACGAAATACGGCCGGCCCGACAGATCGATGGCGACCTGTGCCAGCGCTTCGTCCATGGGCAACAAGAAGCCGTAGCGATGAATGCCGCGCTTGTCGCCGAGCGCCTGTTTCAACGCCTGGCCCAGGGCCAAGGCGCAGTCTTCGACGGTGTGATGCTCGTCGATGTGCAAGTCGCCCTTGCAGGTGAGCTGCAGCGAGAAGCCGCCGTGCTTGGCGATCTGCTCCAGCATGTGATCGAAAAAGCCCAGGCCCGTGTCGACATGGATGGGCAATTCGCGATCCAGATCCACTTCGACCTTGATGTCGGTTTCCTTGGTCTTGCGCGTCACGGTGGCCACGCGAGCTTTCGCTGTGAGCCGAGCAACGATCTCAGGCCAGGTGTCGCCGGGCGTTTCATCCGTGCGGATGCGAATGCCTTCGATGCCCAGGTTACGAGCCAACTCCAGGTCGGTTTCCCGGTCGCCGATGACGTAGCTGTGTTGCTTGTCGATGGGCTTGGCGCGCAGATAGTCGTCGAGCAAGCCGGTCTTGGGCTTGCGGCACTGGCAGTTGTCTGCTGGCGTGTGCGGGCAGATGAACTCTTCGGCGAACACGATGCCTTGCGAGACCAGCAACTCACGCAGAAATTCATGCGGCTCGCGGAAGGTGGGCTCCGGGAAGCTGGCCGTGCCGAGACCGTCCTGATTGCTCACCATCACCAGCGTGTAGCCAGCATCGCGCAGGCGCTGCAAGCCCACGATCACGTCCGGCACCAGCCGCAGCTTTTGCAAGCTATCGATCTGTTTGTCGGCCGGCTCCTTGATGATGGTGCCGTCGCGATCGATGAACAAAACGCGTTGCCCGCTCATGCTGCCACTCCCGAAGCTCGGGCGACGCCGAGGATGAGCCGATCGTTTTGTTCCGGCGTGCCGATGGAAATGCGCAAGCTGGTGCTCAGTCCGGGCTGCGAGCGCGGGTCGCGAATGATCAAGCCGGCGCCGAGCGCGGCACGCAACACTGCGTCGGCATCGTGACAATCCACCAGAATGAAATTGGAATCGCTGGCCCACACCTGACGAATCAGCGGCAGCGGTGCGAGTCGTTCAACCAGTCGAGCGCGCTCACTCAATATCTGAGCGATGCGTTCCTTGGATTCTGCGACGTGTTCTTCATCCGTGAACTGCAACACTGCATCGATGGTTTGGGTCGGCAGCGCATACGGCGTGATGACTCGAGCGAGCAGGCTGATGATGTCTTCGTGTGCGAGCAGTGCGCCACAACGTGCGCCGGCCAATGCATATGCTTTCGACAGCGTGCGCAGGATTACTAGATTCGGAAAGCGCGCCAGATCCTGCGACATGCTCGGCACGTCGGCGAATTCGATATACGCCTCATCGACGACTACCAACGCCTTGTTGCTGAGCTGAGAGCACAATGCTTCGACGGAGGCGCGATCCAGCAGGTTGCCGGTCGGGTTGTTCGGCGTGCAGACGAACACTAGCTTCACATTCTCATTCCACGCCGCTAGCACCGCTTGCGTGTCGAGTTCAAAGCCTCGCTCTTTCAGCAGCGGCACTTCGATCACACCAGCGCCTTGAATACGAGCCGACACTTTGTACATGCCGAAGGTAGGCGGGCAGATCAGCACACTGTCCTGGCCAGCGCGACAGAACGCGCGCACCAATAGATCGATGCCTTCATCGCTGCCGCGGCCGGCGAGCACTTGCTTCGGCTCGACGCCGTACAATTTCGCCAGATGATGAATCAGCGCGTCGGGCTGCGGTTCGGGATAACGGTTGAGGCCGGCACCGGAGCGGTCGCCATCGGCACGCCACGGCATTTCGTTGGCGTGCATGCGCTCCAAGGTCGGGTCCCAAGCCGCGTGTTGATACTGTTGCAACGACAGGATGTCGGGCCGAGCAAGCTTCAAGATCGGGTTCATGACGGATTCGCGAGTTGGCGCAGGCGCACTTGCACCGCGTTGGCATGTGCGTCGAGGCCTTCGAGGCCAGCGATGGTGACAGCAGTCGGGCCCAGATCGCGCAGGCCGTCGGCAGTGAGTTCCTGCACGGTCATACGCTTCTGGAAGTCGACCAACGACAATCCGCTGTAGGCGCGGGCGAAGCCATAGGTCGGCAGCACGTGATTGGTGCCGCTGCAGTAGTCACCCATGGTTTCCGGCGTCCACGCACCGAGGAACACAGAGCCGGCGTTGCGGATCTTGGGCAACCACTCACGAGCTTGAGCGACTTGAACGATCAAGTGTTCGGGTGCGTAGGCGTTGCTCAGCTCGAAGGCCGATTCCAAGTTGTCTACGAGGAACAGGCGAGCGTGATTGATGGACTGGCGCAGCGTGCTTTCGCGGCCGAGTCTTTTCATCTGTGCTTCGAGTTGAATCAAGGTCGCTTCGGCGAGAGCACGCGACGTGGTGACCAGAATGGCTTGGGCGTCGGCGCTGTGTTCGGCTTGAGCGAGCAGGTCGGCGGCGACGAATTCGGCATCGGCCTTTTCGTCGGCGATGACCAGCACTTCCGACGGGCCGGCAGGTAGATCGAGTGCGGCGCCGTCTGGATCATTCGCAGCGAGGATTTTCGCGGCGGTAACCCACGAGTTGCCGGGGCCGAACACTTTGTCGACTTTCGGAATAGAGGCTGTGCCATAGGCCATCGCAGCCACGGCCTGCGCGCCACCGACTTTGAACACGCGAGTCACACCGCAGAGTTTTGCTGCCACGAGGACAGCGGGATCTGCTGTGCCGTCTTTGCGAGGCGGCGTGCAAATGATGCGTGTGGGGCAGCCAGCAACGCTTGCAGGAACGGCCAACATGACTGCCGTGGAGGGCAGGGGAGCTACGCCGGCGGGCACATACAGACCGACTGCATCGATGGCGCGGAAGTGACGTTCGCACACGACGCCTGGAGACATTTCGACGCGCAAGGAGTTGCTGACCTGCGCTTCGTGGAAACGACGAACGTTGCTGATGGCGCGTTCCAACGCGGCGCGTTGTTCGGCGTTGAGTGCGCCTTCAGCGGCAGCGAATTCAGCGGCGTCGACTTCGAGGGACTGCAACTTCACGCCGTCGAAACGAGCTGTGAAGTCGAACAGAGCTTCGTCGCCGCGAGCGCGGACATCTTTGATGATCTCGCTGACGCGTCGATGCAAGGCGTCGGTATCCGCTTGCGCCGGCCGCCGCAAGGCAGCCAGCCGCTCGACCGCGGGTAAACTCGACCACTCCAACAACGACAAACTCACGGCGGACCTCACTCGGCTCAGGCCAACATCTTCTCGACCGGCAATACCAGTATCGCGCTGGCGCCGGCCTTCTTCAGACTTTCCAGGGTTTCCCAGAACACGTTCTCTCGACACACGGCATGCACGGCGACTTTGTCAGCGTTACCGTCGAGCGGCACGATGGTGGGATATTCGCTACCGGGCA
>NZ_JAEUPY010000828.1 GCF_016790065.1 Steroidobacter sp.
AGCATCGTCAGCGCCCAAACGCAAACCACTGCGGTGGCGACGAGCGGCATCGCCAAGGGCGTGACGTTACCAAACTCGCGTGTCTACGCACTCACCAGCGACAACGCGCTGTACATTCTGAAGCCAGGCGCGACTCAGTACGTGCGCGGCGGCCGCGTCGACGTTTCCGACGGCGGCAATCTGATTGGCATCGACTTCCGTCCTGCCGACGGCCTGCTGTATGGACTCACCGATCGTGGCGGCTTGTACACCATCGACCTGTCGTCGCGTTACTTCGGCGCCAGCACCAAGGTCAGCACCGTCAATCCACGCTTCACCGGCGGCTTCGGCGCGTTGGTGGATTTCAATCCCGTTTTGAATGCACTGCGCATCGCTGGCAGCAACGATCAAAACATCGCTGTGGTGAACGGCGTGGGCGGGGGCAACCTGAACACCACCGCCGTGCAAACCAAATTCAGCTATGCCCAAGGCGATGTGAATTTCGGCAAGGACCCCGAGATCGTCGGCGGTGCCTACAACAACAATTTCAACGGCGCGACCACCACGCTGTTCTATCTGGTCGATCACGACCTGGACACGCTGGTGACCATTTCCAACAAGAACGCCACCGGCAGTTCCAACACCGGCAGCGGCCTGTTGCAAACCATCGGCCCATTCGTCGATGAATACGGCAATGCCTTGAACATGTCGCCGACCACCGATTTCGACATCTACACCGATACCAACGGCACCAATTTCCTGGTCGGTCAGACCACGCGCCTGTTGTTCTCCATCGACCTGTCGCAGATCGATCCCAACCTGCCGCTGGGCCGCACTCAGAAAGTGACTGTGCGTCGTGGCCAACCCGCTGCCCTGCCCGGTTCCAGCGCGCCGCTGACCGGCGGCGTGTTCGACATCGCCGTCGTGCCCCGGCCGTGACTATGACTTTGCTTGACCGACCTCGAGTGAATCCAGGCCCGACCTTCAGCACGAATTCAGGCCACTGACCCTGTCGTTTTCCCGGAAGCCATCGTCGCGGGGCTCGCGGCGGTGGCTCTTTTTTGGTCCAATTCGGCGTCCGTGCCTCCAGGCTATCCCCAGGGTGATCCCCGGGGCGATCGATAACCGCGCCAATCAAGGACCCTCAATGCTCAAGCAACTCATCGCAACGACATTGCTACTGGCGAACTTCGGCGCCCTCGCCGACAACACTCCGGAAACCGAAAGCTGGACCGCCCCGCACGGCGCCCGCGACCAAATCGTCGCCGCCACAGCCGTCTCCAAAGAACGCCTCGCCAACCTCGACGCCCTGATGCAACAGTACGTCGATGAAAACCTGATCTCCGGCGCAGTCGCGCTGATCCTGCAAAACGGCCAGCCGGTGTATCAACACTCCGCTGGCTGGGCCGACAAGGAAGCCGGCGTACGCATGAACGCCGACACCATCTTCCGGATCGCCTCACAAACCAAAGCCCTTACCAGCACCGCCATCCTGCAGCTCCAGGAACGCGGCAAGCTGGTAGTCACCGATCCGGTCAGCAAGTTCATTCCTGAGTTCGCCAAGACCACGGT
>NZ_JAEUPY010000860.1 GCF_016790065.1 Steroidobacter sp.
AAAGGGGATGCCGTTGTTTATGCGCGTGGCTTCGGCGCGCGGGAGCATGGCAAGCCAGCCAGGATCGATCCGGATACGCTGTTCCAGGTGGGTTCGACGACCAAGGCGTTTACCACGGCGGCGCTGGGATTGTTGGTGGAACAGGGCAAGCTTCATTGGGACGATCCGGTGCTCGACTATCTGCCGGATTTCCAGCTGCAGGATCCCTGGCTGACTCGTCATTTGACCGTTCGCGACGCAGTGGTTCATCGAAGCGGCATTGCCGAGACGCCCTATTTCATCTACGCGACCATGAATGCCGACGCCGCGGCTGAGCAGCTGCGCTACATCGTGCCTCAGGATCGTTTCCGGGATTCATTCAACTACAACAATCTGATGTATGGCGTGGCAGGGAAGATTGTCGCCGCCGCCTCCGGCATGAGCTGGGGTGAGTTCGTCAGCAGTCGGTTACTGCAACCACTGGGGATGAGTCGCAGCGGGGTGAGCCCGTACGAGTTCTGGGATGCTCAGTCTGTGACGCCAACGTATCGGGGTTTGGCCAAGGTGGCGCATCCAACTGCCGACGATGCGCGCGACCGCAATGTGGCCATGCCTCACATTCGCGATGACGGGGGTGCCGTCAATGTGCTCGCATGGCAGAGCTACGACAACGCGGCTGCCTCGGGTTCGATCGTATCGAGCGCTCGTGACATGGCGGCATGGATGATTCCCCATCTCAACGACGGACGCTCTGGCGGTCGCCAGGTTCTACAGCCGGCCACGGTGCGTGAATTGCACGCGACCCAGAACTTGCACATCAAACATGTGCAGTTCCCGCTCGCGGATAGCGCGGAAGGTTACGCCATGGGTTGGTTCAAGGCTCGTTATCACGACAGCGTCTACTTGTCACACGGCGGTGGCATCGCAGGTTTTCCTGCGTATGTGGCACTGATGCCGGACCAACGCATAGGCGTGGTCGTTCTAGCGAACAGTCGCAGGCTTGGAGATGGTTATGCGTTTCATATGGCGATCGCGTTGCGCGCAATCGACCAACTGCTGAAAGCCTCGCCGCGCAATTGGAGTCAGGAGTTATCGATGCGCACGCGGGATGCCATCGTGCAAGCGCGCACCGAGGAGGAAAAATTGCAGCAGTCTCGATTGCGGAATGCTCCTCCGTCATTGCCGCTGCAGGAGTATGCCGGGGAGTATGAGGACGCGGTCTTGCATTCGGGACGAATCAAGATCGGGTTCGAGCGGGGCGAACTGAACTTGAGTTTCGCCGGCGAGGGGGCGTTCTCCGGCACATTGGTGCATTGGCATCGCGATGTGTTTCGTTTGCGCCCGAAGTCGCCGTTGGGCTGGCAAGGCTTTGCAACCTTCATGCTCGATGAGACCGGCAAGGCGGTGGCGATGACGGCATTCGATACCACGCTGAAGCGTGTCGCGCCGGCGCCATGACTGCGGGATTCAGCCGACGAACGTTCGTGAGCACTCTGGCTCTGGGAGGAGCGGCGACTTTGGGATCGGCGGCACGGGCTGGCGCGAACACAAATGTGTTGCCGCCCACCGCGCTCGTGGTCAATGGATTGGATCCCTCGCCGCTACGCGTTGAATATCTCGACTTATTGAAGGCCGGCGGGGTGGGGTGTTGGCACCGAAGCGTGGGCGGCCTGCAGGATCTCGCGTTCACGCTGCGTTTCTGTGATGAGCACAAGACACGCATCGCGCCAGCCAGGAGCGTCGACGAAATTCGTCGCCTGCACCACCAGGGCAGGATTGCGCATGTTGCCGGGTGGCAGTCGGCGGAACGGCTGCTTATCGACGGCACACGAGAAGGGCCCGCTATCGACCATCTTCGCGCCTACCACGAGCTGGGATTGCGGATCTGCGGCATCGCCTACAACGTCGCGAACGGGTTTGGCGCGGGCTGCCTGGAGCCGCACATCGGCTTGACGCGTGCCGGTCACCGCTTGGTGGAAGAGATTCACTCGTTGCGCATCCTATTGGATGTCGGTGGGCACACGAACGAGCTGACTTCCTTCGATGCACTGGCTCTATCGGCCGGTGTTCCCGTCATCTGCAGTCACACCAACTTGCGGGCACTCAACGACAACCCGCGGTGCTCCACTGACGCGCTGCTCGAAGCCATCGCCAGGACTGGAGGTGTGATCGGCGTTTCGGCGTTCAATGACTTCCATGCGCGTACACGCAATGACGCCAATGTCTCGCGCACGCCTCAGGTCGATCTCGACCGGCATCTGGATCAATACGATTACTTGAAGCGACTGGTGGGGGTCGATCACATCGGCTTGGGGCCGGACTTCATCGAGGGTCGCAACGCCCCGGGTTGGGTATCGCCGTCCGATCGCTCTGTCATGGCGCCGGAAGCCTATAGCCAACAGATGCCCTGGTTCTACGTGAAGGGCTTCGAGAATATCGGGCAGTTGCCCAATGTGGCCGCGGGTCTCGTCAGTCGCGGCTGGTCGAGCGTAGACGTGCGTAAAGTTCTGGGTGAAAACTGGCTACGGGTCTATCAGAAAGTCTGGGGCGCTTGAGAAAACGCCGAACTCGCCAACAGCTACGAATTCCCTGCCGCCCGAGCGGGCTGCGCGAACACGCCAGTCACCAGCATTCCATAGTCCGTCTCATTCATGACCCGCACCCGATTGCGGCCGCCGACCTTGGCGGCGTAGAGCGCTTGATCGGCGAGCTGCAAGGCGCCGCGAGGCGTTCGCGTGGGGTCGGGCCCAACGACGGCGACACCGATGCTGATGGTAATCATAGAAGTCGTGCGTGAGCCGCGGTGTTCGATGCCCAGTTCGTTGACGGACTGACGCACGCGATCCGCGATCTTCGTCGCCTGCTCGGCATCGACATCGAACAGCAGGGCGACGAACTCTTCACCGCCATAGCGCGACAAGAGATCTAGCGGGCCACGCACCACCGACTGCAAGCATTGAGCGATTTGTCGCAGGCTGCGATCGCCGGCCTGGTGGCCGTAATGATCGTTGTAAGCTTTGAAATGGTCGACGTCGATCAACAGCAACGCAATCTTGCGACCATCCGAGGCGGCTTGCGACCAAACGCGAGCCAGGTGTTCGTCGAAGACGCGGCGATTCTTGGTGCCGGTCAGGGTGTCGTGCTCGGCGAGCTGGGCGATCAGCCGAGTTTCGAGGAAGGACGTGCGAGACAGGCGTTCCACGTGTCGCGCCACTGCGGCGCAGCCCACCAATGTCACGATGACGAGCGCGATGGATCGCAGAGCCACCGGCATCGCGAGTTCGAAGATGATGGCGTGAGCTATGAAGGACAGCGTCGCCACGACACCAGAGAACAGCGCCGTTCGATAGTGCATGCCCAAGAAGAAAAACGGGCCGAGTAACAACAGCGGCAGGACCATCAGCATTTCGCGTTGACCCTTGGCTGCCGCCGCGGCGATGCAGGCTGCCACGATCACGTTTCGCATCGGCACGATCACGCGCGCAAACGGGACGAACAGGCGCTCGAATGTCGAGCTCCAGGCAATCGCTGTCAGCAGCGTCGAGACGAAGGCGACGAAAGCGATGGGGAGGAAGCTGCCGCCGATGGGTGAACCGGTCGCCATGAGCTCGACGGTTCGAGTGACCGCCAGCACGGCGCCGAGGGCGCACATCACACGGATGATCAGGCGGCTCTCGATGAGGTGAGCGCGCACGTACTCCGCCTCGAGGTCCGGGCTGAAGCGCAATTGCGACTGGCCACGCAGCAGCTCCGCCGCGTACGGCGAGTCCGGAATCGCAGCGAGGTTGAGTGGCGCGCCCCTTATCATCGGACGAGATTAAGCGGTTCTTAACGGTTCGGCTGTGATCTGTTTGGAATCTACGTCACGAATTGCCGGTCGCTGTGCCCAAAGGGCTGGCATTGACTGAGTCCACCTGCTACGAAGGGGGTTGCATTGGAGTCAACGTTGGTGCTGCGGGGAATGCCTGAATTTGCGCGTGCCGGGCGGTGGGATTGTTGACTTGTTATTGGGGCAGTAGCACCTTACCGCCCATCACTAGACACAGTGAATCAGGGAGTGAATCGAATCATGCTAAGGCTGGCGCTGGTCTCCGCTTCCTTTTTATTTGTCTCTCTCCCCGCCGACGCAGCAGATTGGTATTTGCGCGTCAGCGATCATTTGCAGCGGGTGGAGCAGACCAGTTCCGGCAGCATCGTGCTTGCCGTGAACAACGGCGGTATCGCCATCAGCGTCCCCGGTCAAAGCAGCTCGTGTTCGATCACATCGGTCCTGATCAACCCGCCCTCAGGTCGCGAGAAAGATTGGTTAGCCATGGTCCTGGCGGCGACGCTCGCCGGCAAGGCGATCAGCGTCTACGGCGATTGCAACGCTGGCACCTGGCAGATCGTTTCGAGTCGCATGATCGTCGAGTACAACTAATGGAGTGTTGGTCGGTATGAGAATCAGTGTGGCAGGCCTGGGAACTTGCGAATGGACCGGCATCGAGTCGCTGCGCGCGGTTGGTGCAACCTTCTAACGGAATAGCGCTAGAGCGCCGAGTAGATGAGATGCAGCGCCAGCAACCCCAGTCCAACGAAAAACCAGCGGCGGAATTTTTCCGCGGGGACGCGACGGCGGATCCAGCTGCCGGCCAGCATGCCGGCGAGGGCGGGAAGGGTGGCGAACAAGGACAGAGAAACGGAGTGAAGTTCCAACGCGTCGTGCCACAGTAGGCCGAAAGCCAATGCGACGGTGGAGACTGTGAACGACAGGCCGAGTGCTTGTACCAGTTCATCGCGAGCCAACCCGAGCCCGGCGAGATAGGGCACGGCGGGG
>NZ_JAEUPY010000871.1 GCF_016790065.1 Steroidobacter sp.
CCATCGGATGACCGTTGTTGCAGGCCGCGCCAACTGCAGCCAGCGGTTCATACCCGCGCCCGGATTCGCTGATGCGAGCGGAAGTAAGATCCCAGTTGCACGGCGCACCTTCGAAGTCGCCATCGCAATACAGCTCGGTCAACGGGCGTTCGGTTCGACAGTTGGGGCACAGTCGAATCATTGCCGCCATGATCAGACGCTGCCCTCGGTGAGCGATACGTCATGGCCAGCTTCGGCTAGCACCGCCCGCAGTTTCGCCAGGTCGCCGCGCATCGGAATGCCAGCGAACCACACTGTACCGTCCGCGTCGAACATGGCATCGAGCGTGCGCTCCTGAGCGTCGATGGGCCGATCGATGACTGCGAGCGCGCTCACGCCGAGTGGTGTCAGCAGATGTAAGTGCTGATTGTCACTGCCGCGCAAGGCTCGCGTTTGTGATCTGGACGCTTCGAAAGGTTCTGACATCAGACCATCGACCAGGTCTGGATTGCGCTGGAGCCACGCAGCGATGCGCTCGAAGGGGTGTCCTGAATACACCAGCACCGAAACCGGCGTTTGCTCGCGCAATGACCGGAGCAAGTCGCGCAGGCCTTCCGGTTGATCGAACGGCTCGCCGCCAGAAATTGTGATTCCATCGGCCTCGGCGATCCAGCCTCGCAGAGCGTCCATGATCTGCGCAACCGTCGTGACGCCACGGCCTTCAGGCCAGGTGTCGACGGAAATGCAGCCGGGGCAACGAATCGAACAGCCCTGCAACCAGATGCCCAGGCGTCGCCCCGGCCCCAACGTGGTGACTGGAAAATGCAGCCGCGAGATCGCAATACTGGTCACGCCGCTGGTCCGAGCACGAGCGAAGTCGTCACGCCGACCACCACTTTAGAGATCTCGAAACGCGCTGCTCCCCGCTCATGCTCGAACAGCGCGCGGGCCAGCGGATTGGTGAGGTGCGCTTCGAGTTGATTGCGAATGCCGCGGCCGCCATTCGACAGATCCGCCAGGCACAGGCTTTGCAGCTGCGTGCGTGCCGCGGCGGCGAGGGAAATGTCGTAGCCGGCCTCTTTCACGTTACTCAGTATCGAAACTACCATCTGTTCGAAGATGCGCACGGCGACGTCCGGTCGGATGAAATCGAACACGATGATGTTCTCGCCGATACGGTTGAGGATCTCGGGTCGGTTCAGCACTACTTTAAAATGGCTGTCGATCTCGCTGCGAACCTTGCTGCGAACTTCGTCGTAGGGCTGCGCCGCCGTGACATTGGGTAGCCGCGCGCCGCTGCTATCGGTGGAGTAGATTCCCAGGTTCGACGTGAACACGATTAGCGCCTCGGAAAAATACACTCGATCGCCGCGGCCCGAAGTGAGCACGCCGTCATCCAGAATCTGCAGGAATTTATCGAGGATGCGTGGGTGCGCTTTTTCGATTTCGTCGAACAGCACCACACTGAATGGCTTTTCTCGGATCGCATTGGTGAGCTCGCCGCCGACGTCATAACCGACGTAGCCGGGCGGTGCGCCCAGCAATCGTTGATCGGCGTGCTCGGCGCTGAACTCCGACATGTCGAAGCGGATGTATGCCGTCTCGTCACCGAACAGCAGTTCCGTCACTGTCTTCGCCAGCTCGGTCTTGCCGACGCCGGTCGGTCCAGCGAGGAACGCGACGCCGCGAGGACGACCACCGCGACGAGCGCCGCTGATGCCGGTCGCTGCTCGCTTGATGATGTCGAGCATGTGAGTGACTGCATGTGTCTGCCCAATTACGCGACGCGCGACAAAGTCCTCGGCAGAGGCAATCTTGCTGCGCTCGATCTTGCGCCATTCGTCGTCCGTCACACCCACTTTGTAGCGCCGGACCGCATCCGCGACCGCAGTGACATTCAAGCCCTCGGCGCGACCGAGACCGACGATAGCGTTCAAGTCCATGAGTAGCAGCCCTTCGGTCTCGTCGACCAGATCTTGCTCCGCTCGGCCGAGTACTTCGGAGCTGGCTTCGCGGGCGCCTGGCAAACTTCGGATCAGCGAGGCAGCGACCGCACGGCGCGCGAGCCGATCCGGTTTCGCAACTGGAATGTGACGCAGGCGAGGGTTATCGATGATGAGCCAGTCAGGCAAGTCACCTTCCTTATCGACCAGCCAGAGAATCGAGTTGAACAGCGGCGAGCGGTTCCGGCCTACCGGTCTCGCGCTCGCCCTCTGCGTCAATACCAATGCGCGCGTGAACAGTTGATGCTCCGCTGCGGCCAGCACATCCGAGCGCATGATCAGCCTGGAAGCGAAATCCACGATGACCGCCGTCGCTGGGCCAACACCCAGTACCACTCGCTCAAGCACTGTACCGAGCAAGTCGGTTCCGGCGGGCGCCGCGCCGTTTGCCGACTGCAAACCTAGTTCCTGTAGCAGGGCATCGTGTGTCGCCGGCGCACCGGTTGCCTGTGCCACCCTGAGTCCTGCAATCGGGTCGTACGCCAGGATGCGCTCGTAACCGGCTGCAGCCAGTTCGTTGGTGAGCACCATCGACAGGGGCACGGCACTAGCGCTGCCGGGGGTCGTTTCATGCGCCTGCAGATCGCGCACGGACCCGGACAGCACGAACTGGCTTTTCAGCGGCAGGAACCGCAGCAGGTCGCGCAGCCAGCGAGGTTTCATGGGCGCAGGGAGAATGGCCATCCCGTTTCCTTGTAATGACGCTACTCCGCCGTTGAAGTACTTGTATAGCGGGAGGCTGCCGGACCTCTAGTATACGGATCACGTTTCGCGAGGCCAATGAGACGATCAATGGCCGCGGTCCCAGCTGCCGCCTGGTTACCGTATTTCTCCGTCAATGCCGGCCTCGCTGGAATCCACTCGGAGATGTGGCGCTTGGTAGGATGGATGTTTGTACAGCTCAAGGCCTGCCGGTGACAGGCACGGCTTCGGAGTCGTGATTTCGACTCACGACCGGGGGCATCGTGCTTAGCTCACGATGTACACGAAGCGACGATTAGTATCGAATCCGGGTCTCGCCAGGAAGCCCGCAGCCAGCTGGCTTATAAAAAAGTAACGAGGCTCAGAATTTCGTGCCACAGATCACGACGTCTCGTTAAGGGAAACGGTGAGATCCGCACTTATAAGAACTGACCGCAGCAGAGGTTCAAGTGGCGGCGCACCCCATTATCGAAAAGCTAGGTCGTATCAAAGATCTGGGTATGTTTCGAGACTGCTCGGCCTCTGAGCAGCCTCGATTCCGTCGGTACAACCTGATCTACGGATTTAATGGAAGCGGAAAGACAACGCTATCTCGCCTATTTGCCAGTCTCGGCGCTGGATCGCGAGCAGCGACCCTGCCGGAGGAGGGGACATTCGAGGTGCATCTGACGGACGGCAGTTTACAAGCATGTCCCGACCGGCTGGGTGCTCTTAGTGGGCGAATACTGGTCTTCAATACGGATTTCATTGAGGATAGTTTTTACTGGAATCAGGGCGAAGCTCGCCCGGTGTTCTACATTGGAAAAGAGCAGGCGGAGCTTGCGCAGGAGCTAGCTCTCGCAACGGAGGAAGCCGTGGCTCTCCAGTCTAGGTTGGAAGTCGCTTCCGTCGCTGCCAGTTCTGCTGAGCGTGCATTCGCGTTGTACAAGAGAACAGTTGCGAGAGATATTTCAGAACAGACCGGCCTCGGTAGGAAGTATGACGCGTCAAATTTGGTGCGCGACTACTCCAGCCCTCCGTTGAGTGGCTACTCGGAACTCGGAGAAGCGGAACTCAGCAAGAGTCGCGAGATGCTTTCGCAAGCCGCGCCGATGCCGAAGTTGCCGAGCATCGAGCTATCTCCAGAAGACATGCGTCAATTGGTACTGCGCGGCTGCCACCTGCTCAAAGTTTCCCCCGCGGAGATTGTGTTAGCCGATCTTCGAGAGCACGGAGATATGCGCCAGTGGGTTGGCGAGGGTTTGCGTTATCACGACGATCATGAGCTGAGCAGCTGCCTGTTCTGTGGGAATCGACTGAGCAACGAGCGCAAAAGATCTCTGCATGAAGTGATCGATGGGGCATTCGAGGCTCTGATAATGAATCTTAAGAGGTCCAAGATCGAAGTAGTTGAATGTAGTGCCCGTCTTCGTGCGATTGAGTTGGCGCTTCCGAGGATTTCCG
>NZ_JAEUPY010000012.1 GCF_016790065.1 Steroidobacter sp.
TCCGGACGTGGGATCGCGATGGACCAGGTTGCAATACACCGGATTGCCGGTAGCAACGCACTGGCTGAGCGACAACGCACCGGGCACGGAACTCACATAGCCGTCCACTTGGATGTCGAAATAGTCGAGGCTGACGTTGAGTCCGTCCAACAGGCCGTCCGGTGTGAACACCAGACCGACCGTGGTGGTGTCTGCAATCTCAGGCCGCAGATTCGAGTTGCCGCCGGAGATGAAGCTGTACTGGCCGCTGGGATTCGGGGCGATGGTGCCGTACTGCCCGGCGGTGACTCCCGAGTAGGCGCAGTTCGCCAGTGATGCGGTCGGTGTGGCGCCGGCGCAAGGATCCTGTGTCGGCGTCAATGTGCGCGTCTGAGCGGAGAACAGCTCGACCAGCGTTGGTGCTCTCACAGCTCGGTTGTAGCCGCCGCGAAAACGCAGAGCGCGCACCGGCGCCCACTCGCCGGCGAACTTATAAGCCTCAGCCTCGCCAGCCGTGCTGTAGTCCGATTTGCGGTAGCCGGTTTCCAGCACCACCGAATGCATCAGGAAACGATCGGACACCACCGGAATGCGCAGTTCGCCGAAGTATTCCTTGATGTCGATGGATCCCGAGGTGCCGCGAACTACAGTGCCTTCGATTTCGCCGCGACGAAACGCGTCGTCTGGACTATGCACCAACGATTCGCGTCGATACTCCGGGCCGAATGCGATGGACACGCCTTGATCGGCCCACGGCAGTTGCACTCCATATTCGCCGAGGTTGCCCGAGATCGACGCGGCAACGATGCGCTCGGTGGTGGAGCCGGTCTGATACGCGGTCAGCGACATGTACTCCAGTGCTGCGTCGGTCACGCCGCCGATGGCGAATGGGTTATAGACGACGCAAGCGGGGTCGGCGCCGCTCAATGCCGAGGCGCAGACAGGCTGGCCAGTGAGCGGGTCAGCGACGCTGTCCATGGCGCGAGCGATGCGGGACTGAGCCAGCATGTTGCCGAGGGCCAAGTCGTACTTGGTGCGGCCGTACTGCGCGTACACGTCGTAGTTCCAGGCCGAAGCGAATTCGCCACGCGCACCGATGACGGTTCGGAACGATTCGTGCTGAATGTCGAAGGGGCGCAGGCCGCCTTCGACGTTGCGACGATAGACCGTCACCGGCGCGGCGTCGGTTGCGCTGTAGCCTTGCTGAGTACACAGCACGCTGACTTGATCGGCACTCAACAGCGGGCTGTCGCAATTAATGTTGTAAGTGCCGTAGACGCCGTCGGGCGCTTGTTGGCGCAACGATTCGTTGCGCATGTAGGTGATGTCGGAGTACAGCTCCACTGACGGGTGCAGCTCGTAGCGCATGAGCGCACCGGCGACGTAGCGTGAGTCTTCTCGCTGCAGAACGTTGGAGTCGGCGAAGTTGTACGAGTCGCCATTGGTGTACGGCCGGAGCAGGCCACTGGCGGAGTCGATGGTCAGAAAGCGGCCGTCGCGCGGGATCAACAGTGCGGGCGTCGTGCCGGCCGAGCCGCCGCAGAAATGACCGTCGGCGTTGGACTGTACGACGCAAGAACTGAAGTCGCGCTTGTCCCAACTGACGGCGTCGATGTTTCGATAGCCGAGATACGCCGTCACATTGCCACGGCCGTCGGCAGTGTTGGCGCCGAAGGTGATGTTGAAATCTTTGGTCCAACCGTCGAAGACGTTGCCGGTGGCGGGAGTGTCGCCGCGAGCGCGCACCAGATTCTGGATGGAGCTGTCGTTGTCGTGGTTGTACACGCCGATGGACGAATCGAAGGCGACACCTTCGAAGTCGCGCTTCAGGATGAAGTTGACCACGCCTGCCACGGCGTCGGAGCCGTACACAGCGGATGCGCCGCCGGTCAGCACATCGATACGCTCCACCAACGAGGTGGGCACGTTGTTCAAGTCGGGCGCGGGCGTCACCGGATCGCCTGGTAACAGACGCTTGCCGTCGATCAGCACCAAGGTGCGAGACGGGCCGAGCTGACGCAGATCGACGGTGGCCGTGCCGTTGCCCAGGCCGTTCACGTGGCCGTTCTGGCTCGGGCTGATGGCGGGCAGCGAGTTCAGCACATCTTCGATGCGAGTGGCGCCTTGCAGGCGAATCTCATCGGCCGAGATGCCGACGACGGGGCTCAGCGCCGTGCTGGCGACACTGCGAATGCGTGAGCCGGTGACCACGATTTCCGCAACTTCGCCATCGCTTGCTTGCAACGAGTCGCGACTTTGCAGCGTCGTCGGCATGGTGGTCGCGTTGGAGACGGGTTTGACTGCGATGGTCTTCGCGTCGATTTTCTCGTAGGTGAGGCCAGTGTCGCGCAGTAGCTGCGACAGTGCTTCATCCGCAGTGAGTGAACCGTGCACCGCTGGCGCTTGTTTGTTCTGCGCGTCTTGAGAGAAAACCAGAATTTGCAGATTGGTTTGCGCGGCCAGCTGCTGAAGGGCAGCGCCGACCGGTTGCGATTCGATGTCGATGGCGTGGCGTGCTGCTTCTTCAGCGTGCGCGCATTGCGCGATGACTATTGCGATGGCGGCGCGTGCCGAGAGCGCAGCGAAATTCGAAGCCCGAGTCTTCATCCCGTCTCCCCATTCATGAGTTGTCCGGGCATCAAAGACAGGATGAGCCTCCGTTTTGGTCCCCGAGTCGTGGAGCAGCTTGCGTAGCTGCGCCCTCGGGCAACTTGATGAGCAGCGAACCGTCGGGCTGCCGGATCGTTTGCAAATCGCCGGCCGCGGATAGCGAATCGGTAAAGGTCCGAACGCTGTCGGAGTCGAACGTCGCGGTGATACACACATGCGCGAGTTGCGGATCGGCGATCAACAACGGTTGCGGGCTATAGCGGTTGAACTCAGCGACCACTTCGGTGAGCGGGGTGTCTTGAAACACCAGTCGGCGTTTAGTCCACGCAGTGACCGTGTCGAGATTGGCGACGCGCGGTGTAGCTTGCTGGGTCGAGGCTGGGGACAGCGTCAGCGCTTGACCGGGAGTCAATCTCACGACTGGCGCGTTGGTTGTCCCGTGCACGGCGACGCTGCCTTCGAGCAGCGCGACCGTGGTTTCGCCATTCTTGACGCGAACGTTGAACTGCGTGCCTAGTGCTTCGATGACAGCTTGAGGGGTACGCACTCGGAAGGTGCGCGACGCATCCTTCGCGACTTCGAACAGTGCTTCGCCGTCATCCAGACGAATCTCACGCAGCTTCTCGTCGATGTGAGTCGACAACTCCGAGCGCACGTTGAGTTGTACATGGGAGCCGTCTTTGAGCACCAACGAGCGCTGCTCGCCGGTTTCGGTTCGGTAGCGTTGCGTGCCGGAGAGCTTGGCCAACAGCGGATAGGCGACGATGGCCAATGCCGTCGACGCGGCTGCGGCTGTAATCCAGCGAGCGCGATGTCGAGGTCGTGTGCGCGTGACGTTAGCGACTTCGGTGTCGGGCTCCAGCATCGACGTCCCATGCAACGGCACCACGTTCTGCGACTGTGACGCGGCTTCCTTGAGCAGAGCGTTCACATCCAGCGCGTTGAACTCCGGCGACTGTTTCAAATCGCCATACAGCCCGGTGAGTTGCAGGAACTCTTCGACGTG
>NZ_JAEUPY010000013.1 GCF_016790065.1 Steroidobacter sp.
GCCGTCGATCTGAAATGGTGGATGGGCATCGAACAGATTTGGATAGGTGCGCTCGGGGCCGAGCAGTAGCTTCAGGATGCGATGAGCGCGCTCGCCATCGCGTAGTCGTGCACGCAGGTTTAGTCGCCAACCGATGCCCCAGCCGGTCGCTTCATCGCCACGAGTATCTAAAGAGTGGCGCGCAGCGGTGGCGAGGGCAGGGGTGTGGTCTACGCTGATCTGATTGGACGGGTACAGGCCATATAAATGAGAGACGTGGCGATGGTTGATCTCGGGAACGTTGGCGTCCCAATCTTCCAGCCATTCCTGTAGTTGTCCCTGCGAGCCTATTTGGTCGGGCGGCAGGCGTTGTCGCGTGCTTTCCAGCGATTTAATGAATGCGTCGTCGCGCTTCAGCAGTTTTGCGGCCTTCGCTGTGTTGGCGAGTAGATCGCGCAGGATTTGATTGTCCATGGCCGGGCCGGCGGCGATTGAGACATTTGGTCGATGCATGTTCTCCGGCGACATCGAGGGGTTGGTGACTAGCCATTTACCGTTTGGATGTTCGACGAGTGTGTCGAGGAAGAACTCGGCGCAGGATTTCAGCACCGGATACACCGAGTTGAGATAACTTAGGTCGCGACCGTAGTCGTAGTGATCCCATAGGTGCAGGCACAGCCAGGCGCCGCCCATGGGCCACATGCCCCACTTGGCGCCGTCGACCGGCGCCGTTGCGCGCCACAGATCGGTGTTGTGATGAGTGACCCAGCCGCGTGCGCCATACATTGTTTTCGCGGTTCTCGCGCCCGTTACCGAGAGATCTTTCAACATCGCGATCAGTGGTTCGACACATTCGCCGAGAGCGGTGGGCTCGGCGGGCCAGTAGTTCATTTCGGTGTTGATGTTGATGGTGTATTTGCAGCCCCATGGCGGATCCTGCAGGTCATTCCACAGGCCTTGCAGGTTTGCCGGCTGCGTGCCGGGGCGGGAGCATGCAATGAGCAGATATCTGCCGTACTGATAATAAAGCGCCGCCAGCGCCGGATCGTTGCTGGTCATCGAGGTGCGGACTCGCTCGTCCGTTGGACGCTCCGCGTCCGGTGTGTGACCGAGATCGAGTTGCACTCGGCGGAATAGGCGGCGGTGGTCTTTTTGATGGCGGGCTAAGAGTTGGTTGAAGGCGATGCGCCCGGCACGGTCTAGCGTGTCTCGATTCAACGCGGCCGGGTCGAGATCGACGTGTTGATAGTCACGATAGCTCGTGGCCATGGCGACGAGGATGGTCACGCTGTCGGCGCTGCGAATTCGGATGCTCGCGTCGCTCGGCTCTTTGCGGCCGCCGCTAACGATTAGCCGGGCGCGAGCTTCGTATTTCAACGCTCCCGCGACGCCGCTCGAGCCGGCATTACGTGCCTGCATAGCGAGATCACCGTTCGGTAGCACGCGACGAACCAACTCCGGCGGCGCGGGCTCCGGCGCATGAAACTCAACGTCCATGTCGATGCTGCCTGGCTTGCTGGCAGTTACCCGAATAACCAGCACATTATCCGGCGCGCTCGCGAACACTTCTCGCAAGTACGTAACGCCGTTACTTACGAACTGTGTCTTCGCCAAGGCGCCGTCGAGATCCAGGCTACGACGATACTCTGAAAACTCTGCGAGCCTCGGGAATGTAAGTTTCAGCTCGCCGACGCTTTGATAAGGCATCTGTAGCAAAGGCTTCGCCATCACCTTGGCGTTCACCAACTCCGTGGCTTTCTCATATTCGCCACTAAACACCAGCGTCCGAACTTCGGCCAGCGCACCACGCGCCTCGGGGTTGGCCGAATCGTAGGGCCCGCCCGCATACAACGTATCTTCATTCAGTTGTAGGCGTTCCAAGGCCGGGCCGCCGAAGATCATCGCGCCGAGCCGCCCGTTCCCGACGGGCAAGGCCTCCACCCATTTCTCCGCCGGCTGCGTGTACCAAAGCAAACTGGTGTCACGAGCCCCCTGCTCACCGGCAGCGCGAGAGAAAGTGGAATTCAACAGCGTGGTCGCGGCTGCCGCTTGCAGCACCGTCCGTCGACTGACGTTCATGATCCATCCATTGCGATCCCCTGAAGTTCAAGCAAATCACAGCAAAACCAGATATGCAAAGGGTTTCATGAATGAAAAAATAGGTCTCTGTTCCTCAGCCGGGCGATACTGAGCAGCAGGTGTTTGCGGCCGTGGGGGCGTAATGGCTGATTCTCGTTTGCCGTTGGGCGCGTTACCGCGCTACTACGCGGAGAGGAAACCGCCAAGTGCGTTGGCGTTGGTGCACCCGGAAGGTGCGCTGACCTGGTCGCAACTCGAAGCGCGGGCGAATCAACGAGCACGGCTGTATCGGTCGCTGGGAGTGGGGCCTGGCGACTATGTGAGCCTGGCGCTCGGTAATGGCAACGCGTTCTATGAAACGACCTTCGCCGTATGGAAACTCGGCGCGATCCCGAATGTGATTTCGTCTCGGCTGCCGGCTGGGGAGGCGGGGGAGATTTTGCAGCTGGTCAAGCCGAAGCTGCTAGTGGCTGAATCCGTCGAGATTCTGCAGTTGATGAGGCCGAAGGATTGCGCTTGCATCGCGGCCGACGCTGACCTGAGTGGCTTCGATGATTCGACCGTCGAAGACGCCGAGCCAGCGCCTCAATGGAAGGCCATGACGAGCGGCGGCTCCACCGGGCGGCCCAAAATCATCGTCGATCGAAAGCCTGCCCTTCATGACCCGTCCGAAGTCATCTTCGAGCAGCGCGCAGGTGGCGTGGTCCTGAATCCCGGGCCGCTCTATCACAACGCGCCATTCATGCTTACGCACCTCGCGCTCTTCAACGGCAGTACCGTTGTCGGCATGCGTCGCTTCGACGCCGAAGAAGCGCTGCAGTTGATCGAGCGTCACTTGGTCGATTGGGTGAATTTCGTTCCGACCATGATGCATCGGATCTGGGCACTCCCAGAGTCTGTGCGCAAGCGTTACGATCTTTCCTCGCTGCGCGCCGTGTGGCACATGGCAGCGCCGATGCCCGAATGGCTCAAGCAGTTCTGGCTCGACTGGCTCGGCGCCGATAAGCTGTGGGAATTGTACGGCGGCACCGAGCGACAAGGCCTCACCACCATCAACGGCGTTGAATGGCTGAAACGGCGTGGCTCCGTCGGGCGTCTCGTAACACCGGGCGGGATGAAAGCGCTTCGCGAGGACGGCAGCGACTGTGACGCCGACGAGGTGGGTGAGATTTATTTCCTTCCTACTGACGGTCCAGGCTCGACCTACTACTACCTCGGTGCGGATGCCAAGCGTCGGCCGGACGGTTGGGAATCTTTAGGTGACATCGGCCGCATCGACGCCGACGGCTATCTCTATTTAGCCGACCGCCGTGTGGATCTCATCGTGCGCGGTGGCGCCAATATTTATCCTGCCGAAGTCGAGGCTGCGCTCGATGCGCATCCGGCTGTCGCCTCCAGCGTTGCCATTGGCCTGCCTGACGCGGAGCTGGGTCGCGTCGTGCATGCGCTCGTGCAACCGAGGCCCAATAGTCAGCTCGACGTCGCCGAGCTGCACTCGTTTCTTGCTACCAAGCTGGGTCGTTACAAGCTTCCTTGCAGTTACGAACTCAGTGCCTCCCCTTTGCGCGACGACGCCGGCAAAGTACGTCGCACGGCGCTACGCGACGAGCGAGAAGCGTGGCTCACGCAGGGGCGTGTGTTCCGTCTTTTTCCGCCGGTCTGAGTATGGTCGAGGTAAAGATAAAGTGAGATCACTCAGCCGAGCCTGGCATGCAATCCTTGCCGCGGTGATTGTTGCTTCTTTGATCGTGCAGATCATTCTGCTGGTTACTCAGGGTGCTGACGTAACGACCGGGGCCGAGAACGAGGCGGTGAGTCTCGGCACGCGCTTCGTGCGCTTCTTTAGTTACTTCACTATTCAAAGCAACTTGCTGGTGTTAGCCGCAGCGCTAACGCTGGCGATGAATCCGGAGCGAGAAGGGTCGGTCTGGCGAGTACTGCGTCTCGACGCGCTGGTCAGCATCGCAATCACCGGCATCGTGTTTACGACCGTGCTAGCGAGCCAAGTACAGCACAGTGGTTGGGGCACCTTCACCAACGCCGGGTTTCATTACTTCGCGCCGGTGTGGGCGCTGCTCGGGTGGGGCTTGTTCGGCCCACGGCCGCGAATTGCGTGGAGCACAGTGGCTTGGTCGTTTGTATGGCCCGCACTCTGGGTCGGCTACACCCTGGCGCACGGTGCCGCGTCGAATTGGTATCCCTATCCGTTTCTCAACGTCGCCAAGCTTGGCTTCGGCACCGTGCTACGAAATTTGATCTTGGTCGTAGTCGCGGCGCTCGTGGTGGCAGCCGTGCTCAAACTTCTTGATGGCGGTCGCCGTGCTACGGCTGACCGACCACCACTTCGCTCACCTGCATCACCGGGCTGAGGTCGGTGTAGTTGGGAATGTCGCCCAGAATTTCCTTGGCGTGCGGACCGAATCCAGCCTGAAAGGCTTCGGCGGAATCACTGTAGATGTGACACATGGCGATGTAGGTCGGCCCTTCGCCGGGGGCGCCGCCGGCCAGGCCTTTGTCCACGGTATAGAAACGGCAGGCAGAGCCGAGGCGGGCCTGCACCAGGGGCATGTGTTTGTCGCGGTAGTAGGCGTGGTCGAAGCGGGCGTTGGGCTTGTTTGGATACATCACGCTGACTTTGATCATTGCCGGTCTCCTGAACGTGGCCTTGGAAGCCGATCCTGCGCCTCTGGCAGGCGCCCGTCCAGGTGCGGTGCCGTCGACCGATTCGATCCGCGGTTCACATGCGCTCGGGTGTGGCGAATGCCCAGTCGGGCCGCATTGGGTAGTATCGGGGCTCCTTAGTGAGAGCCAGGCGAGATTGCCATGCGAATAGCCATTGTCGGAGCAGGGGCGATCGGCACCTGGCTGGGCGTACGTCTGGCGAACTCAGGATGTGAAGTCAGCGTATTCGCGCGTGATCGAACGCTCGCCGCTATCAAGCGAGAGGGCCTGAGGCTGGTCATTGGCGGCGAGACCCAAACCGCAAAAGTGAAGGCGAGCGACAACGCCGCTGATCTCGGTACTCAGGATTTAGTGGTGATCTCAGTCAAGGGACACGCACTAGCGAAGGTCGCTCCTGCAGTCTCCACGTTGTTGAATTCTCAGACTGCCGTGTTGCCGGCGATGAACGGCGTGCCGTGGTGGTTCTTTCATGGCGCGTCCGGCGCGCTGCGTGGTGCCTCTCTGCAAAGTATCGATCCAGGCGGAGCAGTGAGCCAGGCGATTCCGCCATCGCAAGTACTCGGTTGCGTCGTCCACGCGGCATGCTCGACCGGGGAGCCCGGAGTCGCGATTCATAAGAATGGCAATGGGCTGATCGTCGGCGAGCCGAGCGGTGAAGCTTCGGCCCGGCTCGACTCTGTCGTCGGTGCTTTGCGTAAAGCCCGTTTCGATGTCACGGCCAGCCAGAGCATTCAACGCGACATTTGGTACAAGCTCTGGGGCAACATGACCATGAACCCCATCTCCGCGCTCACCGGTGCCACCTGCGATTTGATTCTGGATGATCCGCTGGTCAGCGGTTTGATTCTGCGTGCGATGGTGGAAGCAGCAGAGATCGGCGAGAAGATCGGCTGTGGGATTGCCGAGAGCGGCGAAGCGCGCATGCAGGTCACACGCAAGCTCGGCTCATTCAAAACGTCGATGTTGCAAGATGCGGAAGCCGGGCGGGCGTTGGAGCTCGATGCTTTATTAGCAGCGCCGCGAGAGATCGGTCGGATGCTGGGCGTGGCTACGCCGAATATCGATGCGATTCATGGGCTGGCGCGTTTGTTTGCTCAGACGCGCGGACTGAATCCCCAATAGTCGACAATAAAAAAGGGCGCGCAGCCGTTGCCGCGCGCCCTTTGTTTCAGATCGACTCTCTTAGAACTGCTTGTTCACCGTCAGGCCGTAGGTACGCGGGTCACCCAACTGCGCGACGACCAAACCAGTGCTGCCCGACTGCGTGGACAAGAACTCGTAGTAGTCCTTGGCGAACGCGTTGCGCACCCAGCCGTACACATTCCAACCTTCGCCGAAGCGGGCACCGGCGCGGAAGTTCGCCAGCGAGTAGCCGCCAATGTCGGTGTAGACCGAGCGCGACGGGTTGGACGAGTACTTGGAACGGTAGCTGGCATCGAACGCGAAGTACGCGCCACCGTCAGGGCCGAACGCGGACACCGGCAAGTCATATTCCAAGCCGTACGACAACGCGATCTTCGAGATACCCGGCAACCACTGGCCGGAGATATTGCACGAAGCTGGGCTGAAGCCACCCGGCGTGCCCGGCGCACTCGCCGGATTGGTCGCGCTGGCCGCAGTACCACCCGCCAGTTCCGGCGGGCACGGCGCGTCCGGGAACTTCACATACTCGTGATCCGTGTAAGCACCGTTGGCGTACACGTTCAGGTGCTCGATCGGACGCGTGCTGATTTCCAACTCCAAACCACGAACGCGCACTTGCTCGGCATTGGCGAGGTAGCCGCGAATCACGTTGGCCTGGCTGTTGGTGACCGTGGCCTGGTAGTCGCTGATGTCGGTCCAGAACGCCGACAGGTTCAGGGTCACCGCCTGTGAGAACAGCTGGGTCTTCAAACCGGCTTCGTAGTGGTTGGTCTTCTCAGGATCGACCGTTTCCACCGCCGTGATCGGCTGGTTGGCAGCATCCAGCGGCAAGCCCGACAGGTTGATGCCACCCGACTTGAACGAACGCGCGTACGTGACGTAACCGAGGATGTCATCGGTGATGTCATACGACACGGTGAAGTCGCCCGACACGTTGGTGTCGTCGAACTCAGGCTGATAGCTCTGCGGCGCGAGCACGCCGAGCTGCGCAGCGGTCAGTGTCGTGTTGGTCGCGTTGTGCACGCGGGCGATGTACTTACCTTCCTTCTTGTCGTAATTGACGCGCAGGCCGGGCTGAATACGCAGATCGTCGGTGACGTGCCAGGTGAACTGACCGAAGGCCGCGACGCTGGTGTTCTTCAAACCGATTTCGTTTTCCGAACGCAGGCCGTTCAAGATGTCCGGAAGAGCAGCATTCGCGCCGCTCAACAACCAACGGCTGGCGAGCGCGCCTTGCTCCTGCACGCCGGCGGTATCGACGGTTTGATAGAAGCCGTACACGCCTGCGACGTAATCGATCTTGTCGCCGGTGGCCGAGTAACGCAGTTCCTGCGAGTACTGACGCTGCTTGGACGGATTGGCGGAAATGGTGGTGATGGGCAAGCCGATGAAGTCACGATCGTTCGACGGACCCCAATCCCACTTGCGATAGGCGCTCACCGACGTGAGCGTGCCATGACCCACATTCCACTCGGCCAGCGCCGAGGCGCCGCCGAACTGTTGAATGGCGGTGAGCGGCGAGTCCAGATCGGTCAGACGATCGAACGCGTTGAAGCTCGGCGGCGCATAGTTGCCGGAAGCGGCGGCGAGCGCGGCGTACTGACGAGCGAGCGGACGCTGCGTCGAGCCGGTCTTCGCCCACACCTGACCGTAGCCGATCGGATCCTGTTCAGTGTAGTCGGCAGAGAATGTGACTTTGAAGTCATTGCTCGTCTGCCACAGCAGCTGACCTTTCACGCCCTTGTTGTCCAGCTCGTTGATGTGCTGGCCAGTGCGGACGTTATAGATAGTGCCTTCGCGAGAAGTATAAGAAGCGCTCAAGCGACCGGCGAGCGTGTCACCGATCAGCGGGCCGGAGACCGACGCCTTGCTCTGAGTGTAGTCATAGTTGCCGCGAGTCAATTCGATGCGCGCTTCCGGTGTGAACGTCGGCTTGCGCGTGGTGATGTTCACCGCGCCGGCCGTGGTGTTCTTGCCGTACAACGTGCCTTGCGGGCCGCGCAGGATTTCGACTTGTTCGACATCGAGGAAGTCGAAGGTCGCGGTGGCGTTACGGTTGTAATAAACCTGGTCGATATAAATGCCCACGCCCGGCTCGATGCCGTCGTTGGTCAGACCGAATGGCGTGCCCAGGCCGCGAATGTTCACGCTGGAATTACGCGGGTTGCTGGAATAGAACTGCACCGAAGGCTGCAGCTGCGACAGGCGGCCGACGTTGATGGTGCCGGTCGATTCGATGGTCTTGGCGTTCAACACCGAGACGGCCAGCGGCACGTCTTGCACGGCTTCTTCGCGGCGACGGGCGGTGACAGTGACGCTTTCGATCTGCGACGAATCTGCAGTCGCATTGGTATCGGCGTCGCCCTCCGCTGCAGCGTGAGCTGTGCTCGCGCCTCCCGCAATTACCAGAGCGAGCAACGCTGAATAGCCCAGCGACTCGCCATTATCCCGTCGTACACGCATTTTTAGATTCCCTAGTGATGGCCAGCGCGGCAGCACGTCGATGGCTGCCGTCGAGGTGAGCATCCTAGGAGTTAGTGCGTACCGGGTCAGTCACGAAGCGGTCACGATTCGGTTATAGCTCATGCCAACTCGCAATCATCAGATCGCTATTGGTTACTTTGCATGACCGCAAAAGAATGTGCGGATCGGCTTTTGGCGGTTTTGTGACCGGAAAGTGACCGTCGCTCCGGCAGTAGCCGGCGGTGTATGGTGGCCTGGCCGCGCTCGAGGTGTTTCCAACGTTTCGCACCGGCAGAGTGAATCCGTTGAACCGCAAAGTGTCGGTGTGGTCGGCGACCGCACTGCACAGGGGGCCACCCCAAAGTGCCGCCGTGTCTCTCGTCAGAACCACGGAATGTGGTTACGCCTCAGCGGGCGATATTCCAAAAGAAGTCGAGAGCGCGGTATGACATATGACAACAGACGGTCCCAACGGCTCCGGAAAGCGGCCTTCCAATATCATTCGAGTCAACTGGTGGAAGGGGTCGTCGCACGCGGCGGCTGAGTTGAACGAGGCGGCCGAACGGCGTTGGTCGCGACAGGCCTGGGGATTGGGGATTACTGCGACGGCTGCGATGTTGGTCGCGGTGGGGGCGCTCGTCAGCTACGAATTGAATCGTCCACCGGCCGATGCCGTCATCGTGACTGGAGCGAATGAAACTCGGACGCGGATATTCGGCGACGGCATCCATGTGTTGCTGAGTGAGTTGTCGAAGCTGCAGATCGATGCGGTCGACGCTTGTTGCCTGGTGCATTTGTTCGCCGGCGAAGCTCGCTTCAGCGTTCCGGAAAACCCGACACGCGAACTGGTGGTCGCGACCGAGTTCGCTAACGCCATCAGCAACGCAGGCAAGTTCAGCGTTTCCACCCAGCTGGGCCTGGTCGTGCAAGTCCAAGAGGGCAGTGTTCGGGTCGCGAGGCCCGGCAAGCCGCCGGTGATTCTGATGAAGGGCATGCGCTATGGCCTGGGTGATGGCATGCGAGCCGCCGTCCCCGGCGCACGGAGGCGCGGTACCTGACATGGCGCCAATGGATGCAGTCGATTTACTATGCCTGTTCAGGAAGGCATCGGCTGCAGGCCAAAGGTTCACGCGTGAAATTTGGAATCGCTCATTTTGCTATTTCGCTCCTGACAGCATTGGCGGCGACCGCCGCGTCAGCCGATCAACCGGCGTTACCCGACCCGGCACAGGTCAAGTTTCAATGGGGCGTGAAAATCCCGCTCCGGGATGGCGTGAAGCTCAATGCGACGGTGTATACACCGCGGCAGCAGAAGGCGCCGGCACCCTGCGTCGTGACCATGACGCCCTACATTTCGCAGAGCTATCACGATCGCGGCATGTACTTCGCCGCGCATGGCTATCCATTCTTGACGGTGGACGTTCGCGGGCGGGGCAATTCTGAAGGCCAGTTTCGGCCACTGATTCAGGAAGCGGCGGACGGTCACGACGTGATCGAGTGGCTCGCCACCCAGCCTTATTGCAATGGCAAGGTCACGATGTGGGGCGGCTCGTACGCCGGCTACAACCAGTGGGTCACCGCCAAGGAATTCCCGCCGCATCTGGCGACCATCGTGCCGGTGGCCTCGCCGCACGCGGGCACGGACTTCCCGATGCGTGGAAATATTGCCACTACTTATCTGATGCGCTGGCTGACGTTCACCAGCGGCCATGCTTCGCAGGCCAACATCTTCGGCGATGACGCCTTTTGGATGACTCTGAATCGCCATTGGTTCGAGTCGGGCGAGCCGTTCAACAAGTTCGATGCGCAGGTGGGCAATCTGACCACGGCGTTTCAAGAATGGCTGGCGCATCCGAAGGTCGATAGCTACTGGGATGCATACAATCCCACCGCCGCTCAGTATGGAAAGCTGTCGCTGCCGATCCTGACCATCACCGGCAGTTACGACGACGATCAACCCGGTGCGATGGAACACTACCGTCAGCACATGAAACACGGGACGGCTGAGGCGAAGGCGAGCCACTATCTCGTGATCGGTCCGTGGGACCATGCAGGCACGCGCACACCGCAAGCGCAGTTCGGTGGCCTGACATTCGGTGCGCCCAGCCTGGTCGATCTTCCGCAGCTGCATTTGGATTGGTACGCCTGGACCATGCAGAACGGCCCGAAGCCGAAGTTCCTGCAGAAACGCGTGGCGTACTACGTGATGGATGCGGACAAGTGGCGCTACGCCGATACGCTGGAAGCGGTCACTGCTGAATCACGCGGCTATTTCCTGGATTCGAGCAGCAACGCGACCGACGTGCTGGCGTCTGGCTCGTTGAGCACCACTCAGCCGAAGGGTAAGCCTGATAACTATGTTTATGACCCGCGCGATGTGAGTATCGCCGCGATTGAAAGCACGGTGGATCCGTCGTCGCTCACCGATCAGCGCACGATCTACGCTCAGCGTGGCAAGCGGCTGGTTTATCACACGGCGCCGTTTGAGCGTGACACTGAAGTCAGCGGCTACTTCAAGCTATCGGCTTGGATCGCCATCGATCAGCCCGACACTGATTTTTCAGTATCGGTGCATGAGATTCGGTCGGATGGCAGTTCGATCATGCTGAGCACCGACGTGCAGCGGGCTCGATATCGTGAAAGCTGGCGCGAGGGCAAGCTGGTCTCGACGCGCGAGCCGCTGAAGTATGAGTTCAACGGCTTCACGTTCACTTCTCGCCTGATTCGAAAAGACAGCCGGCTGCGCTTGGTCATCGGCCCGGCGAGCTCGATTCATAACCAGAAGAACTACAACAGCGGCGGCGATGTTTCCGCCGAGACGATACGTGATGCTCGTCCCGTCACTGTGCAGCTCTATCACGACCGCTCGCGCCCAAGCACATTGTTCGTGCCTCTGGGGCAGCCCTGACCGTCAGGTTCTCGCGAGCGCAAAGTCGATGCCCGCCCGCACTGCTGCAACTTGAGCATCGTTGCACTGTTCGGGCGTGGCGCGCGGGCTGTCGGGATACACCTCGGTGGTCGTCGTAAAGCGTGCGCCGGTAATGCCGGCGCATAGGCCGAGTTGTTTCACCGGATACCGAATCACGCCGGGCGCGACCACATCCGATCCGATGATCTGACCTTTCGGGTCGGCCGGTGCGATGTGAGTCACTTTGCTGACAGCGTCGATGATGGCACTCTGGAATTCCGGTTGCGGATTGTCGCTGTCGTCGACCAGATAGAAACCATCGGGAATCACGTCCGGGTCGAAGGCTTTGCCATCGCGTGCCGACAGCGCCGGTCGGAATTCGCTTTCGTCGGTGTCAGTGGTCTCGTGCAAATCGATATGTATCAGGAAGCGCCCGCGGAGTGGGGCGACTAACCGCATCAACGCGGCTGACTCTTCTGCCTGGCCGCCCTCACGAAAAGAACGGTTGGGATCGATGGCGTTCGCGTTCCAACGCTGAATCCGTTCGTAACCCCACGGGCTCACGCACGGCGCCACGAGCAAATTGATCCGCTTGGCATAGTCGTCAGCGTGACGATCCAGAAATTGCAGAGCGCCGTGCACGCCGCTGGTTTCGTAGCCATGCACGCCGCCGGTCACCAGTACCGTCGGCAGCTCATCGTTCCAGTTCCGGCTGCGGACCGCGAGCAAACGGTAGCGGTCGGGCGAATAATCGAGCTGACCATATTCCTCAACGTCGAATCGTTGCGCCAGGCGCTCGATCAGGCTCGCCACTTCGTCACGATAGCTACGATGTCGAACCTGCCGAGACAGCCATTGCGCACGTTCGTTATCGCCCCAGGGCGTGCCAGGTGTGCCAATCGGATAGGGTTCGAGGGCGGCGGCCATAGGAAAAGAATTCCTGACGTTAGAAGGGTCGCTACTGTACCTCAGAAGTCGATCGTTGCCTGCCGGGCATGACTGCCTTGCCGGGGTTGGAACGCAGCGCCGCTTCTCGCATTCTTCAGGTCCTGGTTTGCTTTAGGTGCTCCCCATGACGGACAACGCCGCTACGCCCGACTACACGCCGCCCCAGGTCTGGGTTTGGAACAAGCCCAACGGCGGCGAATTCGCCAGCATCAATCGACCGATTGCGGGCCCGACGCACGATAAAGATCTGCCGGTCGGGCGCCATCCATTGCAGCTTTATTCATTGGCGACGCCGAACGGGCAGAAAGTCACGATTCTGTTGGAGGAACTGCTGGCCCTCGGGCACGCGGGTGCTGAGTACGATGCGTGGCTGATTCGAATCAACCAGGGCGAGCAGTTCGGCAGCGGCTTCGTCGAAGTGAACCCCAACTCAAAGATTCCGGCGTTGCTGGATCGCTCGGGACCGCAGCCGATTCGAGTGTTCGAGTCGGGGGCCATCCTGCTTTATCTCGCCGAGAAGTTCGGCGCGTTCCTGCCTTCGCAGCCAGGGGCGCGGGCGGAATGTCTGTCTTGGCTGTTCTGGCAAATGGGCAGCGCGCCTTACCTCGGCGGAGGCTTCGGACATTTCTACGCGTATGCGCCGGCGAAGTTCGAATACGCCATCGACCGTTATGCGATGGAAACGAAACGCCAGCTCGATGTGCTCGACCGCCGGTTGGCGCATAGCGCTTATCTGGCTGGCGACGAGTACACCATCGCGGACATCGCAGTGTTTCCTTGGTACGGCGGGCTCGTGAAGGGATGGATGTATGGTGCGGGAGAGTTCTTATCCGTGCACGAATATAAGAACGCCTTGCGCTGGGCCGATACTTTGCTCGCTCGCCCAGCGGTGGTTCGTGGTCGCATGGTCAATCGTACGAGTGGCGATCCGGCCGGGCAGTTGCACGAACGGCATGATGCCAGCGACTTCGAGACCAAGACGCAAGACAAGGTCGCGTGACCCGACCCTCACACCTTCTTAGCTCGCTTCTTAGGCGCACGCTTCTTGGTGACGGTGCTCTGTTTCTTAGCGGTCTTGGCGGACTTGGTTTTAGCCGCGGCGCGCTGAGCACGACGTTCGGCGAGATCAATCGGTGGGCTGGCGTCGGCAGTGGTGACGACCGCGCTCTTGGACAAGCTCTTGCGTAGCACTTGCATGAGGTCGATGACCTTGGCGCTAGTGCCTTCGGTGTCCTCGGCGAGTTCAGCGCCTTTCGGATGCACCACAGCGTCCTGGTCCTTTTCTTTCTCTTTGACCAGCCGTGCCAACTGCTCGGCATCGCGATCTTCAAGTTCCGAAACATCGAGCTGGCGATGGGTCAGTGCCTCGATGGCTTTAGCGAACTGAGTCACCTTCGCGGCGACAGGTTTGGTTTGCTTCGGTAGGCCGATGGACTTTGGGGTGCGAATCTCGTCCGCGTAGCGCAGCGTATCGGCGCGAAGCACGCCGTTGTCCGGGACGATAGCGACCAGATATTCGTGACCGCGCATGACGAAGTGTCCAATGGCGACGCGACCGGTGTGCGCCATGGTTTCCGCGAGCAGCACATAGGCTTTCGCAGACTTGCCGGCAGGCGCCAGAAAGTAAGGCTTCTGGAAATACAACGCCGGGATCTGCTCGAGCGGCACGAAACTACGCAGCTCGATATCGGCGGACATCTCGGGAGCGACAGAGTCGAACTCGGCGTCAGTGATCGTGACCATCTTGCCGTCATCAGTCTCGTAGCCGCGGATTAGATCGTCATGATCGAGGGTCTTGTCTTCCTTGGAGCAGTGATATTCCCGCCCGAGTGCGTGGCCGTCCTTGTCCACCAGCTTCATAGCTGTCTGTCGCGGCCGAACTGCGGTGAGCAAATCCACCGGAATGCTGACCAACCCGAACGTGATAGTGCCCGACCACAGCGAACGCACGCGGGCGCCGGCGTGCTCTTGCTCAGCTTGCGGTGCTCGCTGGCGCTTGAATTTGCGGCTAGGCAACTTTCTTCTCCTTCATCGCCGCCAGGCTGGCCTTGAGGCTGTCCGCCAGGCTGGCAGTCGCTCGTTTCTTTTTCAGCTTCACCGGCTTGATTCTCTCGCCGCGCGCTTTGGCGCGAATCAAATCGCACAGGCGCTCGCGATATTCGTCGTGCCACTGTTGCGGATCGAAGTCGGCTTCGATGGATTGCACCAGCTGTTGGGCCAACTTCAGTTCATGCGCTTGCGGCTTGGAGGCCTGTGCAGGCTCGACCCCGGAGAAGCTCAGCACCTGCTCGGCACGGCGTAACGTCGTCATGACCAGAAAGCCGTCGACGACGCTGACGGCGCCGATGTAACGCTTCTTACGCATCACCCAGCGTGCAATGCCGATCACTTCTTTGCGAGACAGCGCCTCGACGAAAGCGAAGTAATCCGCGTTGCCGCCGTCAGGCCCCAAGTAGTAAGGCCGCTCATACCATTGATCGCCGACGGCCGCGGCCGGCACGAAACGAAGTATTTCAATGTCGCGCGATTCGGGCGGGGCCAGTTCCTCGAGTTCATCGGGCTCGAGAATGACGGCGGTGTTCGCGCCAACAGAAAATGCTTTGCGGATGTCTTCTTTGGGGACGTCGTCGCCGGTGTCTTTGCGGACGATATGTTGCTCGACCGGGGCTTTGTCTTGGTCGTGCAGCAGATGGAAGCGAACGCTGCGATCCTCGATGGCCGAGTAGAACTTCACGCCCAGGCGTTGCTTGCCCAGCGTCAGTTCGCCTTTCCAGATTGCTCTAGCGGCCATGGCGACTCACCTTGGCCCCGCTGTCGGCGCAAGAGGTGCAAACGAAGCGGCCGTCGGATAGCCGGCGCCGGCAGTGGACGCAGGAGGCTACGTCGCACTCCGAGCAGCGGAACTCCAACTCATAGATATAAAGGTGGCCGCAGGACGTGCATTCTTCGTCGCCGTCCGACAGCCACCACGGCGCGGTGGTCCGCGCCGAGACTGGGGCCTTCGCTTTGGGCATGCGGTTGCTCGCAACACATCGGTCGATGACCGTATGCGTAGGACAACGAAGCAGCGCGGCCGCTGTTCCATGCGGCCCGCATCGTTGGAAGTTTTACTGCCCGTCGAACGCCGACACCGTTACTTCTTCGCGTTCGCGCGCCACTCATCGAACGTGCTGGGCGCCGTGGGGGCACGGAACTTCAGCGTCGGATAAGAAACAGAGCTGGGCAGAGTCTTGAAGTAGTCGGTCGCGGGCGTCTTCGCGAAGTCGACTTCATAGAACTGATTCAGCTTGGCGAGCAAGTCCGGCAGCAGCTCCGGCAGTTCCGGGGTTTCGGTGCAGTGAGTGGCGCCGCCGATTTCGACCAGATGACCTTGTGCCAGGAAGCCGCGAGCGTGCTTGGCATTTTCGATCGGGGTGGACCAGTCGAGATCGCCGTTGGTGAGCAGCACCGGCATCTCCAGACGCCAGTCGGCACGGAAGGCATCGTCGACGCGTGGCGTCGGCGTGATGTCGCGGGTGTTGTGATAGAAATCGTTGATGTCGCCCAGCCAGCGCGCTTCCGGCTCGGCGAGCAGCTTGGCATCGCGAGCGGCGGTGATGCCGAGGCTGTTGTCGATGAGCGGCAGGATCAGCGGCTCGCCGGCGCCGCCGGAGCGACGTTCCCAGCTCTTGGCCGCAAGGTAGCGATAGTCGCCGGCATACATTTCCAACAACATGCGCGGCCAGTTGGTCAGTTCATCTCGCGCCGAGGTGCCTGGCGCATCTTGTAGGGTCTGGCGCAGATCTTCGGCGCCGACCGTGATACGAACTTCTTCGGTCTTGCCGGGCGGCAGGAATGCCACCGTGGCGGGCTTGGCTTCCAGTCGGGTGATGACCGTGCGCAGCACTTCCATCACGCCGCCTTTGGGCAAGTGTTTTTTCAGGGTCGGATCGGCGTCGGCTTGCTTGGCCAGCCGTTCCATCGACGCCCACAGCCAGGCCGGGCTGTCGTACGCGTAGTCGAGCGGTTCGACGCCGCTCAACCAGGCGCGATCCACGGTCTGCGGCCAGCGCTTCAGATAAGAGAAGCTCCACTGCGAGCCGAAGCTGCAGCCACGCAGAACGATCTTGTCGTAACCGAGAGCTGCGCGGAGGTCATAGACGTCGTCGACGATGTTGATGATGTCGTAGCCACGCAGGTCGACACCTTTCGCCTTCCATTCCTGCATCGCTGCTGTGAAGGCCTCGCGAGTCGACGCTTTGATGCTGGCTGCGGTGAGCGGTTGATCCAGCGGGGCCGCCGGGTTGTAGATCCGCAGCGCCGAGGTGAGGCCCGGCTGCCGAGGATTGCCGCGTTGACTCACATAAATCACATCGCGAGTGCGCCGCATGTTCTGCAGCGTCTTTTGCAATCGTTCATCGGCGAAGTTGAATTCGCTGCCCGGGCCGCCCGGCAGCATGAAAATCGGCGGGTGTTTGGCGTCGCTATTCTTGGTCAGCGCCGGCAAGCGCACGAAATGGACAGCGATGGTCCGGCTATTGGGGTTGTTGCGGTTCTCCGGCACGAACACCAGGCCGCGCTCGATTTCAAACTTCTTGCCGCTGGCGGAGGTGACCACGTCGGGCGTCACGACGTAGGAGCCGACGTTTCGCGGGGCCGCTTGGGCCGCCGCACCGAGGACCAAGGGGATAACCCAGAGCAACAACTTCGAGCGTCGCATGAGATTCTCGCGTGAGGAGGTCGCCGGAGTTTGCCCGGTTGCGATGCCTGTGAGCCCCCCGTCCGCGATAGATAAGGAAATTAGATGCCAGACTTTAGTGCGGCGATGCCCCAGCGATTCAGTAGCGCCGCGACGGCCGCGGTGCCTTGCTCTGCCGGCGACGGCTGGGCCGGCGGGGTCCGGCTGAAGCGCGGTGCAGGGGCATTTTGCAGCTGACCGCCCACGTCGACAAAGGCCTGGCGAGCCAGGTTATGCGGATGAAAAGGCGCTTCCGACAAGCTCAGCACGGGGGCGAAGCAAACATCGGTGCCTTCCAGCAAGGCACACCATTCGTCGCGGCTGCGCGTGCGGAAGATGGTGGCCAGACGCGGCTTCATTTCTTTCCAGACATTGGCATCGAAGCCTTGCGGCCCGGTCATGCCGGTCTGCGCGATGTCGCTGCCTTTCAGGTCCAGCTTGTCCATGAGCAGGGCGAAGAACTGCGGTTCCAGCGAGCCGATGCTGATGAACTTGCCGTCGCTGGTTTCGTACGTGTCGTAGTAGTGGGCGCCGCCGGACAGCAAGCTGGCTCCGACACCGTCGGGATGCGTGCCGCCGGCCTTGAAGCCGATGCTCATAGCCATCAGTGCGACGGAGCCGTCCACCATGGCGGCATCGACTACTTGTCCCTGGCCTGAGCGCTGCGCGTCCAACAGTGCGCAAACGATGCCGAAGGCCAGCATCATGCCGCCGCCACCGAAATCGCCG
>NZ_JAEUPY010000091.1 GCF_016790065.1 Steroidobacter sp.
GCATCGCTGCCGACTGATTGAGACGTGCGGTTCAGTGCGGGCGCAATCACCATCGCACCGCTGGGCGAGGTCTGCACTTGCAGATCCGTGCCCTTCAACAAAATCCCAATGGCTTCCTGCGGCGAGAGCGTGCCTTTGACACCCTCCGTGCGCAGATTCTTCAGCTGCTCAGCCTGATAAACCAGTTCGACATCGACTTGTGCCGCCAGCGATTTCAACGCAGCGACCAAGTTGCCCGCAGGCACATCGATGCTGCCGGGATCGGCCGCATACAGCTTCATGGAAGCCAGCAGCGTCGCGGCAACGAGATACTTTCTAACGGCAGTCTTCACCTTGCTCTCCCCATGCGACGCATGATTGTGGTCGCTGGGTGTTAACACGTGCGAGTCGCGAGAATCCCGCACTCGCCGTTTCGATAATTGGCGAATGTGAACTCAGTGCGCGGCCAACCGAACCGTGTCTTCGCTCTCTCGCACTTGAATGCCGAATCCGGTGTGCAACAACAAAGTGAACTCGCTGGCGTTGTTGGAGCGGAACTTGCCACTGATACGCACGGCGGCAATGCTGGCGTCGTCGATGATGACTTTACGGCTGCTGTATCGATTGAACTCCGCGACGGCGTCGGCCAGCGTGGTCTCGTCGAACGTCAGATAACCACTACGCCAACTGAGCAATTCCTCCGCCTCGATAGTCGTCCGCTTCTCCATTCGCACCACACCGCCCTCAGTGCGTGCGACAGCGCCAGCCGCCAACAGACTCGCACTGTTCGCGACGGCGTCACGCTCAATGCGAACTCGGCCTTCAGTCACCACGACGCGAACATCATCCGCTTCGCGCCGAACAGAGAACTGCGTGCCCACGGCGGTAATCGTCTGGTTGCCCGCCCGCACCACGAACGGCCGCGCCGTATCGTGAGCAACTTCGAAGAATGCCTCGCCTTCCTTGAGATCGACGCGACGCTCGTGCTCTGTCATCGAGACCTGCACCCGGCTCGCCGTGCTGAGCGTCAGTTTGGAACCATCCTGAAGCGGGACCAGCGCGAGTCCGCCCGTTGGCGTCGCATAGTCATCTCGGGCCGGCGACAGCATGAGATAAAGCGTCGTCGTCAGCGCCATCAATGCCGTCGCAGCAATCGCCAGACCGACCGGCAGACGACGCCAGCGACGAGCGCCAGCTTGCGAGGTCGGCAGGCGGCCGAAGAACGGCGAGGAGCGCCACTCATCCGACGCGGCAACATTCGCGGCACCTGCAGCCAGCGCTTTCATACGCACGCTCTTTTCCCAGCCTGCTTCCAAGCGCAGGAAGGCCACGCGATTGAGCACACTTTCGTTGAGCCAAGTAGCAAGCTCGCGCTGGTCAGCATCGGTCCAGCGCCCGCTATCTCGCCGCGCCAACCAGGCGGCGGCCGTATCTTCGATTTGCCTACTGTTTCCCATGGCCTCGCCCTGCATCCAAAGCGGCGTCCTGCGTCTTGTCCGCGGGCCGCGCACCGAACACTGCTTCCGTCAGTCGTTTCATGCCCTTCATGACGTGCTTCTCGACACTCTTTTCACTCAGCCCCAGCCGCGCAGCCACTTCCTTCTGCGGCAGGTCTTCGACGCGCCTCATCCACACGACCTCGCGACACTTGCGGGGTAGATCGTCGAGGGCACGCGCCAACTGACGCAGTTCCTCGTAGGCCGACGCACGCTGCTCGGGACCCGCATCCTCAGGAATCACATTCAGAGCTTCGGTGTCCGGCACCGAGTCGATCACCACCACGCGTTGCTTGCGCAGCCGATCGACCAGCAAATGCCGGGCAATGGCGAATACAAATGTGCGGGTGCCGGTGGGGATGTACTTGGCGGCCGACTCGTAGGCACGCGCATAGACCTCCTGGCGGAGGTCATGGATGTCGTCCGGGTGAGGCCAGGCGCGGCGTAGATACCGCGTCAGTGCTTCCTCATGCACGAGCACTTCGTCCTTGAACCAAGTGTCGAGAGAGTCGCTCATCGCCGCCCATGATCTGTAGGCGGCGTGGCGAATGCAACGCAATTATTTTGCGCCTCGGAGGTAGGGATCCGAGGCGCCGGTTCGTGCCCGTTTAGTCTTCGATCAGTCTTCGACGCTCATGGTCCGCTGGTACGCCGGGCCGTCGTAGTCCGGCACCTTCACGCCAGTGGGCGGCGTGGCGTGCAGCAGGTGCTGCGCGAAGTAATCCCACGACTTACGGATCATATAGCCATCCTGCCAGATGTCCTTGTGATTGCGCGTCGGATGGATGAACAGGTCGAAGTCCTTGTTCTCGCGCACCAACGCATCAGCCAATTGCAGCGTCAGCGCCATGTGCACGTCGTCGTCATTGGCACCGTGGGCCAGCAGCAGCTTGCCCTTCAGGTTACCCGCCAGCTCCATGTTGGACTGGTTGTTGTAGCTGTCCGGATATTCCTGCGGACGGCCGTACCAGCGGTTGTGACCAGACACGAACAAATAGTTGTCGTGGCTACCCGCGGTGGCGATACCGACCTTGAAGAAGTCCGGGAACTGCAACAACGCCCGCGCGGCGCGATAGCCACCCCACGAGTGGCCGTAGATGCCGGCGCGCTCGATGTCGATGAACTTGTACTGCGCGGCCAGTTGTTTCATGGCCGTGACGTGATCTTCCAGGATGTCCTTCGACGCGACGCCCGTGCCGAAGCCGATGTCCTGCGACGACTGCCGGCGGAACGGAGTTGCCCGACCGTCGAAGTGCATGACCACGAATCCCACCTGCGACAACGCGATGGCATTCCAACGATCCTTCAAGAACTCACGCGGCGCGACCAGCGTCTGCGTGCCCGAGTACTGCGCATCGATGATGGGATAGGAACGCGACTTGTCGAAGTCGGACGGCAGGAACAGCACGCCGTAAAGGTCGGTCTGGTTATCCGCAGCCTTCACCTTGAAACGAATCGGCGGTGTCCAGCCGAGCTCGCTCAGACGAGTCATGTCCGCACGCAACAGCTCCGCGACCTGAGTGCCATCGTTGGCACGCAACACGTGCACGGGAGCTTCTGTCACCGTGGAGTAGCTGTCGATGAAGTAACGACCGTCCGGAGAGAACTGCACGTTGTGTTGTGCATTCTCCGGCGTCAGCAATGTCAGATCGCTGCCGTCGAGCTTCACGCGATATAGGTGCGAGTAGTACGGATCGCGATCCGTCTCACGACCACCGGCAGTGAAATAAACCCAGCCACCGGCCGAGTCCACACGCTTCACTTCATGGATGGCCCAGTCGCCCTGAGTGATGGCGTTCTTGAGCTGACCGGTCGCCGAATCGAACAGATACAAATGACCCCAGTCGCTACGCTCCGAGTAAACAATGGTCTGTTCACCGTTGCCGACCAGATAGAAACGTTTGGCCTCGTCGATGTCCGGGCGGAACGGCAGCTTGGCCGTGTCGCTAGCGATGGCGCGAGCCTTGCCGGTGGTGGCATCGGCTTCCCACACCGTGATGGAACGGTAGTCGAGCGATTCAGGCGCGGCGAACACCTTGGTGCCATCCGGGCTCCAACGCAGACCGCCCTCAGGCGTCGGCTCGAAGGCCACGCGCGGCTTGGGAATCTGCAAGTTGGTGCGCTTACCGGTGCGCATGTCGAACACCATCAGCTCGCCCAGCTGGATCTTTTCGCTGTCGGGCCAGGCAGTGTTTTGATAGTGCACATACGGCACCTGGTGCTTGGCACCCGGCACGATGTTCACGACGAACGGCAGCTTGTACATGCCACGCTCATCGACGCGATATGTCACGAACTTGTTGCCGTCCGGCGACCACACACCGAACGCCAGCAACGGATCGTTGGCGAGACGCTTCGACAAGGAACGCAGATCCGAGTGCGGCACCAGGCCATAGGCGTAGTCCGGCACGGCATCGGTGGTGAGCTGGGTCTGTTTGCCCGTCGCCATCTCGACCCGATACAGATTGCCGTCGATGACTCGCACGCCCCACTGGCCGTTGCGAGACACGACCACATCGCGCGGCGCTTCCGGTTGAGCCTTCTGCTTGGACTCCGGCTGTTGTTCCGAACGGCTCAGCTTACCGCCGTTGGCGATATCGACCTGCACATACTCGGTCTTGCCGTTGCTCACGGCTTTGAACCACAGACCGTTGCCGTCTTCGCTCCAATTGGGCTGCACGGTCAAACCGTCTACGTATTGTTTGATCCGCCACGGCAAGTACGACGACGCGTGCTCATAGCGAGGCGCCAGCTCGGCGGCAGCCGGCTCTTTTTTCTGGCCGCAGCCAGCCACCATGAGTCCTACGGAGACGGCCAATGCGGCCGTCATCCCCTTAACTGATGACATTCAGCAAACTCCCGAAAAACTTAACGCGGAATGATCGGCAGCACGATGTGCGACGGATACTGGCGCGAGTGATGAATCGTTTGAGTCGCAGTCCGCAGCTCCGCATCCTCGCCGAACTTGTGGCCGGTGTTGGGATTGCGGTCGAACTTGGGGAAGTTGCTGCTGGACAGATCGACGCGGATCTTGTGGCCCTTCTTGAACACGTTGCTGGTGGCCCACAGGTCGATCTTGTATTCGTACACCTTGCCGGGCTCGATCAGCACCGCACGCTCGATGGATTCGCGATAGCGAGCGCGAATGATGCCGTCGGCCAGGTTGTAGGCCTTGCCGTCCGGATGCACGTCGATCAGCTTCGCAGTGAAGTCGGTGTCCGGCGCGCTCGAGGCCGCATACAACGTCATCGTGATGTTGCCGGTCACTTCGGTATCTTGAGTCAGCTCTGGAGTCGTGAACACCAACACGTCATCACGCTTGCCGACTTCACCCTGGTCCGCCGGTCCCGCACCGAGGCTCACCGGCAGCAAATTGCCGCCCTTGGTCGGCACCGGGTTGGCCGGATCGTAGGTATAGGTATTGGTCTGGCTGGCGCTCGGCGTACGCGTCACCAGCTGGCCATCGCCTGAGGTCGTGTTCGCCTTGCCGGCGCTCTGCAGGTAGTACTTGGTGTAGCGAGTGCGTGCCAGCGGCCAGTCCTGCTCGTCGCGCCACCGGTTATCTCCCATCACGAAGATGCGCACCGGCGCTTCCTGCATGATGCCGTTGTTCTCACCCTTCAACCAATGGTCGTACCAACGACGCTCCAGGTCGTGGAAATTCACTTGCGCGTCGGGACCGAACGTCAGCGGCGAGCCGGAGATCGCGCCGCCCGCGAAATGATTCCAGGGACCGACGACCAGCTTCTGACCGCGGCGAGCGCGTTCGCTGTAAGCGCCTTTGCTCATCGAGGTGTAGCTCGCCAGCGTGCCGCGCAGAAATGCGTCGTACCAACCGCCGACATTCAACGCCGGCACATCGATATCGCCGACGCGCGCTTCGACGTCGAACACCTTCCAATAGGTGTCGTAGCTGGGATGCGCAATCCAATCGCGCCAATGCTGAGTGTTGTAACCGAAGGCCTTGTCCATGGTCTTCAACGGCAGATGCTGACGCATCTTGTCCCAGTCGAAACCGGACTGACCGGTGCGGCCGGACATATAGAACGCCCAATCCAGTCGCGACGCGAGCAGCAGTGCGCCGCCCGAATACACCACGTCCTTGTAGTAGTTGAACGGCGTTACACGCGGCGCGATGGCGGTGAGCGACGGCGAACGCAAATGCGCCGGCAACCATTGCACGGCAGCTCGATACGAATCGCCGATCATGCCGACCTTGCCGGACGACCATTCCTGCGAACCGGCCCACTGCTGCGTGTCGTAACCGTCGTTGATTTCGAAAACGTACGGGTAGTAGCTGCCTTCGGAATCGAAGCGACCGCGCACGTCCTGACTGACATACACGTAACCGTTGTCGACCCACTTACGTGCCGACGCCGTCGCGCCCGAGCCGTTGCCGTACGCATCGCGAAACAGGATGACCGGATAGCGCCCGGGTTTGGCAGGACGATAAATGTCGGTGGAGAGACGCGTACCATCGCGCATCGGCACCATGGTGTTGCTTTCGACGATGATGTCGTTCGCCGCCGGCTCGGCCGCCTGCGCGGCATAGCTCATGGACAACGATAACGCCAAAAGCACGCCTGTACGGCGCGCGCTGTTACTCAGCATTGCGGTCAACGCGATCTCCCCAGTTATCAATTCAACGAGCTATCGAGCGATCTAGCTCAATTCTCTGCAGTCAGCACCAACCGCCGCACCAACTGTGCCCGGCTGCTGAGGCCGAGCTTTTGGAAGATGGTGTTCATGTGACATTCCACCGTCCGGTTGGAAATGCTGAGTGCGTCGGCGATTTGTTTGTTACGCAGCCCTTGGCCGACCAAGTGAGCGATGCGACGTTCGCTAGGAGTGAGCTGCTGCAGCCAGCTGTCGGTTTCTTTGGGAGCACGCAGCGACAGCACCACCATGTAGTGCGGAGCGTTCACTCCAGCGACCAGGCGGGAATCCATGCACGACGTGATCATCACTTCCACATCGGGGGTGCTGACCAAGCGGCTCATGCCGGCTCGGGGCGAGGCGCCCGCGGCCAGGCTGCCCTGGACGACGGCGCTGATGCCGCCGGGGGTGGCGGTGAAGCCAATTTCGAATCGGCTGCACAAGGTGCGTGCGGCCGGGGTGCTGAACAGGGTGCGGCCCCAGGCATCCAACATGATGACCGCCGGCATTTCCACCGGGTCGCGCCGGGTGGATCGGGTCGAAACCGCAGGCGCGTGACACTCGACTTGTAAAGCCATGCTCATCGCCCGTCTCCCCTGGCCGATGGCTTGAACCGAGTGTGCGTGGCGAGGCTGGCGAGCATGGGATGCATAGGTGCCTTCTCCTGCATGTCGAGCGGTCTTACGACGGGCGGTTTGCCTGTGTCGATATATGCCAGCCCGCGGTGGCCGGTTGGGTAAGGCGTGTGAAAATGCACTGTAAGGGTTTCGAAAACGCACCTGACGGCCCGGCCCGATTGGGGCATAGTGAACTGTGTCATGACCCACCCCACCAGCCAGCGCGTGCTTCTCATAGACGACGACGCCGAGCTCAGCCGGATGCTGAAACAGTATCTGGCTGGCGAGGGGTTCGAGATGAGTTCCGCGGCCGATGGCGAGGAAGGGGTGCAGGCGGCGTTGTCGGGTCAATTCGACGCTGTGCTGCTGGATGTGATGATGCCTCGCATGAACGGCATCGAAGCCCTGCGCCGCATCCGTCGCGTCAGCGATGTGCCAGTGATCATGCTGACCGCTCGCGGTGAAGGCCTGGATCGAGTCGCCGGCCTCGAAACCGGCGCCGACGACTACATCGCCAAGCCCTACTATCCCCTGGAACTGGTGGCCCGCCTGCGAGCGGTGCTGCGTCGGCACCCCAAGCCGGCCCGCCCCGATAAACCCTCGAGCCTGCAGCTGGGCAATCTGGAGTTGTCGGTGGCACAACGCCGGGTGGTCAGCGGCTCCACCGCCATCGACCTCACCGCCACCGAGTTCAATGTGCTGGAAGCCTTGTTGCGTTCGGGCGATGCGGTCATTTCCAAGGACGAATTGTCGATGCAGGCGTTGAGCCGCAAACGCGAGCCCTACGACCGCAGTATCGACGTGCATGTCAGTAACATTCGTCAAAAGCTCACCGCCGCCGGCGCCACCGCTCAGATCGAAACTGTACGCGGCATCGGCTACCGGATCGGCCTGCCATGAAGAGCCTGCTGTTCTGGAAAATCATGTTCGGGTTCTGGCTCACGTTCATTGCCGTCAACCAGTTCGGCTGGTTGGTGGTGCGCGTGTTTTCCGAGCCCCGGCCGTCGTACTACCGCACCATGGCGGAGAAAATGGGCCCGGTGCAGCTCGGCGCCGTCAAAGCAGCGCTGGAAAGCGGTGGCTTGCGTGCGGTGGAAAAGCTGCAAGCTGCTTGGGCCGAAGACATTCGCGATGACATCGAGATTCATGCGATCGATCCGGACGCGCGTGACGTAGCTCCTGAGCGGGGCTATCTGTGGGTCACTGCGGTGGCACGCAACGGCACTCATTATCTAGTGACCTACGAGCTGCCGGCCTGGAGCGGCGATTGGAGTGTGATCGAAGCGCTCAATCCCCGCGACGAATTGCTGGCGATGGGCATGGTCGGCGCATTGTTCTTCAGCGCCGGCCTGGCGTTCTATCTGACGCGTCCGGTGCAAAGGATTCGTAAAGGTTTCGCACGACTGGCGGGCGGCGATCTTTCCACACGCTTGCTGCCGTCGGTGGGCCGCCGTCGCGATGAAATCGCGGACCTGGCCAAGGACTTCGACACCATGGCCGAACGCTTGCAACAGCTGGTGCTGATGCGCGATCAGCTATTGCACGATGTGAGTCATGAACTGCGTTCGCCGCTGGCGCGACTCAATCAAGCCATCGCACTGGTGCGCCAGGATCCGGCCAACACCGACCTGTCGTTGCAACGGATCGAAACCGAGATTCGCCGGCTCGACGAACTGGTCGGCGAGCTGTTGTCGCTGGCTCGCGCCGAGAGCGGCGAATCCAGCGGCGATCAATATTTCGATCTGCACGAGCTGATTCAAACCGTGGTCGCCAATGTGAACTACGAAGCTCGCGCTCAAGGTGTGGTTGTGAATTTCAGCAGCGCCTCGCCTCAAGAAGGCCTCGTGCGCGGCAACGTCGAACTCATGCGACGCACGCTGGAGAACGTACTTCGAAATGCGCTGCGCGTTTCCGCCGCTGGCCAAGCCATCGACGTCGATCTGTCGACGCCGGATGGCACCCAGTTCCTGGTCCGGGTGACCGATAGCGGCCCCGGCGTGCCCGGCAACAAGCTCGATAAGATGTTCGAACCGTTCGTGCGCATCGGCAACAACAACACTAACAAAGGGTACGGCCTGGGCCTGGCCATCGCCCGTCGCGGCATCGTGGCGCTCGGCGGCAACATCGAAGCTCGCAACCGCCAGCCTCGCGGGTTGGAAGTGCGAATCACCTTGCCAGTGCATTCACTCGGCACCGCCGCTGGTTAACGGCTCGTCGCGGAAACGCGCGTCGATCCAACCGATCCAGCGACGCTGCATGTCGCGTTGATGCACCGGATCCGGCATCGAGTGACCCTCCACCGGATAAGCGATGAACTGCACCGGCACGCCGTTATCCTCTAACGCGTGATACAGCTTGTAAGCGTTGGTGATGGGCACTCTGCGATCGCCCACGTTGTGCAGGATCAAAGTCGGCGTGCGAATCCGCTCCGCCGATTCCAACACGGACTGCTTACGGAAGTTGTCGCCATTGCCGTCTCGCCACGGCGAGCCGTTCAGCGGATAGGCGTAGGTGCGATTCAGATCGGACAGATTGTATGAATCGTGCCAGTCGGTGATGGCTGCGCCCGCCACCGCGGCTCGCCACACCGTTGGATAGTGCGATATCAACCAACCTGTCATGTAGCCGCCGTAGGACCAGCCAGAAGCAGCGATGCGGCTCTCATCGACGATGCCCAAGCGTTTCACCGCGTCGATGCCTGCCATGATGTCGCGGCCGGGACCCTCGCCCGAATCGTTGATCACCGCCGTCATGAACGCTGTGCAGGTGGAGTTGCTGCCGCGATAGTTCGGCTCGAACACCAGCCAGCCGCGCGCTGCCATCAGCTGCGCCAGCGTGCTGAAGGATTCGGAGGACGACGACATCGGGCCGCCGTGAATCACCAGCACCAGTGGATATTTTTTTCCGGGAACGAACTCGGCGGGGTATGTCAGCACACCCTGCTGGTTGAAGCCGTCCAGCTGCCAGCTCACGTTGCCGACGCGGCCCAGGCGCAATGTTTCTAACTGCGGATTGAGGTTTGTCAGACGCTTCGGCTTGGCGGTTGGCGAGGTCATCACATACAGATCGTTGCTCGAGTAGGCCGTGCTGCCTACGAATGCCAACGCACCCGTGTTGCTTGCGGATAGGCCGGTCACCATGGTGATATCGCCTAGCGCCAGCTTTTTCGCTGCTCCTTGAATTGGGAGCTGCCAAATGGAATAGCGGGTTTCGTCAGATGCTGCTGCGAATGCCGACTTGCTGTCGCCAGCCCAGACCAATTCACGGAAGCTGCGGTCGACGGTTGCGGAGAGATCGATGGTGTTCTTGCCGTCCGCCGTCACTGAGACGACACCGTTCGGATACCACAAAGCCAACGGACCACGAACTCGGCCGAACGCCACTCGCGTGCCGTCCGGCGACGCGCCGAATAGGGTTTGTAACGGCGACTGGTCTGCAGCCGGCGGCGCGACCAGCGTGCGGCGAGAGCCATCGGTGACGTTTACGACTTGCAGGCTGGCCTCGCGAAAATCACGCGGCCTTTGCACGATCACGACGGAGCGCGCGTCGAGCCAATCCATGTCGATGGCCCACCCCATCGAACCGACGCCTTCCTTGCCGGAAGTAATTCGCTTGGCAGCGCCGCCGCTAACCGGCGCGACCCAAAGGTGTGTCACTCCAGGCGCGGCCTTGGCCATGTAATCGCCACGCGAGGCATCAAACGATTTGTTATGTCTTTCTTCGCCAGCGCGCACCTCAGGCGCTTCGCTGCTGAGAATGGCGAAGGAGCCGCCATCGGGATTCCAGTCATACGCGCCTACACCGGTCCCGATGTTAGTAACGCTAACGGCGCGTGCGCCGGGCTTGTCCATTGCCAGCACATAGATCTGCGATCTGCCATCCTCGGCGGCGTCGACCCAAGCCAGGCGATCTCCGTTAGGCGACCACTTGAGCCCGCCGATACGCGCGCGACCCGGTGCAATAGCGCGTTGCTCGCCGGTCGCTACGTCAATGATGACCAACGAGCTCACCGAACGATTGTCGATGAAGTCGTTGCGTGAGATCAGCGCGGCGACACGCTTGCCATCGGGCGACAGAGCAGCGCCACCGACGCTTGCTAACGAACTCACGTCGTCCGGCGTCAATAGTCGCCCGGTCGCCGTTCCCGGCGTGAGCAATCGCGGAGTCGCCGAAGGCGACTGCAGCGGCATCAGACACACGAACGCCGCTAGCAGCACGCACCGCGAGGCTTCTCTCATCTCAGTTCACTCGATCAAAGCGAACATTACGGTCGCTGGCACTGCTCGCTAACAATGCGGAGACGCGCCCGTCAGCGCCGCGCTCTGCCACGACGTGCAGAAAATAGCGCTTCCCCTGAAAGCCATCCTTATAAGTCGGCGTCAGCGGAATCGGCACGGGCAACCGAAACGCTTCCAGCGTCAGCGCCCCATCAACGATGGACACGCTGCAGGTGAAGTCCAACTCAGCGCTGCGATAGTCACCAACAAATTCGCGCAGGTCGACCTTACTCTCATCGATGGCCGCCACTCGCAAGTGGCGCAGCGGCGCGCCGGAATCGGAGAACGGATCTTGTCCGCTCCCGCCTTGATCCAACGCAATGACCCTTCCACTCCCATCGCGAACAGGCCGGAAATACTGACCACTCTGCCGCGCCTCATCACCAGCATCGAACGTTCCATCGGCGCGGAACTGCATCACCACCGGCGGCGCCGCCGAGGAAACCAGGCGCAGTTGCCGTCCTTTGCCATCGAACGCGATATGCGTCTGACCAATCCGCTGGTAATGCCCAGCCACCGCGGCAACCGTAGCTGCATCTGGAGTAACGACTTTGGGAATACTGACCGGCTCACCACGTCGTTCACCAAGATAGATACGCACGACTTCTTCGGCCAGCTGCCCGACGTCCATCATAGTGTTCGCCATGATGGCCACAGAAAATTTCTGCTCCGGCAACACCACGAACACAGTACGAAACGCTTCGTTGGCACCGTTGTGCATGATCACTTCATGTCCGGCCATCTTCTGATGCCACAGCCCGAAGCCGTAGTTGATGGGCGCGCCGCCATCCAGCGAACCCAAGCTGACGAACTGATCGATGAGCGCCTTATCGCCCACCGTGGGATTCAAAAAGTTGCCGGCCCACTTGGCCAGATCACCGATCGTGGCATACAGCCCCGTCGGGCCAACCACGTCGGTACCGCCGAGCTCGCGCCGCCAAGCCTGAGCTTCGTTCTGGCAATAGAAATATTTCCAGCAGTACGAGGCTGGCCGCCCCGGCACCAACTCAGTGGTGTCATCGAGAAAGAAGGTGTGCTCCATGCGCAGCGGCTGAAACATGCGCTTGGTCGTGAACTCGCGCAGCGATTGACCGCTCACGGCCTTCACGATCTCCGCCGCCAGCAAGTAACCGGTGTTCGAGTACTGATGCTCGCTGCCCGGCGCGAAATTCAACGCACGCTGACGTTGAACCATCTTCATCGCGATCGCCTGCCCGCCCTGCGCGGAGTCGATGCCCGCAAACCAGAACATGCCCCAGACGTCGCGCAATCCGCTGTTATGAAGCAGCAGATGACGCACAGTGATGCGCTGGCCGAAATCAGGAACGTTCGGTAGATAAGTGCGAACGTCGGCATCCAGATCGACTTTGCCTTCGCGCGCCAACAACAGGATCGCGAAAGCAGTGAAGTGCTTGGACACGCTGGCCATGGGGAAGACCGTGTCAGTGCTGAGCACGACGTTGTCTTCCAGGTTGGCCATACCGAAGGCACGAGCGTAACGCTGCTGCCCCGCCTGATAGACACCGACCACCACGCCCGCACCGTTAGTGCGATCGTACTTGGCGAATACCGCGTCTACCGCTTCTCTCTGTTGACCATCATCGGCAGTCGCCGACAGCGTCACGCAGAGCAAGGACAGGGCTGCAAGCAGCCCTGTCATGGAAAACTCTCTCCGAACCATAGAGTTTTCTTCCGTCGCTCAGAATTTGCCGCGCATCGTCACCATGTAACCACGCGGCGCGCCGTACCAATTGGCCCAGGCACTGGTGCCCACGGTCTGGTAGTAGGTTTTGTCCGTGATGTTGGTGAGGTTCAACGCCGCCGACCAATGGTCATTGATTTCGTACTGAACTCGCGCACTCAGCAACGTGTAGCCGCCCTGAGTAAAGCTGTACGGCGCCGAACCGAGAGCCGTGCCCGTGCCCAAGTCATAAGTAATGACGGTGCCTTGCACGTACGTCTTGCTCTGCGCGTTCACGCCCAGACCCAGTTCCCACTGATCGAAACGATTCGGCAACTTGTAAGTGGTCCAGAGCTTGAACAAATGACGCGGCGTTTGCGGCATGAAGGCCGCGCCGGACGTGGTGAAGCCTTTCTTGTATTCGTTTTCGTTGTAGGTGTAGCCGGCGAACACGTTCCAGTCCCGAGTCAACGAGCCGTTGATCTCGAAATCCGCGCCGCGGCTTTGAGTCTCACCCTGCGCCAGATAACAACAGTTCACGCCGGACATGCTGATCGGCGCATAGCCTGGATCCAGGATGGCCGTGTTCACTT
>NZ_JAEUPY010000587.1 GCF_016790065.1 Steroidobacter sp.
TTTCAACTCAAGGTGTGGAAATCGGGCGGGTGAGTGCGGCGCTGGTAAGGCGCTCGATCTCAGCCAGAACGCGGTGATAGTCGGCGGCGGCATCGATCGCTGCGGCTTGCAACGCGAGCAGTTCTTCCTGGACCGTGATGAGTTCCAGGAAAGAGAAGCGGCCCCGGTCGTAGCCGCTGCGTGTTTGGTCGAGTGCAAGTTGCGCTTGAGGCATAGCCTCGTTGCGCAACGTGTCGACACGAGCGCGGTCTGTGTTCATCTCTTGGTATAGAGCGAGCAGGCTTGCGCGCGCTCTGACGCGAGCCGCGTTGCGGAGTGCGTCCGTTTGATTGAGCCGGACCTGCGCCTCTCGAATCGTGCCTTGATTGCGGTCGTAGACCGGCAGAGGCATCGAGAAGCCGGCGACGAGCGCGGTGTCGCTGTTCACCTCGAAGCGTCGAACACCCACGCTGAAGGTGAGATTCGGCCGGGCCTGAACCCGCGCCAGTCGTAGCTCCGCCTCGCGCAGACGCGATTCCGAGGCAAACCGTGTGAAATCGGGTGACTGCTCCAGTTTATCCATCAGCGCTTGGAAGGACTCCACCGCACGTAGGTCGAAAAGTTCCGCTCTGGCTGAGGTGAATGCCGGCTCGGGGCTGCCCCAGGTGGCTGAGAGCGCGTAGCGCGCGGCGCGCAGCTCGCTTTCCGCCTGGCGCTGTTCCAACAGGGCTCGCGTCAGCGCGATGCGTGCGCGGCTGCGCTCGGCTTCCGGGGATCGTCCCGCTTCGACGCGGGCACCGATCGCATCGAGCGTTTTCTGCGCAAGTGCCGTCGCTTGTATAGCGAAGCGAACGCGCTCCTGGGCGGCGACGACGTCGATAAAGCGACCGGTGACTTCCGAAAGAACGTCCAACTCACGAGCGCGTTGTTCGACACCGACGACGTCCAGATCCGCCTCGGCAGCGGCGCGGCGTAATCCCCGTTTACCGCCTAGTTCGACCACCTGACTCAGGCTGAGCGTCGTCTCTAGCGAATCGATTCGCTTGGTCGCACCCGTGCCCGCGAAGTTCTCGAGTTCCAAGCCCAGCCCCGGATTGGGGCGCAACCCCGCCTGCACGATTCGCGCTTGCGCTGCGCTTAGCTCATACGCACTGGCCAGCAGATCAGGATTGCTGCGCAAGGCGGCATCGATGCCGCGTGCGAGAGTCAGTTCACCTTCTGGATTGACTGATTCACCGGGTGACTGAGCATTAACGGACGGAATAACAAACAATAGGGCGCACGCCGTGCAGGCGCGTGCAAATGCAGATAGCATCGAAAAGCCTCCTACGGCACGCGTGCTCCCACGCGTGAGGTCACAGGGAATGACTACGAATCGGAGGTATTAGCGCGGTGGTCCGCGAAGCGGCGGACGGAGGCTGAATGCGGAAGCGAGATGAGGAGTGAGAAACTGAGCCGGACGACTCGTGCTCTGCGATATCGGCAAGAGCAGTGCGAGCAGGACGCTCGCGACCACGACGACCGGCATCTCATCGACACCGATCTTTTTGACCCACGGAGCAACCGAGAAATCGACATCGACGTCGTTGTGGCCGCCGGGAGACGTCTCGACGCCGTTATGCGTCGGCGCGTCCTGCACATGCATGGCAACGGGATGCTGCTGGCCATCCAGGCACAAGTGCAAGTGGGCTTCTCCAACCCGTACCAATAGCAGCGCTATGGCGAACAGCCATAGGAGCCTGGCGATGGGGGAGTGGCGCCACATGCCGTTAGTATGCCTCAGGATCCAAAGTTTCTCATGAATTTCATGGCTGGTTTGTGACGTTCATCTTAGCGTCTAGCCACACCGCAAGGTCTCTGGGGATCGGCTCGGGTCGGAAGGGACTGATGCGGGCTCGACCGGTATTGCCTGACGGCATCCACAGCCAAGTGAAGGTTGCGGCCGCGATCCACCGAAAGAGTTGTCCGACAAACTCCCGATGGTCCCGTTGCCGCCAGGCAAGACCCAGCATGGAACGATGCGTTAGTACGTGGTCGCGGGTGCGCGATTGCCCGAGCACATGTGCGGCTTCAAGGCAGGCCCAGGCGGCATCGATGCGATGTACCGCCTCATGCCGGCAAGCATCCTTCATGTAGTAATCATACTCGGCGCTGGTCATAAAGCGGCTGGATCCGTATGTAGAGAACAAGATGACCTGACTAGTTCACACCCTGCAGTAGCTTTAGGGTCAAGCGCCTGGGCGTTCTTTTTAGAGTTTCGCGGCTGCGGCCAAATTTCGAGCGCATCCGACGTATGGATGGCAAATCCACCCTAGCGCTCACTAGCGCGAGTCGGCAACATTGAAGTTCGGTCGAGATTCTACATCCACGAAGTGCAGGAACGCCTGAGGTGAACTGATCCATTTCGAGGTTGGAGTTCCGATGCGTCCCGCACTGTTCACGTCGATTTGCGTATGTGCAGTCGCAACGGCGAACGCGCAAGACAAGCCACGTGAGAACCCCGCGGAAGCGTTGGAGATGCCCATGGTGGTGGTCGTCGGGACGCCGCCGCTCCCGGGGCTCGGCACACCGGTTCGCGATGTGCCTGCAAACGTTCAGATCTACACGAGCCAGGATCTCGCCGACCAGCGCCAAGCGACGGTCACGGACTATCTGGAGCAGAACCCGACTGGTATCTCATCGAATGCCGCGCAGGGCGATCGTTTCTAACACGACATCAGTGTTCGCGGCTTCAGCGCGTTCCCGCTTCTCGGCACGCCGCAGGGAGTGTCGATCTTCCAGGACGTGTGCGCACAACGATGCCATTCGGCGACGTTGTGAACTGGGATCTCATACCCCCGACGGCGATGGCCAGCATTCAGCTCATTCCTGGTCCAATCCGGCATTCGGCCTGAATACGCTCGGTGGCGCAGTGGCCGTATATACAGAAAGCGGAGCGCGGTATCCGGGCGGAGCCGTCGAGCTGGCCGGGGGCTCGTTCGGCCGCAAGGCTGCTGAGCTCGAGGGGGCGGCTCACGCGGCGTGCTCGATTGGTTCTTCACGGGCGATGCCCAAGACGACGATGGCGGGCGGACCATAGCCCGAGCAAGGTACGTCGCTACTTCGGCAAGCTCGGTTGGCAAAACGAAACCAACGATCTCGATGTGAGCTTTGCGGGAGCGGACAACACGCTGCAGAGTAAGCAGACGCTGCCGAGTTCGTTCCTCGATGACATCCGGCAGGCATGTCCGTTTCCGGACGAGAACCACAGTCAAGTCATCGATTCACGGATGACAACAACGGGGCTCATCTGCGCGGCGATAGCATTCTCACTGAACAGCCGTTGCC
>NZ_JAEUPY010000113.1 GCF_016790065.1 Steroidobacter sp.
CCCGTGGGAAACGGCTTTCTCTTGCCGAGCCGACAGCTAACCACAGCGGCGTGATATAGCTACGCTCTCTAGCTCAGGGTGTCCGAGGTTCTCCGTGAAGGCTGTTCTCTTCGAACAATTCGGTGGCTCTCTCAACCGCGTAGACGTCCGCGATCCAACGCCAACACCGGGCGGCGTCGTTATTAAAGTGGAAGCATCAGGCATCTGCCGCAGCGACTGGCACGGCTGGATGGGTCACGACGCCGACATCAAGCTCCCTCATGTCCCTGGCCACGAACTAGCGGGCGTCGTAACCGCGGTCGGCGCAAGCGTCACGAGATTCAAAGCAGGTGACCGCGTCACTGTGCCCTTCGTGAGTGGCTGCGGAAAATGTGAGCAGTGCTCAAAAGGCCAACAGCAAATCTGCGCAGTGCAGTTCCAGCCGGGCTTCACGGCGTGGGGCTCATTTGCCGAGTACGTCGCGATCGACTACGCGGACATCAATCTGGTCAACCTCCCAAGTGAAATCGACTTCGTAACCGCAGCGAGTCTGGGCTGCCGGTTCGCGACATCATTCCGGGCGGTAGTCGATCAAGCTAGGGTGCAACCAGGCGAGTGGGTGGCAATTCATGGCTGCGGCGGTGTCGGCCTCTCGGCAATCATGATTGCGAACGCGATGGGCGCGCGAGTCATCGCGGTCGACATCGACCAAGCCAAACTCGACTTCGCTCGCAAACTCGGCGCCGAGATCGGCGTCCTCGCGACGGCAGACGTCAAAGCCGCAATCGTCGAACACACAAAAGGCGGCGCTCACGCCTCGATGGACGCGCTCGGTAGCCGCGTCACCTGCTACAACTCAATTGCATGTCTCCGGCCGCAGGGCCGGCACGTGCAAGTGGGCTTGATGCTCGGCGCGCACGCCGACCCGCCGGTGCCGATGGGAATGGTCATCGCGAAGGAGCTGCAGGTGATGGGTAGTCATGGCATGCAGGCACATCGCTACGACGCCATGCTCGACCTGATCCTGACCGGCCGGGTGCAACCCCAGCGGCTGGTCGAAAAGAGCATTCCGCTGAGCCAGGCCGCGGCCATCCTGGCCGACATGGACAGCTTCCGCGGCGCCGGCATCACGGTCATCAACGATTTCAGCCACTGACCAACCCGGCCGGCAACCCAAGCCGGTCGCCTAACCCACTGTTCCGTAAGGCCGATGAGGCGAAACTCAAAGCGCCGCCCGGCCTAATCCGCGCAGACGATGACAGCCCCAACCCGCCTCAGGTATAGTGCTGCGCGTCCATATAAAGATATCTTTATATCTTTAAGTCCTTAGCCGCCGACCCGAAATCAGCAAGATGCCCAGCTTCCTATCCGCCGTTTCAGCGCTGCGAGCTGCCGCCGAGCCCACTCGGCTGCGGATGTTGGCGCTATTGGCGCGAGCGGAGCTGACAGTGGGCGAGATCGGCGAGGTCATCGGGCAGAGTCAGCCGCGGGTGTCGCGACACCTGAAGCTCCTCTGCGACGCCGGCTTGCTGGACCGATTCCGTGAGCAGCTGTGGGTCTACTACCGCGCGCCGGCCTCGGGTGAGGCGCGAGATACCGTGTGGCAGCTGCTGGCATTGGTCGATGAAGAGGACGACGTCCTCCGAAGAGACCGCCGAAAGATGGAAGAGGTCATCGCCGAGCGAGGTCGCCGCGCGGCAGATCAGCTGGCGGATGATGAAGAGCCGCTCAAGACAACGTCCGACCTGGTCGACGCCACCGTCGTGGAAGAGTTGGCGAGTGAGCCCATCGGCGCGTTGCTCGACGTGGGCACAGGCTCGGGCCACATCCTGAAGCTGCTCGGTGCGAAAGCCACGCGCGCGGTCGGCGTGGATCTTTCCAGCGAAGCGCTGAAGGTCGCGAGGACGAAGGTGCACGGCGCAGGACTGAGTCACTGCGAGCTGCAGCGAGGCGACATGTATGACTTGCCCTTCGCAGCGCCGTTGTTCGACACAGTAGTCGCCGAGCGTGTGCTCGCCGAAGCTGAGCGTCCGCTAGCGGCGCTCGCAGAAATCGCACGAACATTGAAGCACGGCGGACGCGCCGTGATCATCGAAGACTTCGACTCGCTGATCGCGGCATCGCCCGCGAATCCCATCGCCACCTTGCGCGAATGGTTCGGCAAAGTCGGATTGGAAGTTTCCCGCGTGCGTCCCGTGGACACCGAAGCAGGGCATTTGCTCGTGGCTATCGGTCGACGCGTGGCGCGCAGCACGGCGGCGGCATGAAGCCGCGTCTTCATCATTGAAAGGACTTGAGGAACCATTCATGTCAATCGAGAAGCTCAAGGACCAGCTCGGCAACAGCTTGAGCAAGCTGCGCGGCCGGCCCACGGTGTCGTTCGAGTTCTTCCCGCCGAAGGACGAGGCGATGGAGCAAACGCTATGGGAGTCGGTCGAACGCCTCGCGCCGTTGCAGCCGCGCTTCGTATCGGTGACTTACGGCGCCGATGGCTCGACGCGCGCGCGTACTCACAACATCGTGACCAAGGTGCAGAAGAAAACCGCGTTGACTGCGGCTCCGCACCTGACTTGCATCGGTGCGCCGCGCGAAGAGATCTTAGATATCGCGCGCGATTACTGGGCGAATGGCATTCGTCACATCGTGGCGTTGCGCGGTGACCCGCCGCAGGGAACGACGAAGTATGTGCCGCACCCGGAAGGGTTCGCGTACGCCGTCGATCTGGTGAAAGGATTGAAGTCGGTGGCTGACTTCGAGATTTCCGTGGCCACGTATCCGGAGCCGCATCCGGAGTCGCCGAGCGCGGATTTCGAACTCACCAATTTGAAGTCGAAAATCGATGCCGGCGCCGATCGCGCCATCACTCAGTTCTTTTTCGACACCAGTCTGTTCCTGAGATTTCGCGATCAGTGCGTGGCTCAAGGCATCAAGGCCAGCATCGTGCCCGGCATCCTGCCCATCACTCGGTTCCCTCAGATGTTGCGCATGGCGCAGCGTTGCGGGGCCAGCGTGCCGGAGTGGCTGTCGCATCGCTTCGACGGTCTCGATGACGATGCCGATACGCGCCGGCTGATTGCGGCTGCGGTGGCCATCGAACAAGTACAGGAACTGCAAAAGCACGGCGTCGAAGAATTCCACTTCTATACGCTGAATCGTGCCGAGCTGAGCTATGCCATCTGTCACGCGCTGGGCGTGCGGCCGGTGTTGGCGCAAGCGGCGGCGGGCTGAGGACTATCGAATGAACCGCACCGAAAGAGTGGCGAAGCTGCACCAGCTGTTGACCGAGCGCATCGTGATGCTCGACGGCGGCATGGGCACCATGATTCAGGGCTACAAGCTCACCGAAGCCGATTATCGCGGCGAACGGTTCAAGGACTGGCCGTGCGATTTGAAAGGCAACAGCGACGTGCTGGTGCTGACGCAGCCCGAGATCATCAAGGCGATTCATAGCAAGTACCTGGCATCGGGTGCGGACATCGTCGAGACCAACACCTTCACCGCCAACTACTCGTCGCAGGCCGACTACCAGATGGAACATCTGGTGCGCGAGATCAATCTGGCCGGTGCCAAAGTCGCGCGCCAAGCGGCTGATGAGCACTACGCCAAGACCGGCGAAGTGAAGTTCGTTGCCGGCGCGTTGGGCCCAACCAATCGCACGGCATCGCTGTCGCCCAACGTCAACGATCCGGCGTTTCGTAACATCGACTTCGATCAGCTGTCGGAGACATACCTGATCGGCGCGCGTGCGTTGATCGAAGCCGACGTCGACATTCTGTTGATCGAGACCATCTTCGATACGCTCAATGCCAAGGCCGCCATCTTTGCCGCCCGCGCGGCGTTGGATGAAGTCGGGCTCGATTTGCCCATCATCATTTCCGGCACGATCACTGACGCGTCGGGTCGCACGCTCTCGGGTCAAACCACCGAAGCGTTCTGGAACTCAGTGCGTCACGCGCGACCGCTCGCGATCGGTCTGAATTGCGCGCTTGGTGCCAAGCAGCTGCGCCCTTACATCGAAGAGCTGTCACGCATCGCCGATGTTTATGTCAGCGCCTATCCGAACGCCGGTTTGCCGAATGCTTTCGGTGAATACGACGAAGTGGCCTGCGAAACGGCCGAGTTGGTCAAAGAGTTTGCGACCAGCGGTTTTGTGAACATCGTCGGCGGCTGCTGTGGCACCACGCCGGATCATATCAAACACATTCGTGAAGCAGTCGAAGGCGTGACGCCTCGCAAGCCACCGGTGCTGGAGAAACGCTGCCGCTTGTCGGGCCTCGAACCGCTGAACATCGGTCCCGATAGTTTGTTCGTGAACGTCGGCGAGCGCACCAACGTCACCGGTTCTGCCAAGTTCCGCAAGCTGATCGAAGCGGACGACTACAACGCCGCGCTCGACATCGCCCGCCAGCAAGTGACCAGCGGCGCGCAAGTCATCGACATCAACATGGACGAAGGCATGTTGGATTCGGAAGCGGCCATGGTGCGCTTCCTGAACCTGATCGCCTCCGAGCCCGACATTTCGCGCGTGCCCATCATGATCGACTCGTCCAAGTGGACCGTCATCGAAGCGGGCTTGAAGCGGATTCAGGGCAAGGGCATCGTCAATTCCATCAGCATGAAGGAAGGTGAGGCGGCGTTCATCGAGCATGCCAAGAAGGTGCGTGCCTACGGCGCGGCCGTCGTGGTGATGGCGTTCGATGAGCAAGGTCAGGCGGACACGGTCACGCGCAAGGTGGAAATCTGTCAGCGCTCCTACAAGCTGCTGACCGAGGAAGCCGGCTTCCCGGCCGAAGACATCATTTTCGATCCCAATATTTTTGCCGTGGCCACCGGCATCGAGGAGCACAACAACTACTCGGTGGACTTCATCGAGGCCACCGCGGAGATCCGGAAGACCTGCCCGTACGCACACATCAGCGGCGGCGTCAGTAACGTTTCCTTCTCGTTCCGCGGCAACGACCCGGTGCGCGAAGCCATGCACTCGGTGTTCCTGTACTACGCCATCAAGAACGGCATGACCATGGGCATCGTCAACGCCGGTCAGCTGGCGATTTACGAAGACATCAAGCCCGAGTTGCGTGAGCGCGTCGAAGACGTGATCTTGAATCGTCGCGCGGACTCGACTGAACGACTGCTGGAAATCGCTGCGCGCTTCAAGGGCGAGGTCGGTGCGAAGAAGGCCGAAGATCTGGCCTGGCGCAGTCTGCCGGTGGCAAAGCGTCTCGAGCACGCGCTGGTCAAGGGCATCGACGAATTCATCACTCCCGATACCGAAGAGGCGCGGCAGCAGGCCGAGCGGCCGCTGCACGTTATCGAAGGTCCGTTGATGGACGGCATGAACGTGGTCGGCGATTTGTTCGGCAGCGGCAAGATGTTCCTGCCGCAGGTCGTGAAGTCGGCGCGCGTCATGAAAAAGGCCGTGGCGCATTTGATTCCCTTCATCGAAGAAGAGAAGGCCAGGACCGGGCAGGTGTCGCGCTCCAACGGCAAGATCATCATGGCGACCGTGAAGGGCGATGTGCACGACATCGGCAAGAACATCGTCGGCGTGGTGCTCCAGTGCAATAACTTCGAAGTCATCGACCTGGGCGTGATGGTGCCGGCCGAGCGCATCCTGGAAACGGCGCGGCGCGAGAATGCAGACATGATCGGCCTGTCGGGCCTGATCACGCCGTCGCTCGATGAGATGGTGCACGTGGCGCGCGAGATGCAGCGCCAAGGATTCAGTCAGCCGCTGTTGATCGGTGGTGCGACGACGTCGCCTGCGCATACGTCGGTGAAGATCGATCCGCAGTACCAAGGCCCGGTCGTGTACGTGAAAGATGCTTCGCGCTCGGTCGGTGTGTGTCAGCAACTCGTCACAGCGGCGTTGCGCCGTGAGTTCGTCGAGAAGACCAAGGCAGAGCACGCCAATCGTCGCGAACAGCACGCCGGCAAGAAGACCAAGGGCCCGCAGCTGACGATTGCTCAGGCGCGCGCCAACAAGTTCAACGGCGGCTGGGATACGTATGCGCCGCCGGTGCCCAAGTTCCTGGGCATTCGTACCTTCGATGATTTCTCGCTCGAAGATCTGACGCGCTACATCGACTGGATGCCGTTCTTCAATGCCTGGGAATTCGGCGGCAAGTTCCCAGACATTCTGACCGATCCGGTGATCGGCGAGCAGGTCAGCAATTTGTACGCCGATGCGCGTCGCATGCTGAAACAAGCAGTGCGCGAGCGTTGGCTGACGGCGCGCGGTGTCATCGGTCTGTTCCCGGCGAATAGTGTCGATGACGATGATGTCGAGGTGTACACCGACGAGTCGCGCACCAAAGTGCTGACCAAGCTGCACTTCCTGCGCCAGCAGAAGGGCAAGCCGACCGGTCAGTCGCACGATGCGTTGTCGGACTTCATCGCGCCGAAGTCGTCAGGCCGTCGCGATTACATTGGCGCGTTCGCAGTCACGGCTGGTTTGGGCATCGAGCCGCACCTGGAGCGTTTCGAGAAAGCGCATGACGACTACTCGAGCATCATGCTCAAGGCATTGGCCGATCGCTTCGCCGAAGCGTTCGCTGAGCGTATGCATGAGCGCGTGCGTCGCGAGTTCTGGGGCTACGCGCCTGAAGAGCGTTTCACCAACGATCAGCTGATCAAGGAAGACTATCGCGGCATCCGTCCGGCGCCAGGGTATCCGGCTTGTCCGGATCACACTGAGAAAGCGACGCTGTGGCAGTTGTTGCAGCCTGATACCAACGCCGGCATCACGATCACCGAGTCGTTCGCGATGTATCCGACCGCGGCAGTCAGCGGCTGGTACTTCTCGCATCCGGGCTCGCACTACTTCGCGGTCGGCAAGATCGATCTCGATCAGGTGCAAAATTACGCCGCGCGCAAAAAGCTCTCGATGGACGAGGCGCAGCGTTGGTTGTCGCCGAACCTGGGTTACGACCCGGATTCGGACGCCGACGCGGCTTGAGGTAACTGCGAGGCGCTGCGCATCTGGCGCAGCGCCTCACGTGTAGTTACAACTTCGCTAGCGCAGTGCGCACGACGTCCGGAATGTTTACTGGCCGGCGGTGCTCGCGATCCACATACACATGCACGAAGCGACCGATTGCAGCCGGCTCGTCATCGCCGCTGCGAAACACGGCTAGCTGATAAATCACACTGCTGGTGCCGAGCTTCTCCAAGCGCAGTCCGATTTCCAGCCGGTCCGGAAAGCTCAATTCTTTCAGATAACGGCAGCCTGTTTCCGCGACCAAGCCGATGGCCGGCAGCTCACGCGTGTCCACGCCCGTGGCTTCGATCAAATAGCCGTTCACCGCCGAGTCGAAGTACGAGTAGTACACGACGTTGTTGACGTGACCGTAGTGATCGTTGTCGTTCCAGCGCGTCGGCATGGAACGCAACACTTTGAAGTCCTGGCGGCGGGGCGTGGCGGTGGCGGAGCTCATCCCGGCATTTTGCCGTAAAAAGCCGGACTCCGGCCGCGCCTGACACAGTTTTTCGCAGGCCCCAAGTCTGCACAGCAGTGCTGTGCGCCGGCCGGGCGAGTACAATACCGGCCGGTAACTTAACTGTTCGAGCGGTTTTCCATGACAAATGCATCGAAGGTGTACCCGAGCGCCCGTGCGGCCCTCGAGGGAATCGTCCGCGACGGCATCACTGTGATGTCCGGCGGTTTCGGCCTGTGCGGCATTCCGGAGAATTTGATTCTGGCGCTGCGCGACTCCGGCGTGAAAGGCTTGACGGTGGTTTCCAACAACGCCGGCGTCGATGAGTTCGGCCTGGGCAAGCTGCTCAAGACCCGCCAGATCAAAAAAATGATTTCGTCTTATGTGGGCGAGAACAAAGAGTTCGAACGTCAGTACCTGGCCGGCGAGCTGGAACTGGAGTTCACGCCTCAGGGCACCATGTCGGAACGCATTCGAGCTGGCGGTGCTGGCATCTATGGTTTCTACACCCGCACCGGCGCGGGCACGTTGGTGGCAGAAGGCAAGGAGTCGCGCGTCGTCAACGGCGATACATACATTCTGGAAACCGGCCTGACTGCCGATATTTCTTTGGTGAAGGCGTGGAAGGGCGACACCGAAGGCAATCTGATCTATCGCAAGACCGCACGTAACTTCAATCCGATGATGGCGACCGCCGGCCGCATCACCATCGCTGAAGTGGAAGAGTTGGTGGAGCCCGGTGAGTTGGAGCCGGATGGCATTCACACGCCGGGCATTTTCGTGCAGCGGATCGTCAAGGGCACGGACTATCTCAAGACCATCGAGCATCGCACGGTGCGTAAGCGCACGGCGGTCTGAAGCTCGCTCGTCTTTCACCCACTGAATTTATAGGTTATTCCCATGCCCTGGACTCGCGATCAAATGGCCGCCCGCGCGGCGCGTGAACTCAAAGACGGTTTTTATGTGAATCTCGGAATTGGTATTCCGACCTTGGTGGCCAACTACATTCCCGAAGGCATGAAGGTGGTGCTGCAGTCGGAGAACGGCATGTTGGGCATGGGCCCCTTTCCCTATGAAGGCGAAGAGGATCCCGATCTGATCAATGCCGGCAAGCAGACCATCACCGAGCTGCCCATCTCTTCTTATTTCTCCTCGGCCGACAGCTTCGGCATGATTCGCGGCGGCCACATCGACCTGTCGATTCTCGGCGGCATGGAAGTGGCTGCGAACGGCGATCTGGCGAACTGGATGGTGCCAGGCAAGATGGTCAAAGGCATGGGCGGCGCGATGGATCTGGTCGCGGGCGTGAAGCGCGTCGTAGTGGTGATGGAGCACACGTCCAAGGACGGCGCGGCCAAGTTCAAGCCCAACTGCGATCTGCCGCTGACCGGTGCCAACGTGGTCGACATGCTGATCACCGAGCTGGCTGTGTTCGCCCGGCCGGACCGCAAGTCGCCGTTCAAGCTGATCGAGCTGGCGCCCGGTGTGACGGCGGAAGAAGTGAAGGCCAAGACCGGCGCGGCGTATCAGTCATAACAGTCGGGCCTTTGTCATTTCTTGGCTTCCTTTTCTGCGCGCCAACCGTCTTAATCCCAAGATGAAAACCCGCGCCGCAGTTTTGACTGAGATCGGCCTGCCACGGCCTTACGCGCAGAGTCGGCCGTTGCAAATCGTGGAAGTCGAGCTGGATCCGCCCGGCCCGGGCGAAGTGCTGGTGCGCATGCGGGCGGCTGGTTTGTGTCACTCGGATCTTTCCGTGATCAACGGCGATCGGCCGCGTCCCATGCCCATGGCCATCGGTCACGAAGGCGCGGGCGAAGTGGTCGAAGTCGGCGCGGGAGTCACGAACTTGAAAGTGGGCGATCACGTGGTCGCTGCGTTCGTTCCTTGTTGTGGGTCTTGTGAGCCATGCACATCGGGCCGGCCCGCCCTTTGCGAGCCGGGCTTCAAAGCGAACTCGGCTGGCACGCTCCTGCGTGGCACGCGTCGCATTCATCGAGGCGCCGAGGTTGTGAATCATCACCTCGGCGTATCGGCGTTCGCGGACTACGCGATAGTGGCGCGAGAGTCGTTGGTCAAAGTCGATTCGACATTGCCGTTCGCCGAGGCGGCCGTGTTTGGCTGTGCGGTGATGACAGGCGTGGGCGCAGTTACCAACACGGTGCAAGTTCGGCCCGAAGACAGCGTCGCCGTCGTGGGTCTGGGCGGAGTAGGGCTGGCAGCGCTGCTGGGCGCGCGCATGGCTGGTGCGAACCTCATCGTCGCTTGCGACTTGAGCGATGAGAAGCTGCAGCTCGCCCGATCCATGGGCGCGACTCATACCGTCAAGGCGAGCGATCCCACCGCCGTCGAAGAGATTCGTGATGCCACTCGCGGTGGCGTGCACTACGCGTTCGAAATGGCTGGCTCGGTGAAGGCGATGGAGCTCGCATACAAGATTACGAGGCGCGGTGGCACGACGGTTACCGCAGGGCTATCGAACCCTCAGCATCTATTCTCGATTCCGCACGTGGGCATCGTTGCGGAAGAGCGCACCATCAAAGGCAGCTATCTGGGCAGCTGCGATCCGGCTCGCGACATCCCTCGTTACATCGACATGTATCGCGCGGGCAAGCTGCCAGTGGATAGGCTGCTGAGCGAGACCATCGCGCTGGAAGAGATCAACGCCGCCTTCGACCGCCTCGCCGATGGCAAGACGGTGCGACAGGTCGTCACGCTGTAGGGGTGCGCTCTACCAGCGCCAGCGCCGCGTCGATGGCAGGAATCAGCGCTACCGCATCCATCTGGCGGCAACGTTGCTTCAATGCTTCCAAGCTCGACGGAGTCTGCGCAGTGATGATGTTCTCACCCACATCCGCCAGTACGCGCGCACGGTCGCTCTGCAGTGACGTGGGCGGTAACGGTTCATCCGCTGTGTATTCGGCAAGAGCGTTGGCGTAACGACGGGCTGCTTCCCACGCGCTTTGCTCGATGCTGACTTCCATGGCGTGATAGTAGAACTCGAAATAGCTGTGGCTTACGCAGCCGGCCGCCAACAAGGTCTCGCCTTCTTCCAGTGCGGCTGCTCGTTGCGCTGGGTCGGGCGTCAGGCGAGCAAGCGTGCCGAGCAGCGACGGCCCGCAATAGGACATGCCCATTTCACGGCCGAGCTGCAGCCCTTCTTCAACCAACTGCAAAGCTTCGCTGCGATCGCCATCGATCATCAAACAGCCACCCAGAATGCCCAGGCACTCGGCGTGAAAGCGCCGCGCGCTCAGCTGCTTGGCCAGCTGCATCGCTTGCTTGGCCAAGGCGCGGCGCTCTTCGGTCTTGCCTTGGAGCGTGAGTCCCGAGGTCAAGCAGATCAGCGAGATCAACTCGCTGCGTGGGTCGCCGACCCGGCGAGAAATCTCCAGCGCTTCCTGCAAGGTCGCACGGCCGGCAGCGATCTCACCGCTGTAGTTTTGAGTGATGCCCAGCATGGGCAGGTTTGAGAGCAGCACGCTGATCAAATCGTGCTCTCGCGCTTCCTTTACGCACTGTGCGAAGTGCTTGCGGGCAGTGAGCATGTTGCCGCGTTGATAGTGAGCATCGCCCAAGCCGCCCAAGGCGCGTGCCAGTTCGAGCGGCGAGTTGGCTTCCTGAGCATAGTCGTAAGCTTGTTGGTGCGCTTGCAGACACGCGTCGAAACGGCCGAGCGGGAAACACAGGTTACCGTGGAGCGTTGCCATGCGAGCGCGCGTTTGTGAGTCGGCGGTCTCGCCCAGCGCGCTTTGAGCCCGCTCCAGCGCATCGAGTGCTTCTTCGTGTCGATCCATGACTCGCAACGCCGAGGCGATGCCAAACCACGCGGCGCCATGTCCTGCCTGATCGAGCGCAAAATCCAACGCCTCACGATAAGCGGCGAGTGCGTCGTGAGTGCGGCCGAGATGCAGCAGCAGCTCACCCAGCACCACGCTCGTTCGGTGAAGCATGATGGGCTCGCGCGCTACGGCGCTGGCCTTGTTGGCCAGGTTGAGCGCGTTCTCGAATCGCAGCGCTGTGCGTTCGGCTTCGGCGGCTTGGATGTATGCAGCCGCGGCGTGCTCGTCATCAGCGGCGGCCAGATGTTCGGCGTGCAGCGACAGGTCGCGCGATGCGAACCAATCCGCGGCGACTCGATGCAAGTTGCGCCGCTGCGATTTCAACGTGGATTCGTAAATGGCATCCCGGAACAGTGCGTGCGCGAACTCCAGCTCGACGCCGTCGCTGCGAACCAGTGTCGTCGCGATCAACTTCTCGGGTTCGTAATCTTGGTCGCGAATCATCCGGCGCACGATGGCGAGTTCGGTGCGTTGACCCAGTACGGCGGCAGCTTCCAACGCCAGATGATCTTTCTCCGACAAACTGTCGGCGCGTGACAGCACCAGCGAGCGCACCGAACCGGGTAGCGTGTGTTGACCGGCGCTCGCAGAGCGGAGCAACTGATCCAAGAACAGCGGATACCCTTCGGCGCGCACTATGCACTCTTGAATCGTCTCGCTCGACAGCTCGGGATAATGCGCCGCCAGTTCTTGC
>NZ_JAEUPY010000137.1 GCF_016790065.1 Steroidobacter sp.
AGCGTCTTGCTACCGCTGCCGTCGGCACTTGCAACTTTCAACACACCGCCAGCTTCGTCGGTCCACTCCACATAGGCGATGCGTCGTCCGTCGGGTGAGAACGCCGGTTCGAACTCGAGCGCCGAAGAACGAGTAAGTCGCACCGGCGTGGCGCTCGGCGTAGCCTTACGCCACAAGCGGCCGAGCGCATTGAATACGACGGCCTCCGAGTTGGGCGAGTACGCCAACTGACGAATCGCCTTGACTGGAAAGGTCTTCGGCGCGAGATCGTGGGTAAAGCGCGGCGGCGTCGTGATCCGATGCTTGGCCTGGACTCGAAACGGGATTTGGGTCGCCGTCGCGGTCTGCATGTCGACCTTGAGCAGCTTACCCTTGCCCCAGATCGCGACGTGCCGACTGTCGTTGAACCAGCCGTATTGCGGGTAATAGATACCTTGCCAGGTATAGTCGGCCTGCGCGTCGCGATCCAGATCGTCGAAGATCGGTCGCTGCTCGCCGCTCGCGAAATCGTATAGAAACAATACCGTCTTGGTCTTCACGCGACGAATGAATGCCAGACTGCGCCCGTCCGGCGACAGCTGCGGTGTGGTCGCGCTGCCAAAGCCTTTGATCAGTTCCTCAGTCTCGCCAGTCCGCAAATCCCGCCGCATGATGGCGTAATGAATGTGATTGGCGTCGATGAACACCACAGCCTTGGAAGGCGCCGTGAGCTTCTCGGTGTAATAGAGATAGCGTCCATCGCGCGACAGCTGCGGCTCGTGCACGTTCTCGCCATTGGCCGGTGCGTCCACCAGCGGCCGCCCCGAGCCGCCGCTCTTCATGTCGAACAGTCGCAACTCGGCCGCATGCAACTTCTCGTCACTGGAGAATAGCCGTGCCGCTACGATCGCATCGCCCGTCGGCGACCAGGTGGGACCAGTGATCGCGTTCACAGTCTCATGCGTGACTTGCCGTGCGTTCATCCCATCGACAGTCGACACCCATGCATTGTCGCCGCCGCTCTCATCGCTGATGTACAGCAACTGATTGCCATCAGGACTGAAGCGTGGTCCACGCTGCATCGGAGCACCGCCGTGGATCAGCTTGGCATCGCCGCCCGTAGCCGGCAGCGAATAGATATCACCGAGCAGATCGAACACCAGCGTGCGGCCGTCGGGACTCACGTCGACGCTCATCCATGTGCCTTCAGTGACAGTGAATTCCGCATCGGTTGCAGGCTGACCGGTGTCGCGAACATCCCAGGCATGCAGCGGCCCGGCGGTGAACCCCAACATCGCTGCGAGGAGCGCGAGGCGCATTCTATTTGGCATGTTCAACGGCCTCCCCACGCTTCTTTCCAATCGATGCCATTGCGTTGTTGCAGCTCCCAGTAGAAGCGGCCGCGCGGGCGGTCGTAGTTACCGATCTCGTTCATGCTGAGCGAATCGAACAGACGGCCATTCACCATCGTGTAGCGGACGCTGTTGCTGTGATGGATATCTTCCAGCGGATTGGCGTCTAGCACGATGAGGTCGGCCAGCTTGCCTGCTTCGATGGAGCCGACATGCCGATCGATGCCCAGCGTGGTCGCGGTATTGAGAGTCGCGGCCCGTAACACATGCAGGTTGCTCATGCCGCCTTCAGCCAGCAGCGCCATCTCCCAATGCATGGCCAGCCCAGGCATCTCGCCGTGCGAGCCAGCATTGATCACCACGCCGGCGTCATCCAGTCGCTTCACGGCACGCGACACGGCGCGAAAGCCGATGTTCCAAATTTCATCAGCGGCCTGAATGCTGGTCATCGCGCGAGCATGGGGCGGAGCGCCGTAAGGTGTTCCGAGCGGGCTGTAGCCGCTCAAACTTTCCTGCACGTACAGCTGGACCTTGGGATCCTTCCAGGCCTGCGTGGTTTGATACATATAGTTGTCGCCGAACAGCTCGCCGAAGTTCACCACCAGGGTCGGCGTGTTGTGCGCCTTGGCGCGGGCCATAAACTGGACGATGTCGTCGTAGAAGTTCGCGAACGGCAGGTTGTGCTCGAGATTGGTGTGGCCGTCGATGATGCCGGTGATGTTGTTATAGAACTGGCTCTCACCTTCCAGGTCCACCATCACGCCGGCTGCACGGCCCGCTTTCACCAGCATCTGCCGCTGCTTGCGGCTGGGATAGCGATAGCTCTTGACGATGAAGGCTCCCAAAGCTTGCTTGCGCGCGATGGCAAGTTGCGCATCACTGTAGCTGTCGACGGGAACGTGCGCGGTTTGCTGGCGGCGCCCCCAGAGCGCGCTACCGGTGCCTATCCAACGCGGCCCTACGGTGATGCCGGCCAGAGTCGTCTCGGTGCTTTCGAAGCTGGTCAGCTCGGTGGGATACGGATCGAAATTTGTGGTGACGCCAAAGGCGAGCGCGGCGTAACGCATCGGCTGTTTCTGCGGCGTCACACCGACACCGAAGCAACAATCGATATGACCGTGCGCATCGATGAGTCCAGGCATGATCGTCTTGCCCGACGCGTCGATGACCTTCGCGCCCGCCGGGATCGCAACTGTATCGCGGCTACCGACCGCGACGATGCGATTGCCGCTCACGACGATCGAACCGTTCTCGATCACCTGATCGCCTTGCATCGTGATGATGCGAGCATTGGTGAACGCGACCGTGCCGACCGGGATGTCCGCCTTCGCGTCCAAGCCGATGGTTGCATACGAACCGGCGATCTCATCGCCGCTGCCGCCCGACACCGTCGCACGATACAAGTTCGCACCTTGCACCCAATGCAACGTCGCGGAATCTGGCGACCACGCGAGCGCATCGCCCGCGTCTTTCGTCAAGCGACGCACCGGTGCTTCATCGCTGGCCGCGGAGATCGACTGCGATCGGCCGGTCTCTCGATACGGCGTGACGTAGTATTGCTGACGATCTCGGAACGCGATCCAGCGTAGATCCGGACTGGGGCGCAGATCGAATACATCAGCATCGACGGTTCGTGCATGTTCGCGCCGATCCAAACCGTCCAGCGTCACGCTGATTAACAGTTGCACCGCGCCGCCATCGGAGCTGCCGGCTTGCGAGAAATAAATGCGCTCACCGTCAGGCGAGAACTGCGGCGAGGCACCGTCCTTGGATACGCGATGGCTGTCACCACCCGACGCGGCCACCCAATAGACGCCAGGGTGCGTGCGCATGCCTCCCATGCTGACTTCCGCTTCCTGGATGCGATACGCAATACGCTTGCCGTCCGCGGAGAAACTCGGTTGGCGGATCACGCCCGAACTGGTGACAACCGTCTTCGCGCCCGTGCCGTTCTTCGTTGCAATCTTGAGCGCGCTGCCCCGTTCGTCATCCCACTCGACGTAGACCACGCGACTGCCATCACGCGAATACCGAGGCTCGAAAGCAAATGCGGGTCCCTGACCGAAACGCACCGGCGTACTCGCTGGCAGCGACTTGCGCCACAACTGCCCGAGCGCGGTGAACACCATCGACTGACCGTCCGGCGACGGTGCGAGATGACGGATGGCGCGCACTGGAAACGTCGCAGGCGCCAGCTCGTGCTCGAAACGCACCGGCTCGGTCACACGCTGACGCACGTCGGCACGAAATGGAATCGGCGTGACCGTACCGTCAATGACGTCGATCTTGAACAGCTCGCCCTTGCCCCAGATCGCTACGTGGCGATTGTCTGGAAACCAACCGTACGCGGGGTAGTAGTTGACCTGCGCCTCGTACGCAGCCTGCAGATCCCGATCGAGTCCGTCGTATACCGCTCGCTGCGCCTTGGTCTCGACATCCATGACGAACAGCACCGTCTTGTCCATCACCCGGCGCACGAAGGCCAGTTGCTTGCCGTCCGGTGAGATGCGCGGCGCGAAGGCGCTACCCCATCCGGTTGCGAGTTCTTCAACCGTGCCGCTTGCCAGCTCGCGACGCTTGACGGCGTAGTTGATGTGATTGCCGTCGATGTAAATCGCAAAGTCCTTGGCGAGCCGCTCGGTGTAATAGACGTAGCGCCCGTCTCGCGACAGCACCGGTTCGGCCACATCTCGATGGTTTGGCGGCGCGGGTACCAACACGCGCCTGCCGCCCGCCACATCGAACAGTGCGATCTGTGCTTCGAAGCGCTTGGGATACCGCCCTTCGATCATCGCCACAGCCACGCTCTGCGGGTCTGGCCCCCAACTCGCCGACATGACGAGGTTGGCGGTCTCGTGCGTCACCTGCCGTGCTTGCGTGCCATCGACATTGGACATCCAGACGTTCTCTGTGCCATCCACATCGCTGACGTACAGCAGCTTGCGACCATCGGCACTGAAACTCGGCGTCCGCTGCATCGCTGGACCGCCGTGAATCACGCGTGCCTCGCCCCCTTTGGCATCGATCGCATAGATGTCGCCGAGCAAATCGAAGACGATGCTGCGTCCGTCCGGACTCACATCGAGGCTCATCCAGGTGCCTTGCGTGGTCGTGAAGGCAAGCTCGCGCACCGGTTGTCCAGTGTTGGCGATGTCCCACTCCGGGGTTGCCGCGGCCAGCGAACCGACCGCGCCACCGGCGGCGATGAGACCGAACAGTATGCTCATCGCCCCGCTCTTCGACTGCTGCACTCGGCGTCTCTCCATCAGAAGCTGTATGTGGTCTTCACACCGAAGGTGCGCGGCTTGGTGCGGTTGGCCTGCGACCAGATGTCGAACGGATCGACCAGCTTGTTCTCATTGGTGAGGTTGTTACCGAACAGCTCGACCGAGATCTGCTGCCAGGTGGCACCGATGCGCGCCCCCAGCAACGTGAAGCTGTCCGAAGACTGTTCGACCGCACCCGGCACATACAAGAAGGCGTCCGTGTAATAGACCTCGTCGCGATGATTCAGATCGAGGTGCAAGAAACCGCTGACGCCGGCTGCCCAAGCGAAGGAATAATCCGCCGCGAAGGTGTAACTGAACTTGGGCACGTAATCGACCTTGTCGCCCACCTGGTTGGCCGAGGTGATTTCACCAGGGCGATTGACCGCCTTCACTTCCACGACTTCGCCGTCGAGATAGGTGCCGGAAACGCTCAACATCAACGAGTCAGCCGGCCGCCAGCCGAAGCCCACTTCGAGGCCCTTGATCTCGGCGCGGCCGATGTTCGAGGTGAGGTTCTGGAAAGCACCGCCGGGCCGCTGCACCACCCCACGACGCAGCATGTCGTCATAGTCGGTGAAGAACGCCGCGACTTCATAGCTCAGCCGCGCGCCCGGAATGACACCCTTGCTGCCTATCTCGTAATTGATCGCTTTCTCCGGACCGTAGGCGACGGCGGGGAACAAATTGAAACCGCCGCTGCGGAACCCCTTGGCGACATTGGCGTACAACTTGACGTTGTCGGTCAATGCGTAGGAACCATAGACCCGCGGGTCGGTAGAGGTGAACGTGTCCTGATACGTGGCGAGCGGGAAGCCACCAAAGCTGGTGACTCTGTCCCGGAAGCTACGAACGCCGGCGCCGATCTCACCGCGCTCACCCACCTTGATCGAGCCATCCGCGAAGAACGACCACGAGTCGCTCTGGTACTTCTCGATGTATTCCGAGTTGGTGAACAGGAAACCGTCGTACAGGCCGTCGGTCAGGCCATAGTAGTCCGACTTCACTTTGCGATGGTAAGCACCCGCCGTGTACTTGAACGCGCTATCGCCCTTGGAGACCAGTCGCACTTCCTGGCTCGATTGATAGCTTTGATCGTCGTAGGTGCTGATGCCTTGGGAGCCATTGGCATACGAGTACGTACCCTCACCGGCAAAGTACGGCAGTGTGTACTCACGGTAGTAGTCGATGTAGCTGGTGGTGGCGATGATTTCGGCGAAGCCAAGATCGTAAGTGCCCGCCAGGCTGTACAAGCCGTACTCGTCGAGCCGGCGGCGAATGCGCCGATCATCGCTGATCGGCATATTGACGCGATGATCCGCGGTTTCGTAGTCCAAGCCGAGTTCGCTGGTCAGGTGATAACTGGCCGCGGTCAGATCGAGAGTAAGATTTTCGGTGGGCAGCCAACGCATCTTCACACGCACGTTGGTGATGTCCTGGTTGTTGCCGTCTTCGATGCCGGCCGCCGGCTGATCGATCCAACCGCCGCCTTGTTCGCCGGTGGCAGCAATGCGCACCGCGAGTTTGTCGGTCACCAGCGGCAGGTTGAGCACGCCGCTGATCTTCTCGTTGGAATCGCCACCATCGATGAATGACACATCCGCGGCCACTTTGCCTTCAATCTTGTCCAGCTTCGGTACGCCGGTGATGAAGCGCACCGCGCCCGCCACGGC
>NZ_JAEUPY010000154.1 GCF_016790065.1 Steroidobacter sp.
CATTCAAGTACAGCTGCAGGTACTTGAGCATGTCATTGGCGCTCGAGCCGATGGCGCCACCGGGCGCGACACCAAACTTCATATGATCGTAGAACGGTATCGTTCTGACCTTGCCCTGTTCGCGCAGGTGCGGAATCGCATGATCCGCGCGCCGCAAAGATTCAGTCACACTGGTCGTGGAGTTGTGCATGGCCAGCGGCTCGAACAACCGTACTCGGACCAGTTCATTCCAATTCGTTCCAGCGACTTCGCCCGCCACATACCCTGCCACCGCATACATGATGTTGCTGTACTGGTAGCCATCACGGAACGGACGATTGGGTGGCAGGTAGCGTAGACGAGCCACCAACTCTGCGGGCTGCAGATGAGTGCTGAACCGCAGGAAGTCATGACGAGGCATGCCCGTTCGATGAGTCAACAGATCACGAGCTGTGAGCTGCTGCGTAACTGCCGGATCATACATCTCGAACTGCGGCAGATACTGGCGGACCGGCCTGTCCCAGTCGAGCTTGCCCTCCTCCACCAGCGTCGCCAGGACCGCCGAGGTGAAGGATTTCGACATGGATGCAATGGAGAACACTGTGTCCGCAGTTACGCGCGACGCACTGCCGACCTCTCGTCGTCCATAGCCTCGCGCCAATATCACTTTGCCGTCGACGATGACGCCCAGCGCCGCGCCCGGAATCTGCAGTTCTGCCATGACGCGCTCGACCTGCTCGTCGATGCCCGCCAACGGATCGGTCGAAGCGTTCGACACAGCGGCGGCCAGCAACAACGTCAGTGCCAGCAGCCATCGGTGCAACAGCGGCGTACAACGGGTAACCAAACGCGTCAGCTGACTCATGCGTGTGTACTCAACGAGGATCGGAAAAGACTCAACGCGAACTGAACCACCGCGGCGGTCCGGCATTCGGTAGCAACGTTTCATTGCCGCGCCCGGCGTAGTTGGCGGTCGAAGAAATCCACGGTGGCGCGATTCATGGCCAGCGCATTGGCGTGACGCAGGATGGCGTGTGTCTCATCGACCAACACCAGTGTCTGGTAACGCACGCCGACCTTGTCCAAACGTCGCGTCAGGTCGACGGTCTGGCTCAGGCCGATGTTGCGATCGTCGTCGCCGTGGATGAACAGCACTGGTGAACGCCACGTGTCGACTGCGGAGACCGGCGAGGATTGCCAGCCCACATCCAGTGCACGCTGCGTATCTGGTGGCATCTCATATTGCGCACGATTGAAGAGATCGGCGTGATACACCAACGTCCAGTCATGCACGCCGTGGATGTTGACGCCCGCAGCAAACAGTTCCGAGTCGCGAGCCAGCGCGAGGCCCGTCAGGTATCCGCCGTAGGAGCCGCCATAGATACCAATGCGGTCGACATCACCACGCGCTTGCAAAAAGCGAGCGGCAGCTTGGACATCCTGATACTCCGAAGCACCACGCACACCGGCGTTTGCAGGAAAGTGCAGGTCGTGACCATAGCCCGGGCCGAGCCGATAGTTGACGGACAACACAACGTAGCCGCGGCTAGCTAGATACTGATTGACCGCATAGTAGTTGCTGTACGAGGCGCGGGCGTTCCACCCAAGCAGCATTTGTCGTTGCGGCCCGCCGTGAACGTAGACGATCGCCGGCCGTTTTCCACTCGTTGCTTGTTTGGGTTCGAACAGCTGGCCATGCACGGTTTTCCCGTCGGCTGCCGCGAAACTCACCGACGTCGGCACGACCAACTGCGTCACGGGATAGTCGACCGGCACAAGTTCCGGCGCCAGCAAACGAACGCCGCGTCCTTGATGGCTCGTCGTCGCCAACACCGGCGGCCGCTGCGCCGTTGCACTTAGAAACAACAGCTCACCGGCGCGGGTATGAGCTGGAGCCCACTCCAGACCCGTGCCTGCCGTGAGTTGCACAGGATCACGGCCTTCCACCGAAACACTGAACAGATGCCGACGCTCCAGGTCATCCGGCTGCATTCCGGTATTGGCGCTGAATACCAAGCGGCGACGATCCGGCGACAACGCCACGTCATCGACCATGTAGTTGCCGCGAGTCAGTTGCGTTGGCGCACCGCCGTTCGACGGCAAGGAATACAGATGCTGCCAACCATCAGCATAGGAACGGAACACGAGGCGATCCCCTTCGGCCCATTCCAGATAAGGCTCTCCGGGATACGAATCGCGCAGACCCGCGCCGCTACTCCAGCGTTGCACAGCTTGGCCGGTGCGGACATCGGCCACCCAAATCGACCAAGGCTCTGGCTCGAACTCCAAGCGCGGAGCAGGCGCGCCGCCGCGTCCCGGATGGCGCACGAACGCGATTCGTTGCCCATCTGCAGACCAGCGCGGCGAACTATCACGCGCCACCGACGGAGCGAGCCACAATATCGGCGTTGAGTCATCGCGATAGATGCCGATCAGTGCATGACTGTCACGTGATGACACGAACGCGAGACGACTGCCATCGGCGGACCAGGCAGGCGAGCCTAGCCGGCCGCGCGCACTGAACAACTTTCTCGCCGCCACCGAGCCATCGATGGGCACGATCCAGAACGCGCCGTCCTTCTGGAACAGCACGCGACTACTGTCGGGCGCGATGACTGGATAATCACCTTCACTCAGCAATCGAACTGTGCCATCCGCGAGCGCCGCGCTCCAGATTTCGACCTTGGTTCCGACAGGCATCGACAGCGGGTCGGCAGGCGAGCCGCGATCCCAATTTCCTCCATGTTCGCCGCCGCGCACATACACCGCGAACTTCCCATCAGGTGACAGCGACAGACTGGTGAGTTCCTGACCGTCATCCTTGCTGTACGCAGTCAATTGTCGAGCTGCGAAGTGCGGAGCGCTCGCAACCCATACATTACGCAGCCCCTGATGGTTGACGAGCCAAGCCACCTGCGAGCCTTGCGACGCCGCCACCAAGCTGGTCGAGAATGCATAGTCTCTGACTTGTTCGAGCGTGAATGAGGTTGCCGCCGGCGCTGCCGCTCCAGCGCCGAGAAGCAACATCACCAACACCGGTCGCATCCACGACATCACGAGTGATTTACTGCTCACGACGCAGCTCGACCCAATGCGGCAACGAATAGATCCACCAGCCGCGCCGACTGTCTTTCGCATTGGCATGGACGTAACCATTGAGCACACCATCGCGCCACTGCAAAGTGATGTCGGTGTCATGCGCTCTACGTCGCGTATCCGAAGTGTCGATCTGCAGTGAGCTCCGGCCGGTCAAACGACCGTTCCGAAAGGCCGCCTGATTCAGCAGCGTCGACAACTGATCATCCAGCTGCAGATGAATGTCTCCCGTCGGCAGCACCTCCATACGCAGAGCACGAGCACCTTCATGCGTTTTTACTTCGCCCTTCCAGGTCCCCACCAGCGACGCATCGGGCTGCAACGCTTCGGTCGGCGGCTTCTCACGGACGCTGAGATCCGTCTGCACATCTCGCCAACCCGGCAGTAGCGCTTTGAAGATGGCCGTGCCGATCGCATCGAGCGGCCCTTTGTTGGTGTTGGACAGCAGGACTACGCCGACGCGCTGCTCGGGAATCAGATTGAAGAACGCGTTGGCGCCCGAATGCGAACCTCCATGGCCGTGCACGCGATAGCCGCCTTTCGACTGCACCTGCCACCCGATTGCGTAACCGTTGCCCGGCCGTATCCAGGTGGGCGCGGCCGTCATCGCGTCGATGTTGGCATCGCTGAGGATGGCCTGTTGATCCGGTAATCGACTCTTCAGAAAGAACAACGCGAGGCGCGCCAGATCGTGGGCGCTGGAATACACAGCCGTCGCGCCCGGCTCGGTGTTTTGATAGAACGGAATCGGCTCGCCGAGCAGGTCGTAGCGCACTGCTGCGTAGTCTTGCAACCCTGGCCCGATGTCGACCGAGGTCCGTGTCATTCCCAACGGCATCGCCACACTCTGCCGCAAGGCTTCGGCAAACGAGCGACCGGACACCTGCGCCACCAGATAGTCGAGTACCCCGTAGCCAACGTTCGAATACTCGAAGCGCTCGCCCGGCGGTCGCATCACCTGCGCGTAACGTCGCAGCGAGAGTTCCTGCGGCAACATGTGTTGCCGCTCATCGCCGTAATAGCTCAGGTCCGAGCCCGGCAGCCCGGCGGTGTGATCAGCCACACGACGCACTGTCACCTGCCGCTCATCGCCGATGCGAACCGTGAGCTGCAGTTCGCCCAGGTAATCATTCACCGGCCGGTCCAGATCGACCTTGCCGGCCTGCACCAGCGTCATCAGCGCAGTGCTGGTGAACGTCTTCGACAAGGAAGCGATTGAATACATCGTGTGTTCACTCGCCGGGACTCGACGCTCCTTGTCCGCCCAACCGAAACCCTGTTGCCAAACAATCCGCCCGTCCTTCACTACAGCAACAGCGATCGAAGCGAGCTGCTGCTCTGATATTTGTTCGTAAATCAGCGCCCGTGCCATGTCGAATCTGGCCGCGTCGAATTTGTCGGCGCGTGCGCTGATCGTGAACAGCAGGGCACTGCAGGCGAGCGTCAGCACGCCTGCGCGAGTCCCAACCGAAGGCAACATCAGAACTTGCCCCGCAGACTCACCGTGAAGTTGCGTGGCTCGCCGTACCAGTTGCCCGAAGCACTGGTGCCCACCGTCTGGTAGTAGACCTCGTCGGACAGGTTGTTGAAATTGAGCGCGGCACCCCAGTTGTCGTTGATGTCGTACTCCACTCGGGCATCCCACACAGCGTAAGCGTCCTGCGTGAATCTGAATGGCACGTTGCCGAGCTGTGTCCACGGCGTGGTGGTTTCATTCCAGGTCGTCACGGTGCCGCTCACGAAGCTGGAACTCTGCGCGTTGACACCGCCGCCCACTCTCAACCGTGACAGCCGTCCCGGTAGCTGGGTCGTAGACCACAGACGAAACAGATGCTTCGGCGTCACGGAACTGAAGGCGGCACCGGACACCTTGCTTTCATTGTCGTTGTACGTGTAGCCGGCCGATACATTCCATCCCGGCAGCAGCTCGCCCTGGATCTCCGTGTCGATGCCCCTGCTGGTGACATCGCCTTCCTGCAGCCAGCAACAGGCGCCGACGATGGGCAAACTGGTATCGCGGATACCCTGGTTGTTGCGCTTGATGTCATAGAGCGCCACCGACGTGGTGACGCGCCCGGCGAACAGACTGCCCTTCACGCCGAGTTCGTAGTTGGTGCCCTCGATCGGATCGAGCGGCGCGCCCGGCAACGGCCCTGCCAGCAATGTTCCCTGCGGCCGGTAGGTCGAGGAATAGCTTGCGTAGACCAGCCAGTCATCATTGAGTTCGAACGTAATCCCGCCGTAGGGCGTGGTCTTCGCGTCATCGAACTTCGTGCGCGTCTCGCCGACGATGGCGCCGGCCGTGTTGTAGGTGTAATAGCGCTGCTGATATTCGTACTGTCCATAGCGCAGCCCCGCGATCAGCCGCAACGACTGCGTCAACGCAACGCGTGCCACGGCGAAGGCGCCATGTTGCTTCGAATAGAAACTCGGCCACGTGAACCAGTAACCGTTCTGCGCCGGTTCCAGGTAGGCGTTGGGATCGAAGTTGAACGGATCGACCGGCTGCACGATGTTGGCATACGGCCCAAACCAGTGACGGTAATTGGGGCGGGTGATGTGTTGCCAGTCCGCGCCGAACACCACACTGTGGTCGAGACCGAACGCCTGGAACTTGCCGGTCATGCTGACATCCGCGATCTCCTGCACATTGACGTAAGCAGCATGCGAACTGCCGAGCGTCGGCCCAGCGCCAGTGACTGGATTGACCGCACCGTTGGAACTTGCGTGACGCACTCCGCTGGTCTGATTGGAACGGTTCACATTAGCCCGCACCGACCAACCCTCGGAGAGTTTGTAGTCGAGCCGACCGAACAGTTCATCGGTGTTGAAATTCCAACGACTCCAGGCGGTCCCCAGAAAGGTACTGCGAGGCAGCTGCAGGTCGCGGCCGTCGCTGTAGCGAGGCAACCCGCTCCACCATGGCGTGGAGTTGCGCTCCTCGTAACTGCCGCCCACGGTAACCATCAATTGCTCGGAGACGTCGAACTCGCTGATGCCATACAGCAGGTTCTTTTTCATGGTCGCGACATCGTAGAAATAATCGCGGTCTTGGGTCAGCGCGACGAATCGATTGCGCCACCGGCCGTCATACGAAGGCTCGAAGCTGACATCCAGCTCGGCCCGGCGGTTGCTCCAACTGCCGGCGGAGGCCGCGAACGCCACTTGCGCAGCCTGCTGCGGACGTTTACGCACCAGGTTGACGACGCCACCGGGATCGCCGGTGCCGGAGAACAAGCCATCCGCACCACGCAACAGCTCGACCTGTTGGTACTGCGCCATATCGAAATCGTTGTTATAGCCCAGCGCGGTCGCATCCACTGGAAAGCTGCCATCCAGCTGCACGCTGTTGATCTGGAAGCCGCGCGAGTAGAACACGGGACGACCGAGCGAGCTGGTCTGCACGGTGACGCCGGCAATTCTCGCCAGCGCCTCCCTCAGATCGGTGATGTTCTGCTCTTCGATCTGTTGACTGCTCATGACGGTGATGGACTGCGGAATCTCTCGCAGCGAGGCCACACCTCGTCCCATCTCCATCGGCGCGATCAACTGACCGAGTACGGTGATTCTCTCGACGGAGTCGGCACTGCCGTCCACATCGCTGCGCTGTACTCCGCTCGGCGTGTCCGACCGTCTCTCGCTACGGGGCGACGTTGACAGTGCTCGGAGCACATAGCCACCGGTGGTCTGCTGAACAGCGACCAATGCTGTGCCTTCGAGCAGGCGCTTGAAGCCTTCCTGCACCGTATATTCCCCGGTCAAACCGTTGGTGGTGCGTCCCTTCACCAACAGTGGATCGAAGGACAGCGGCACACCGCTGTCCACCGCGAAGACCGAGAGCGCTCGGCCCAGCGGCCCCGCCGGAATGGTCCAACTTTGTTTGTTATCGGACTGAGCCGCCGCCGGCAGGTACGGAGCGAAGGTTGCAACCGACAGGCACAGCAACACTCGTGGCAGCACTGCAGTGTTCGGACGACGCGACGCCAGGAGTTCCGAGACAGAATTGGCCAGAGAAGAGGCAGGCATAGTTGTTACAGCGACCCATTGTGGAAGGTACACTGCTGATGCCGAACCAGCCGCGAAAAAGTATCACCCCGAGATGAAATTCATCCGCGGGCTTCGACCATCACCCAATAGCGGCTCAGCGATCGCACCGTCAACGGAAAGCTCGCGGCCAGCAGGTTCAAGCTGCTTTGGGTATCGAGCAAGGAAAAAATGCCCGAGATGCGCAGATCGGCTACGTCCTGCGCACACCGGATGATGCCTGGCCGATAGCGCGCCAGTTCATCGAGCACGTCCTGCAAGCGCCACTCGTCGACGATGAGCATGCCCTTGGTCCAAGCAAAAGTCGTGCTATCGGCCGGCTGCACGGCGGCGATTGCACGCTTGGTGAACGTCGTCTGCTCTCCAGCCCTCAGGATCAACGCCCCGCCGCTCTGCTGCGACTCGGGCTGCACACTGACGGCGTGCTCGACCACCGCGACCCGCGTGGCGCCATCATCCTCTCGTACGCTGAAACGAGTGCCCAGCGACTGGATGCTGCCATGTCGCGTGGTGACCCGAAATGGACGCATCGGATCGGCAGCCACTGTCACCATGAGTTCGCCCGAGCGCAGGCTCAGCTGCCGCGAGCGGTCGCCGAATTTCAGATCCACGGCAGTGGCGGTACCGAGCGTCAGCGCACTGCCATCCGGCAGCACTATGGCCTGATGCTGCCCCACCGATGTCCGCAGATCTGCCGACTGTTGCTCGCGCAACACCCATCCCGTCGTGCCCGCCACGGTCACCGTCAACATTCCTCGCAAGACGCGCCGTCGTCCCAACTGGCGACGCCGACCCAGCGTTTCCTGTGCCAATCCCGACGGGAGCTGTTTCAAGTCATGGAGCATCGCCTCGGCGCGTTGCCAGGCCTGCCGATGCTGCTCGCTGCGCTCACACCAGCGCCTGAGCGCCTCGTGATCTTCCGCCGTGGCGACGCCCGACTGCATCTGGACCAGCCATTCGGCGGCCTCATTGAGTAGCTGCGGATGAATGACGGCGGAGTTATCCATGATGAGATCCGTCGGTTGTCTCAGGCGGCCAGACAGGCCTGGAATGCTTTGAGCATATGGCGCTTGACCGTGATCAGCGAGACGCCGAGATGGGTGGCGATATCGGCGTAAGTCATGCCATGCAATTGCGACAGCATGAACGCATCGCGCGCGCCCGCCGGCAAATCATCCAGGAGTGCGTCGATACGCATCAGCGTTTGCAGGATGGAGACTTGCGCCTCGGCCGACGGCGCTTCAGCTTCCGGCAAGGCTGCCAAGGTCTGCTGCCAGGCACGCATCAGGTCGCTGCGACGATAGTGATCGATCAGCAGACCACGAGCCATGATCCGCAGATAAGCACGCGGCTCACGCAGTGCCTCGGTATTGCGTGAATGAAGCAGTCGGACGAAAACATCATGCGCGATGTCAGCCGCCTCATCGGAGAAGCCCAGCTTGCCACGCAGCCAGCGATGCAACCAACCGTGATGCTCTCGGTATATTTGCTCGACCGAATCGACACTCATGACTTCGGGACTTTGCCAGTTAGTTAAGCAGTCCGTTTCGCCCGACGATAGCGAGGCCCGTCATTTTTGTCTATACATACGCTGCGAGACGCTGACCCGATCGCCAGCGCCCCCAGCCCTGCACCAACAGTTCTCGTGAGGCAGTCCAACCAGCACTGCTTTGGCGCAGACCTCAGTCACACGCCGTGAGCGCCATCAGCGATCCACAGTGACATAGGCGATCGGGCAGTCGGTGCCCGGCATCACCCGAATGCTCACCGGCTTATCGGCCGAGAACGCCATCATCAACAAGGCGTAGACGTCCTTTCGATAGGTCGAGGAGGCACTGAGCTTCAGCAATACGCCGCCATTCGCCGTACAACTCAACGCAGTCTCCGCGCCACTGGTGCGCACCCAAATATCGCCGCCGCCCAGATCGCCTGAATCGACATAGAGCTGTTCGATATAGACGTTATCGCATCTCAGAGCGCTACAATCGGCGCTCGCGCAGGCCGCAAATGCAAGCGTCGACAGTGTCACTGCAAACATAGCGAAATGATTTCGCATCGGACTCTCCTTGTGCTTCCAACCTCAACCTGTTTTGGATCTCGCCGGCGTTCTTGTATGTCAGCTATCGCCAGCGCTAGAGATTCTCGCATGACCACGGGGCACTTCGGAATGCCTAGAGTGATCCTTGCTGGCATGATGCTAGCAGCCGCATTGATACCAAGTGCGAGTGCCCTCTCAGCGGACAACCCCAAGGACCAAGCGAAGCCCGCCGCCCCCGTCAATCCAATTATCGAAATCGAGTCGCGCTTCTCGCCGGCACAACGAAAATATCTGGAACTGCTCAGGCACCTCGTTGGTCAAGGCCGTACGCCGAACATCCTAGTGCAAACCTGCGACCAACGATTCCCGAACGATCGGGATCAACACCGCCAGGCCCTTGCCAATTGGAATGCAAAGAATCAAGCAGTCGTGGAAGAGCTCGAGAAACGTCGCGCGGTGGTCGTTGGCATTCGGGCACGCGGCAACCTCGTGCAACGTGCCGACATGGAACGGGCATTCAATGCCAATGTCGCGAAGTCTGCCATGGTCCTGTTTTCCGAGACCGACCCCAGCAAGAGCCGAGATCTCTGTGGCAATTTGAGTTCTGTACTAGCGAGCGAGTACTACGATTTGGAACCCGCTAGCGACGACGCAATGAACGCCAGCTTGATCAAGTTGATGCGTGCTGTTTCACCAGTGCAGATCGAGGCTTGGTACGTACAATGAACGCTTCCATGAGCCTCGGCTAAAGCGAACGCCTTTTCTCACGATATGATTTGACGAACCGATGCACCGCCGGAAACGCCTTCGGCGAGCCAGCGAACTGACGTAGCACCGCGAGCTCATCTGCAGTCACAGGTGCGACATACATCGGCTTGAGATACGCCGCAGCTACCGCGACGTAGCAGCCAGTCGCAGCTGAGGCAATTATCTCCTGATCCAACTTTCTCAGTGCTTCGCTGTCTTTAGGGAGCAGCACGCAAGATGAAGGAAATCCGGCTGCATACTCGGGCAGCGCGCGAACTTTCGATAGCCACTCGTGCTCCAACGTCTCCAACTGGAACGCGCGATTGAGCATCGAGCGCGAGTCGCCCAGCGATACGAACCTCGCCCCGCGCCCGGATTCCGTCAACACCAGCCCGCTTTCCGGGCCGTCGTAAAAACCCAATGCGAGGACTCGCACGTAAGCGCTAGCTTGATCCTGAAGCGATTGACTCATAGCCACTCTCGAATCATCTGCAAAGATCTTCTCACATTCTGGCCACGGGTTCCGCAAGCTCCATTTTGCACGACCTGCCACCTGGCACGGAGACTGCCCCTTTAGATTGGCGCTGGCAGCAATGCCCGGACCACACATTGGAGTTGGGGGATTTACCTCATATTCAGCCCCCGGCCTGAAGTCTTATTGAGGAACCAACGCTGTAAAGCCATCTTCCTCGTCGCCGTGATCACGGCGTAAATCTAAGAAGAAGGAAAAGTAATGTCGCACAGAAATCAATCCATCCGCACGCACAACGACGGCACTCGCGCTTGGAAGTACGACGATTCACCAATGCCCACTTGGCTAGAGAATCTCGCAGGAGATCTTCAACCGAATGGCACATTCTCGCTGCCAACCGACGCCGGCCTCGTCCGCGTTCATCCTGGAAACATCGTAGTCGAATGCGGCGGCAACATCTGGGTTCGATCGAGCGAGGACGCAGACGCGCTGGCGGAATCCATAGAACTGGAGATGGACTCGACAATCATGACCATCGGCCCAGGCAAGATGCATCAATTCGGCACGAAAGCGCGTCGTTTGGCAGCAAACGATCGACGAAAATACCCGTCCCCGGTCGGCACTCGCCCCAGCATCGAATGGATACACTTGAACAGACTATCCGTCGACGCCGCATACCAGAGATCGACTGATAACGACGCCTCGCGCAGGCTGATCTCTAGTATCACAGCCAAGTTCGACTGGCGTCTGTGTATGCCGCTGGTCGTCTCCAGACGTGCAGAGGATGAGCTGGTAATCATCGACGGTCAGCATCGTTGGCTGGCGGCCTGCAACCGGGACGACATCGATTCTCTACCGTGCTGCCTATTCAGATACAAGAACATGCAGGAGGAAGCGCGCATGTTCATCGTCGCCAATCGAGCTCGCAAACCTATTAGTCGCTTGGATGATTTCTACGCAGCCGTCGCCGCCGGGGATGAAGATGCACTGGAGATTCAGCAACTCGTCACGGACGCCGGCTTTCGTGTAGCTCGCCAAGTATCGCAAACGGCGCTGGCGCCGGGGGAGGTCGTGTTTACCTCCGGCATCGCAAGCGCGATTCGCAAGTTCGGCGCAAAGAACACAGCTGCTGGCCTAAAGCATCTGTCCGCTGTTTTCTCGGATCAGAAACTGCTCCATGGAGGAGCAATTTTAGGGGCGCTTGCAATGTTCCTCTCCAATGCCGGGTCAGAGGTGGATTCCGATCGCCTCAATCGCGCGTTACGAAGCAAGAGGATCGAGGAGTGGGGACTCGTCACTACCGGAGTAAAAAGTGGCGGCAGCCGTCTCGCCGTGCTTCGCACGGCCATCGCGGCCGCCTATGAGCAGTCTCGCGAAGCGACCGCCGATCCGCGGCACTCATAAACTGAAGCGGTACGTCTGCCGCCGGTGCGGACGGATGGATCGATGATCCATCCGTCCGGGACCGACACGTAGCGCAACACATCCCTCGCCGCGTAGAGCGCGGCTGCCTACTCGATTTCAATGAGCTGCTTTGGCACACTGACAAATCTAGGCTCTGGCTTTCCGGATGGAACTTCGAGCACGACGCGAACACCAAGCCCCCGCATACGAACAGTGACATCGTCAAACCTTACGTAACCGGGACCGAGAAAGCTTTCCCCCTGAGTCAATCCCGCGCCCGACAGTCGACTATCCCAGGGCCGCGCCAGATGCACAACTGCATGATCCTTGCGCACCTGTGCGACCTTGAAAGCCGCGCGAACAAAACCACTCTGATTCTGCCCGAAGACAAATGGAGCGACGGCCCAGAACACGAAGATCATGTGGGTCACCTTGCGAAGCCTTTGCGGATTGTGCTCAGGGTGCCTCACTGCAAGCTTGGACAGGTGAATTCCAGTGTCATCGAACTGGCGGCGACGTCGGATCATCAACAACATCCCGCCAATGAATCCCTGTGTCACAACGATACAGCTGTAGATCACCAAACGCTGCCAGCTCCAGTCGAAGAGTACCGATACTATGATCGCAAGAGCGGCCATCACCCAGATCGGAAATGACCACATAACTCGAAAGTCGGCAGCGAGGTAGGCCACCGCATGCGGGGGTGCTTTGTCGCGGAAGAAACTCAGCGCCTCCATCGGCCATCGCATCAAGACTAGGCCCATCGAAGTCACACCTGCCCAATACGCAGCACAGACTAACGACAATCCGATGAACAGAAAGGTGAGAGCCATTCCTTGACCAAGGGTTAGGTCCTCAGGGTACGAGCCCGTTACGACACATTCATAGAGCAAACATAAGCTACCGATGGCTACGGCACCTCCCGCGACGACGGTAGTGACAAGCGCCCAGATCTCTTTGAACCTAACCATTGCTCCTCCTGACAGGTTGATGCTCCATTCATCAATCTACGACTGACCATATCTATTGAAGCCGACTGAGTCGCCCCGCATAGATTGCGGACTTGTGCCATCGGCACCGACGTCGTAGAACGTTATTTCGCGGCGCGGGCCGGCCATCGTGGGATCAAGGCGGCGCGCGCAGTACGATGCCTGGAGAGCCATTGCGGAGAAAGCGCAATGGAAAAGACCAGAGGACGTGAAGAAGGCGCACCCTAAGGCGAGCATTCTCAAGGGTGGCCGGGTGTTGTTCAACATCAAGGGCAACGACTATCGGCTATGGCGTGTTGATGATTCGGTTTTTCGGCTCGCCTGACCAATACGACAAGGTTAACGCGGAGACTGTGTAATGAAGACCATATTGATCGTCATTCAGAACGATGCGGATCACGCACAGGCCAAGGCGCTGATCGAGAAGCTAATGGACTCGAAGGACCCATCGGACCAGGCACGGATGGTGGCTCAGGCTTATCTGACTGAAGCATATGAGCGGTCGCGATGGCCCCGACGCGCACCATCGCTTCCCGATCTGCTCGCTTACTTGATGGATCAGCACGGGATTTCGCGTGACGGCCGCGGCCTGCCGCAGAACTAATGCTCCGTCTTCGGTGGCGTATGCACTAAACTCCCCCGCCGATCATCCGATCGAACGAAGGCGCGGCTTTGGCACAGAAATTCTATGTAGTGTGGGCGGGACGGAAGACCGGAGTTTTCACGGACTGGCCCACCACGCATCGGCAGGTCGATAAATTCGCGGGCGCGCGATACAAGTCGTTCCCGACGCGCGCGGAGGCGGAGCAGGCTTTTGCGGGCGGAGCGCCGAGGGCTACGTTCGTGAAGCGGGCGCCAAAGAAGACCAGCGAGCAGGCGCAGGCCGATTCATCTGAGGCCGAGCCAACTGAGTTCGATTTGCAGATCTACTGCGATGGCGCGTGCAATCCCAATCCTGGCCGGGCGGGATCTGGGCTTGCGGTGTATCGCAGTGGCAAGCTGACGCAGCTCTGGTTCGGTCTCCACAATCCGGCCGGCACCAACAACACCGCCGAGCTCAATGCGTTGCATCGCGCGTTGACCATGGCGGAAACCGCCATCGACGACGGCTTGACGGTGCAGATCCTTTGCGATTCCACCTACGCGATCAACTGCATCTCGAAGTGGGCCGCGGGTTGGGAAAAG
>NZ_JAEUPY010000176.1 GCF_016790065.1 Steroidobacter sp.
TCCCCACAGAATCATGGAATGTAGATGGCCGCCTTCGAGCATCCGACGCAACGGCTTACCTGGGCCGAACAAATGCGTCTGACCGATGTAACCATCGAGCGTAGCCGGCCGCATGCGATCCGCGAGCGGACGCGCATCGAGGGCATGCTCGAGCGGCAAGTTCACGACTTCTCGACCTGTGTCCCGACGAATAGCGATTCGAGGCGCTGCGCCCAGCCGCCGATCCAAAACCAGCTGACCAGCAGCCCGACCAGCATACCGGTGCAATTGGCCAGCACGTCCATGACGTCAGCCTGCCGGCCCAGATGCATGGAGCCCTGTGCGATCTCGATCGCCACGCCTAGCAGCGCCAGACCCACGGCAATCAGCCAATAGCGCGTCCGCGGGTAAATGCCGGCGAACCAGGTCGACAGCAAGAAGTAGGCGAGGAAATGTTCGGTTTTATCGTTGAGGCTGGGCGGCTGCGGCAACTTATCTACCGGCAACAGACACACCACGATGGCAAAACCGACGGCCAACCAGCCCAGGCCGAGCCACAGCCGTGGAAATCGTAGAGACAACATTTATCGATCACTTCCCAGAGGCATCGCCGATCACGTCGGCACCGGGAGGCACGGTAAAGCTGAATCGTGACGGATCGAGGGCAGGATTCCGTTCCAATTGTGCAAATTCGAGGTGCGTGGTCTGACCGAGCTTATCGGCCAGCTCCATGAATTTCAGAGTGGCGCCGTCGAAGCCCAGCCGCACCCATTTGAAATCGGTGTCGTCACGCTTGGGCTGCATGCGCACCCAATACACGCCGCCTTCCTGCGAGGTCTGAGTGACGTTGAAATTGTCCTGCAGATTGCCTTGACCACTGAGCAGCATCGCCGGCGTGGCTGACAAGGTTTGGTCCAGCTTGCGCACGGTGACTTGCTCGAGATCGGCGTCGTACAGCCAGATGCGTGCGCCGTCGGCGACGATCACCTGCTCGTTGGGCTCGCGATAATCCCAGCGAAACCGATCGGGACGACGAATGGCCAGCGTGCCCTTGGCCTCTTCCACCGCCAGCCCGTTGCGATCGGTGAGCGTTTGTTTGAACTGCGCCTGCAATGACTGCAGTCCATTCAGAAAGCCTTCCACTTTCTGGCGGCCCGCAGCCGGATCCGACGCCGCCGACGCAACCTGCGCACAGGCAGTGAGCCATACGGCGGCCAGCAAAGAAAATCGTGTCATCGAACTACTCTTCCGCCGGCGGCGGTGCCAACACCTCGCGCGAACCGTTGGATTGCAACGGACCGACCAGGCCGGCCGCTTCCATGGTTTCGATCATGCGCGCGGCGCGGTTGTAACCAATCTTCAGACGACGCTGCACGCCGGAAATCGAAGCCTTGCGCGATTCCACCACGATCTTCACGGCCTGATCGTACAAAGGATCCTGCTCGCCGTCGGAATCGCCGCCTTCGCCGCCGCCCTCGTCGTCCTCTCCCTTCAGACCAGGAATCGGCATAGAAGGTCCCCGCAAAATCTCATCCACGTAAGTCGGCGGCGAGGAACCCTTCAAACTACCGACGACGCGATGCACTTCGGCGTCCGATACGAACGCACCGTGGACACGCACCGGCACCGAGGTACCGGGCTGCAGGAACAACATGTCGCCGTGACCCAACAAAGCCTCGGCGCCCATCTGGTCGAGAATGGTGCGCGAGTCCACCTTCGCCGACACTTGGAACGCGATACGGGTGGGAATGTTTGCTTTGATCAAACCGGTGATGACGTCCACCGACGGGCGCTGCGTGGCCAGAATCAGGTGAATGCCCGAGGCACGCGCCTTCTGCGCCAGACGCGCGATCAGCTCTTCGACCTTCTTGCCGACGATCATCATCATGTCGGCCAACTCGTCGACGATGACCACGATGAACGGCAGCGGCTCCAGGAACGGCACTTCCTTGGGATCGCCTTCCGGGCCGAGCATCTTCATCAACAACGGATCGCGGATCGGCTCCTTGGCCTCCTGCGACTCCTTGATCTTGCGATTGAAGCCGGCCAGGTTTCGTACGCCGAGCGCAGCCATCAACTGATAGCGGCGTTCCATCTCGGCCACACACCAACGCAGCGCGTTGGCAGCTTCTTTCATGTCGGTGACCACCGGCGCCAACAAATGCGGAATACCTTCGTACACCGACAATTCCAGCATCTTCGGATCGATCATGATCAGACGCACGTGCTCGGCCGATGCTTTGTAGAGCAACGACAGCACCATTGCATTGACCGCGGTGGACTTACCGGAACCAGTGGTACCGCCCACCAGCAAGTGCGGCATGCGAGCCAAGTCGGCGCAGACTGGACCACCGCTGATGTCCTTACCGAGCACCAGCGCGAGCGGCGACGCCATGTCGTCGTACGCTTTGGATTTGACGATCTCGCCCAACGTGACGATCTCGCGTTTCTCGTTGGGAATTTCCAAACCCACGGTGGATTTGCCGGGGATGACTTCGACCACGCGCACGCTGATCGCAGACAGCGCGCGTGCCAGATCTTTCGCGAGATTGGAGATCTGGCTGACCTTCACGCCCGTGCCCAGACTCAATTCGAAGCGCGTAATCACCGGTCCCGGATTCACCGCGACCACTTCGGCCTCGACGCCAAAATCTCGCAGCTTGATCTCGACCAGGCGCGACATGGCCTCGAGCGCCTCAGAGGAATAGCCCTGCTGTTTCGGCGGCGGGTCATCGAGCAGAGATAGCGGCGGCAGTTCTTTCGACTGCGGCGCCTCGAACAGCGCGACCTGGCGTTCCTTCTCGACGCGTTCGCTCTTCTCGACCTTGGGCGCGACCGGTTCGATCTTCGGCGGCGGACGAGCGGCAACCCGCTTCTTCTCTTCGCGAATCACTTCGCTGCGAGCTTCCTTCACCTCGCGGCCTTGTTTGATCTCACGCGCGGTGCTGAGACGCTCGGACAACCACTCGAACGCATGCAACGTCGCGCGGCCCACCGTGTCCATCACCTGAATCCACGAATGACCGATGAACAGCGACACGCCTGCCAGCCACAACGCCAACAACATCAGCGTCGCACCGAGGAAGCTCAGCCCCGAGCTCAAGCCCTGCCCGACCAGCGAGCCCAGCACGCCGCCGGCGGAATCGGGATAGCTGCGAATGATGAAGTGCAAGCTCGCCAGCCCGCAGCTGGTCGCCAATGTGAGCAGAAAGCCGAAGCCGCGAAACGCCAAAGTAGCGCGCGATTGCGGATCTTCCTTGGCGCGATCTCGATATAGCAGCCAACCGGCGAAGCCGATCATCACTGGAAACAAAAACGCCGGCGCGCCGAACAGCAGCACCAACAGGCCCGCCAGGTGCGCACCGATGGGGCCGATGAAATTCGCAATCGGGCCCGGCTCACCGGTGGTGGCGAAGGAAGGATCGTGGCGGTCGTAGGTCGCCAGCGCCGCCAATACGATCAGAGCCAGCGCGCCGAACACCCACAACGCGCCCTCGCGCAGCGAACGCACGACAGTGGAACCCAATCGCAATCCCTCGCGAGCCTCAGCCCTACTGGCCAACTCGATTCACCTCAACCATTTGCATAAGAAAAGCCGCGTAAGCCGCTGAAAAAGATTAACAAGCACTATACATTAACCCGACGAATCGGGCTCAGGTCCAAACCTGAACGACAGCCACCCGGAGTCACCGACTCGGCTGTCCGTCGATGACTGTCATCGAGCCCATCATTTGGCGGCCCCGGGGCGCATTTCATACCATTCGCCCTCTGCCTCGGTGGCCTGGGCGCCTTGGCTTGCTGTTCGAGGGTGCCGCCCTCACAGATTGTCAGATCTATCGAGTCGACGCTTTAAGGACCGTGAAGGTGAATCATACATGAGCACTCCCCGCCACTCCCGGCTGATCATTCTGGGATCGGGCCCCGCAGGTTACGCCGCCGCCGTCTATGCCGCGCGCGCCAACCGCAAGCCGTTGCTACTGACTGGCCTCGAAGAAGGCGGCCAGCTCATGACCACCACCGAGGTCGACAACTGGCCCGGCGATCCGCACGGCCTCACCGGCCCCAAGTTGATGGAACGCATGCGTGAGCATGCCGAGCGCTTCAACACCGAAGTGGTGAACGATCACATCAACAGCGTCGATCTGTCGCAACGTCCTTTCAGACTCGAAGGCGACCGCGGCGGTTACACCTGCGACGCATTGATCATCGCCACCGGCGCCACCGCCAAGTATCTGGGCCTGGAATCGGAACAGACCTTCCGTGGCCGCGGCGTTTCGGCCTGCGCCACCTGCGACGGCTTCTTTTTCAAGAACCAGAAAGTCGCGGTCATCGGCGGCGGCAACACCGCGGTCGAAGAAGCGCTGTACCTTTCCAACATCGCCTCGCACGTCACGCTGGTTCATCGCCGCGACAAACTGCGTTCCGAAAAAATCCTGCAGGATCATTTGTTCGAGCGGGAAAAGGCCGGCAAGGTAGCGATCGTGTGGAATCACAACGTCGATGAAGTGCTCGGCGACGACAGCGGCGTCACCGGCGTGCGCATCGCCCCCACCGCCGGCGGCCCGACCAAAGATCTGGAGGTCACCGGCATGTTCGTAGCCGTCGGCCACGCGCCCAACACGCAGTTGTTCGAAGGCCAGTTGGAAATGAAAGGCGGCTATCTGGTGGTCAAGTCGGGCATCGCCGGCAATGCCACGCAGACCAGCGTGCCTGGTGTGTTCGCGGCCGGCGACGTCGCCGATCATGTGTATCGTCAGGCCATCACCTCCGCCGGCACCGGCTGTATGGCGGCATTGGACGCCGACAAGTACCTGGATCAGCTCGACGCCGCCAACTTGAAGAGCTGAGTCTGCAAGTACGCTTCTTAAGCAGCCTCGATCGCCTCCCCGCCGCGCAATGGAATGCGCTGGCGCTGGGGGGCAATCCCTTCGTGCGGCACGAGTTTCTGCTCGCGCTGGAACGCACCGGCTGCGTCGGTGAAGCCTCCGGCTGGAGTCCCAATCATCTGGTGATCGAGGACGGCGAGCGGCTGCTCGGTGCCGTGCCGCTGTATCGCAAAGCTCACTCCTGGGGCGAATTCGTGTTCGATTGGAGCTGGGCGCGCGCCTACGATCAGGCCGGCCTGCAGTACTACCCCAAGCTGGTGAGCATGCCGCCGTTCACGCCGGCGACCGGGCCACGCTTGTTGGTCGCTCCCGATGCGTCGCCTGAAGTGCGCACGCGCCTGGCCCAGGAACTGCTGATCCATGCGAAGACCGAACGCCTGTCATCGGCACATCTGCTGTTCCTGACCGACGAAGATCGTGCCGCTCTCAATGAGGCTCACGGCGCAGCGGCGTTCCTGTGGCGCAAGGACTGTCAGTTCCATTGGTTCAACCGCGGCTACGCATCGTTCGACGATTTCATCGCCACGTTTCGCGCCGACAAACGCAAGAAAGCCCTCAGAGAACGTCGTCGAGTGCGCGAAGGTGGCGTCACCTTTCGCACGCTCACCGGTGCAGACATGGACGATCGGCTGTGGGACATCGTGTTCGGCTTTTCCGCCGGCACCTTCGAAGCGCACGGCCACGAACATTATTTGAACGTCGAGTTTTTTCGCGCCGTGTCGGCAGTGATGCCGCACACCGTCGTGGTCAAACTGGCTGAATATCAGGGCCAACCCATCGCCACCGCGATTTTTTTTCGCGGCGATCGGGTGCTGTACGGTCGCTATTGGGGCGCGGCCGCCAACTATCACAGCCTGCACTTCGAGACCTGTTACTACCAGGGCATCGAGTACTGCATCGAGCAGGGTCTGCAGCACTTCGAGCCCGGCACGCAAGGCGAACACAAGATAGCTCGCGGCTTCGAACCCACCGCAACCTGGTCGGCGCATTGGATCGCCGAGCCACGCTTTCGCCGCGCTATCGACCGCTATTTAAATGATGAGCGCGCCGCCATCGATCAATATATTCTGCAAGTCGAGCAACACACGCCGTTCCACCGAGGGCCTTGACCGATGCGCGGCTCCATTGTTTGGCTTTCGGAACACGACTCACCCGACGCCTTCCCGCCGGTCGACCGCGCGTTGCTCGAGCCGGATGGTTTGCTCGCCGCCGGTGGCGACCTGTCGCCGATCCGCCTGCTGGCGGCATACCGCAAAGGCATCTTTCCCTGGTACTCGCGCGGCCAGCCCATTCTGTGGTGGTGCCCCGATCCGCGCGCCGTGTTGATGCCGGACCAGCTCAAGGTTTCGCGCAGTTTGCTCAAATCCAGTCGAAATCGCGGCTTTGTCACGCGCATCGACACTGTTTTTCGCGATGTGGTGCGGGCGTGTGGCAGCAGCGAATTGCGCCCCGGCGGCACCTGGCTATCGCCGGAAATGCGCGCCGCCTACATCAAATTACACAAGCTCGGCTTCGCCCATTCGGTGGAAACCTGGCTGGACGGCCGCCTGGTCGGCGGTCTGTACGGGGTGGCGCTGGGCCGGATGTTTTTCGGCGAATCCATGTTCAGCACCGAGCGCGATGCGTCCAAAGTTGCGCTGAAACGCCTGTGCGAAGAACTGCTTGCGCGCGGCTTCCACATGATCGACTGCCAGATGTCGACGCCCCACCTGATGAGCCTCGGCGCCCAGATGATCCCCCGTATGCAATTCACCGAGGTGCTGGGCGACCACGTCAATGGCCCCTTCGAGCCCGGCTCCTGGTACGACGGCGGGAACGAAGCGCTGCCGGCGGGCGTATGACGAAATAACAGCGTCGAAGCGTGCCGCAGCCAGGTGGGATCACCCACTTCAATTGCAATGGCAGGGGCCTTTATGCACAATTCGCGCGCCTTGCCGGCGGGCCCTGCCGGGCAGTCATTGAGAGTGCATGTCGAAAGAAGATGCGATTCAGATGGAAGGCCGCGTGAGCGATACGCTGCCTAACACTACGTTCAAGGTGCAGCTGAACAACGGCCACACCGTGATCGCGCACATCTCGGGCAAGATGCGCAAAAACTATATCCGCATCCTGACGGGTGA
>NZ_JAEUPY010000206.1 GCF_016790065.1 Steroidobacter sp.
AGATTGGCAGTGCCGGTCCAACCCACCGTGGTGGAATTGGAATAGTCCACGCCGAAGAACAACGTATGCGTGCGTCCGAGCAGCTCGAAGTCGCCGAACAAGTTCACTTCGAGACTGTAATCTTCGTCTTTCAGGCGCCCGGGCGACTGATATTGGATGCGATTGCGCCCGTCGAAATCCAGCGGCCCCTGCACCAGCGTGAGATTGATGAAGTCGTCACCGCGGCTGGACTGCACGTTGGTCCGCAACTTCCAGTTCGACTCGAAGCGATAGTCGAACTGAGCCTGAGTCAGAAAGATTTTCTTGCGCTGAGACTGCGGACCGAACGCGCGCGAACGCGGCACGTCGTCAACCAGCTTCAAACCGATGAGACCGGCGCGAATCGCCGAATCCCAGGTGTAGCCGGTAGGAATGGGCGCGTCCAATTGCACGGCCAGGCCATTCGAATATTTCATCTCCTGTTCTTCGAAGTGGGCACGCAATAAGAACGTAGCGCGCTCACCTCGATACATCAGCGAAGAGATGGCGGCGTAAGAATCGTCCTGGCCGAAGTCCTGATACGTGTCGTCCTTTTGCTGGGCCAGAATGGCTCGCCAGGACCAGCGATCGCTGTCGAAGATGGGCCCGGTCACGTCCAGTTCACCGCGATAAAAACTGTCCGTGCCCGCCTCGGCCTTGAGCTGAATCGCCGACACGGTCTGCGGCACCTTGGAAACATAGTTCAACACGCCACCCGGCTCGTTCTGACCGTACAGCGTCGAGGTGCCGCCTTTGACCAGTTCCAGCCGATCGAACGCGGCATAATCCAGATCCGCTTCCACGCTTTGACGAAAGCCGTCCATATAGACCGGCACCGCGTAGCCGCGAGCGAATGCACGTCCGTAGCCGCCCATGCGGTTGTTGGTGCCGCCGGAAGGATCGAGCTTGTACAGATCGCTGGTCTTTTTCACCGAAGCGGTGCGCATCAGATCGTTGGTCACCACCAACATGCTGAACGGCGTCTCGGCCACCGGCATGCCCATTTTGGTGGCCCCGAAGGCATCGTTCTGTTGAAAGTCGATGACGCCCACCACATTCACTTCTTCGATGATGTTCGAGTCGCGTGTGTTGGTGGTCGAGCCGTTCGCTTGACCGGCGGGCCGCACGATGATGGCGCGATCTGCCGTATGCTCATAAGTAAGGCCTGAGCCAGCCAACAGCCGCTCCAGCGCCGCACGCGGTGCCAGCGAGCCCTCGACCTTCGGTGCAATCACGCCTGCGGCGAGTCCCTCTTCCGGCAACAACAATTGGAAGCCGGTTTGGCGGGCCCACTCGTTGAGCGCATCGGCGATGGGCTGCGCTGCTATATCGATGCGCACCGGCTCGGCGGGCCATTGCTGGGCAAATACAGGCTGACCGGCCAGGGCCAGCGTCGCCGCCAAAGCGGCACGCAAACGCATCGACATTCGGTGTTCTCCCATGCTCAAGACAATAGCAACCCGCAGTGGCTTTGGTGGCCACCGACGCTGAAGTTTTATTCTCGAATCCCGTTGCCATGTATGTCGGGTCCGGCGCGGAAAACTTATACTCAAAACACAGATGAGCTCCTCGTCCTCACGCAGACCCTGGTCGTCGTCCCGCTGGGCCAGCACCGCGGTGCAGAGCTATGCCCGCGATTTGCGTCGTTATTTGGCCCGCCGCTTGACTCGTCATCAGGATGTGGACGATCTGGCGCAGGAGGTGTACGCCCGGCTGTTACGAGTGGACGACGACAAGCAAGTGGAAAAGCCGCTGGCCTTCCTGTTCGGTGTCGCCGCTCATGTGCTCGCCGATCACCGCCTCGCCAATCAGCGCCAGCAACATGTGAGCTTCGATAGTGAGCTGGCTGAGGATGCCGGCGCGGATCAGCACACGCCTGCGGATCAGGAACTGCCCGAGCGACTCAGTTTGCAGCAGCAACTCGAGCAAGCCATCGACGACCTGCCACCTTTGCAGCGAGCCATCCTGGTCGCCTGCAAACGCGACGGCCACTCCAGTGAGGAAGTGGCAGCACGCCTCGGCATCAGCGTGCATACCGTGAACACTTATCTTTCCGCCGCCAGGGCGCAGCTGCGAATGAAGAGCTGGGACCGATAGCAAGGACACTTCATGACCGCCAACTCCATAGCCCGCCAGGAGCACCAGCTGATCGCCCAGCATGCGGCCGATTGGCTACGTCGGCTGCAATCCGGCGATCCGGCCGAACATGCGGCCTTCATTGCCTGGCTCAAGCAATCGCCATTGCACGTCCAGGAAACATTGCTGGCCATGTCCGTGGATGACGCGCTCGACGGCTTCGACTCACAACGTCGCATCGATCTAGATGTGCTGCTGGGCGACGCGCGCAACGTGGTGCCGTTGCGAACCGATACGCGCGTTGCCGCCTCGATCAAGCATCCCTCACGCAAGAAACGTTGGTTGATGAGTCTCGCTGCCAGCGTGCTGCTAGCCGTCACCGCGGGCTTGCTGCTGCCGTCGTTGTTGAATCGAACCAAGTTCGAGACCACGCTCGGCGAGCAGCGCGCCATTTCATTGGAAGACGGCTCAGTGGTGCACTTGAATACGCTGTCACGGATTCGCACCGACTACAGCGCCAGTGCTCGTGACATTTATCTACTGGAAGGCCAGGCAATCTTTCGTGTGGCGCACGACGCGCAGCGTCCGTTTCGAGTCCACACCGACACTGCCATCGTGCAAGCCATCGGCACGCAGTTCGACGTTCGCCAACTCGCTGGGCGCACTCAAGTCGCGGTCATCGAAGGGGTCGTCCAAGTCAGCACATTGCCGGCCGGCAAGGTCGAGCAAGCGCCAGCGCCTCAGCAGTTGCGCGCCGGACAAATCGTTGCTGTCGGATTAGCGGCCGGATCGGCGACTGAGCCAGTGCCCGCGCCGAAAGTGACCGATGTGAAAGACATCACCGCCTGGCAACAACGCCGCCTGGTGTTCCGCAAAGATCGGCTCTCAGACATCGCCGCAGAGTTCAATCGCTACGGGCGAGTCAAGATGAACGTCGAAGGCGAGCAGCTACGAGCTCGCGAGTTCAGTGGCACGTTCGACGCGGACGATGCCACGCTGCTGCTGTCATTCCTCGAACGCGACACGAGCGTCAGCGTCGAACGGACAGGCAACGAGATTCGGATTCGGCCTCGCTGAGGTCGCTACCAAGACGGGCTGCGCTCACAGCGCAGCCCGTGACTTAGCCAATCCTCAACCGCCCCACAACTTGCCGCGGATCGCGAACACGAAGTTACGCGGGTCGCCGTAGAAGTGGTTGCCGGAAATCGAATTACCGATCGAGCCGGCGTAGTACGTCTCATCCGTGATGTTGTTGACGTTCAAGCTGGCCGACCAGCGATCGTTGATGCGGAAACCGACGCGCAGGCTGACGATGGTGTAGCCGTCCTTGTTGATCAACGCGCTCCAGTCATCGGCATAGATGGGCTGCGAAAGCGAGCTCTGGCCATTGATGCCGCCGCCGAACGACCAACGGCCCTCCATCGCCGGCAGACGATAGTTGGTCCACAGCTTGTACATGTGCTTGGGCGTGTAAGTGGAGAAAGCCCGGCCCTGGTTTTCGTTGTCGCGCTTGTATTCGTTGGTGTTGTAGGTGTAGCCCGCGTCCAGCGTCCAATCCGGCGTCAGCTGACCGGTGGTCTCGATCTCGAAACCATCGCTGACGGTTTGGCCGGCGGCGATGCTCGGTGCTACGTTGTTTTGATTCGGCGGGCCATCCACACCCAGCGCGCGATTCTTCTCGTCGACTCGGAAGAACGCGAGCGAAGCATTGAAGCGGCCATCGAACAACTCGCCTTTGATGCCGGCTTCGTAGTTGGCCGCGACGCGCGGCTTGAGCACGTTGCCGTTGGCATCTTGCGCCGACTGTGGCACCAACATGTCCGCGTAGCTTGCGTATAGCGACCAGTCTTCGGTCACTTTCCAAGTGATTGCTGCTTGCGGCGACACGTCGCCGTCCATCTTCAGGTCCAGATCTTCATACACGGTATTGGTCGCAGCCTCGATGGACTGCTCCCGATGCCGCCAATAGTTGACGCGCGCGCCGAGCACCAAGGTGAGCGGATCGGCGATGTTCAACGAGATGCGCGCGAAAATACCCGTCTGTGCGATGAAACGATCCGGGCCGTAGTAATCGGCGGGCACCCGATGCGGCTTCACCGCCGAGCCGGCATCCCAGCTGCGCATCTGGTCGACGCTGATCTGCTCGAAGATTTGCGGCGTCAGATCGCCGTAATACCAAGCGTAATGTTCTTGGGAGCGGACCGCGCCCACCAACACTTCATGCTCGCGACCGAACAGATTCACCGGCCCCCAGAACGACAGGTCGGCCGCATTCTGTTCATACGTGAGATCCAGTTGCTCGCCGTACAAGCCGCCCCACTCCTCCGAGGGCATGCCGGTCGCGCGATCCATGCCACCCCAGAAGTACGCATAGAAGTTGCTCGACTTGGTATCGAAGCGACTCATGATCAAGCGGCTGTTCCAGCTGCCCAGCGACTGTTGCAACTCGATCATGTAATTTTTGGTGTCATAGTCGAAGTCGGCCCAGCCCGGGCTGAGCATGGTGTCGCGAGGCAAGCCGAGATCGCCGCCGTCACTGTAGAACGCCACGCCCGGCGAGTTGGGCGTGACATCCGTCTTCTGCCAATGCGAGGCGATGCGCAACAGCGTGGTTTCAGTCAGATCGAACTCCATCGTGCCGAACACCAGCTTTTCCTTGAAGCCGGCGTACGGAAAGAAGAAGCCACGATCGTCGTAAGAGACCACGCCGCGAGCCCGAATGCGTTCTGACACGGGGCCGGTCACGTCCAGCTCGCCGTGATACCGATCCCAGGTGCCGCCGGTGATCGAGGTGCTGCCCTGGAAATTATCGAGCGGCCGTTTGCGGCGTAGATTGATGGAGCCGAAACCGTTGACGCCGTTCAGGATGCCGTTGGAGCCGCGGAGCACTTCCACACCTTCGAACATCGCCATGTTGGGGCTGGCGATGGTCTCCGGATTGGTGCCGGTAGTAATGTTGTCGTATTGAATGGATTCAATGACGTGTCCGCGGGTTGTATATGTGTTCTCGACTGTGCTATCGGCCAGCAGAATGATGCCCGGCGTTTGAATCAGCACTTCGTCCAGATTGCGCAAGTTTTGCGCTTCGATACGGGCTTGGCCCATGATAGTGACGGACTGCGGCGTTTCACGTAGCGTAGTGCCGGTACGGCCCAGCGTTACTTCGTCGCGTAAGCGCGTGCCCTCGACCAACACGTAGTCGAGTTCCGTGCTGGACGCTTCGGTCATTACAGGTGTCGATTGGGTTTGAGCGGCAGCACCGCTCGCCACTATAGATGCCAAGCAGGCCGTGAGCCCGCGCTGTTTTATTAGACGCATGAGGCGCTTCTCCCTGGTTGTTTCAATGAGCTTAGTGCGCGACCTCAGCGCCGACTGTTTTCTATAGATCTCAGATTGGTTCGATCGGCTCAACTCGCACCCCGGCGTTGAGTTGGTGCGCCTGCCCGCCAGGCCGACCGGTTCCAGTGCAAATGCTAGGTATGTGTACGCGCCGCTTGAGGACGGCGCTGCAATCAAGCACAGTGTGCACGGGGCATGAGTTGGAACCATTCTAGGGATAGCTCAATGAAATCCTATTGCTCGGCAGATCATGCCAATGCCTGCCAAGACATTCCGCGCCCGGTCAGCGCACTCTCGGTGAATTTTTCACCCGGCACTATCGATAAGCGACACACCCATCGCCGGGCTCAATTGCTCTACGCTTGCAGCGGCGTCATGTCGGTGCTCACCGATACCGATGCTTTCGTCGTGCCCCCGATGCGTGCGCTATGGTTGCCGGCCGGTACGGCTCATGAAGTTCATTATCGCGGCCGTGTCTGCCTGCGCACTCTATATATAGAGCCGCACGCGACTCCGACCTTGCCCTCCTATTGTTGTGTCATCGAGGTGTCGGATCTGTTGCGCGCCTTGATCGTCGAGGCAACGCGTGTACCCATTGAGTACGACGTCGCCGGTCGCGACGGCGACATCATTTCGCTGATCTTGCGTGAGATCACGGCGATGCCCATTGCCTCACCGCCATTGCCGCTGCCAGCCGATCCCAGGCTGATGCGTATCTGCCGAGCAATCCTTGCGAAACCGGCGGACGATGCCTCGCTGGAAGATTGGGCACGCAGCGCCAGCATGAGCCGGGCCACCTTGGTCCGTTTGTTCTCGCGCGAGACCGGCATGAGCTTCATTGCCTGGCGGCAGCAGGCCCGGTTGGTCGAAGCCATGTCGCGGCTCGATGCCGGGCACTCCATCACTCGCGTGGCGTTCGAAGTGGGTTATCGCAGCCCCAGTACTTTCACCGCGTTGTTTCGCCGCTCTTTCGGTTTGACGCCGCGACAGTACAGCGCGCTGCCTGCTACTTCTCGGCGCTGAGCGGCGTTAGTGCTTCGCTTTGGCCAAGCGGTCGAAGCGAATGTTTCTAGCGCTGCCGCTACTCAACACAATCGCGGTCGCACGGCCGCGAGCATCACGCTCGACTCGAATTCGCTCGACGGGCCAATCGGTGAGGAATGCATCCTTACCGGTCGACTCGAGCAGCATGGGCTCGTCGAACCAGATCGAGTTCAACGTCAGCGCCTGTCCTTTGAGTGTCAGCGTGTAAGTCGCGTCGAGCTCACTACTACGATAGTCGCCTTCGAGTTCACGCAACGTCGCTAATGTCGGCGCGGCCTGGTTGGTCGCCGTCACTGCTCGGCTCCTTGGCGGCGGGGGCGGCTTTTTGGTTGCCCCATCCTTGGCTCCCAGATAGATCTCCACCAGCGGCTCGATGTATGAGCTCTCGCTGAGCGACGAATTCGACAGCAACGCGATGGCGAAATCTTCCTCCGGGAAATAGGCAAAGATCGCTCGGAAGCCAGCATCGGAGCCGGTGTGAGCTACGGCGCTTCGGCCGAGGAATTTTTCTGAGTGCAATGCGAAGCCGTAGTTGATGGCCGTGCCGTCGTCCAGCTTGCCCATGCTGGTGAACTGCTCGAGCAACGCCCGCTCACCCACCTTGGGGCGCGCGAAGTTGTCGGCCCAGCGAGCAAAGTCTTTCACCGTGGTCTGCAGATTGGTCGCGCCGTAGGTGTCGAGATTCAGCGGGCTGCGGCGCCATGCATCGCCCTCTCGCGAGTATGACTGCGCGCGTCGTGGCACGATCTCGAGGATGTCGTCAGAAAAGAACGTGTGGTCCATTTGCAGCGGCTTGAACATGCGCTCGGTCGTGAACTGGCGCAACGTCTTGCCGGTGACACTGCGGACGATCTCAGCAAGCAACGTGTAGTTCATGTTGCTGTAGGCGTACTCGGTGCCCGGCTTGAAGTTCAAGCCTCGTTGCCGAGCTGCCATGTTCACGATCTGCGCCTGCTGCCGGTGGCTGTAACTGTCCACTCCCCCGAGCGCTAACAAGCGCCAAGAGTCGCGCAAGCCGCTGGTGTGATAGATGAGGTGACGCACGGTGATTACGTCGCCGAAGTCCGGCATGTACGGAAGATAACGGCG
>NZ_JAEUPY010000254.1 GCF_016790065.1 Steroidobacter sp.
ATGATGCCGAGGAACAGCACGTCGTTGGTGGGATCGATCCAGAACCAAGTGCCGGCCAGGCCGTCCCACAAATACGTGCCCTTGCCCGCGGGACTGCCGACTCGCAGCGGTTCTTCAAAAACGGCCACATCGAACCCGAAGCCGAAGCCAGGCTGCATGCGGTATTGGCCGATCCCGAATTTACCGTTCTGGTTCTTCACTGCCTCGGGCACATGATTGGCCGTCATCAAAGCGATCGTGCTCGGCGCAAGCAAACGTTTGCCGTCGAGCTGACCTTCGTTGGCCAGCATTTGCGCGAATCGCAAATAGTCAGCCGCCGTTGAATAAAGTCCGCCGCCGCCCGAGGGCAGGCCGGGAGGCTCGTTCACGCCTTTGTCGTGTGGCGTCGGTGCGAGTCCTTCGGCGCCCCACGCGTAGACCGTGGCGAGCCGCGACATCTTCTCCTTCGGCACATAGAACGCCGTGTCCTTCATGCCGAGCGGTTCGAAGATGCGCTCGCGCAGAAATTCCGGGAACGGTTTGCCAGAGAGTTTTTCGACCAGGTAGCCCTGGATGTCCACGCCCACGCTGTACACCCAAGCTTCACCGGGCTGATAGAGCAGCGGCAGCTGCGCCATGCGATCGATGAATTCCTGTAGCGAGCCCGCGCCGAGCGGGGTGGACTGCTGATACAACTTGTCGACGGGGGTGCTGCCGAAGTAGCCGTAAGTGAAGCCGGCGGTGTGCGACAGCAGCTCGCCCATGGTCGGCGCGTGTGCCGGCGCCACTAGTTGGCCGTCGGCGCCTTCGCCCACGAACACCTGCAGATCCTTGAACTCGGGAATGTGGCGCGAGATGGGATCGGAAGGTTGCCACTTGCCTTCCTCGTACAACATCATCAAAGCCACGCCGGTGATGGGCTTGGTCATGGAGTAGATGCGCACGATGCTGTTCATCTGCAGCGGCTTGTTGCCGGCAATGTCGGCCTGGCCGTAGGCCAGCTGCTGCACGATCTGGCCGCGGCGGGCGACGACGGTGGCAATGCCGGCCAATTGTTTGTTGTCGACCACGGCTTTCATGCCGGCATCGAGGCGCTGCAGGCGCTCGGAGGAGAAGCCGACGCTTTCCGGTTTGACGTCGGGCAGCGATAGATCGCGTGCTTGGGCCGCGAGGCTGACGAGTAAAGCCAGCGCGATCAGGCTCCATGCGCGCCAGTTTGCCGATGCCCCTGAAATTGATTCTGTCCGCACAGTGAAATCCCTCCACGGTCCGTCGAAGTTACTTTTTTTAACGCCTGGCGAGTGTAGCGGCCGGTAATGAGCGCGGCGGCGCTCGGGCCAGGCCATGACAGAACTTTGCCATCAGGCCGGCTCGGGCTGAACCGGGCGCTTAGACCACTCTTACGCGAATCTCAAGCCTTGTAGCGACCGGGCCCCTTCTTCATAGTGCGCGCCTCGTTTTCGCTCTGTGGATCCGGCCCATGCTTCCGTCGATTGAATCCCGCATTGCCACCGAACTGGCGGCCACTGCTCAACAGGTCATTGCCGCCGTAGCACTGCTGGATGAGGGCGCGACGGTGCCGTTCATCGCGCGCTATCGCAAAGAAGCGACAGGTGGCCTGGACGACACGCAGCTGCGCACGCTCGAAGAGCGGCTGTCCTACCTGCGCGAGCTGGAAGAACGGCGCGCCGCCATCATCGCCAGCATCGATGAACAGAAAAAGCTGACACCCGAGCTTCGGGCCAGCATCGAGAAGGCCGACACCAAGCAGCGCCTGGAAGACTTGTACCTGCCATACAAGCCCAAGCGCCGTACCAAGGCTCAGATTGCGCGTGAGGCCGGCCTGGACGTGCTGGCAGCGGGGCTGTTGGCGGATCGCTCGCTGACCCCGGAAGTCGAAGCGGCCAAGTATTTGAAGCCGGCGTTCAAGAATGCCGAAGGCGACGACAACCCGGGCGTGGCGGATGTGAAGGCTGCGCTGGAAGGCGCGCGCACCATTCTCATCGAGCAATTCGCCGAAGACGCCGAGTTGCTGACCAATCTGCGTACTCATCTCCAAGATAACGGCGTGGTGGTGTCCGCTGTCGCCGAGGGCAAGGAAGAGCCAGCGGCTAAGTTTCGCGACTACTTTGCGTATAGCGAAACGATCAAGACCGTGCCTTCGCATCGCGCGCTGGCGCTGTTCCGCGGCCGTAAAGAAGAGTTGCTCAAGGTTGCGCTGAAGCTGCCGGAAGATCTGCAGCCGCCGCCGGCCACCGGTCCGGCACCGTTCAACTCCTGCGAGCTCAAGATCGGCGCCCGTTTCAATATTGCTGATCGCAAACAGGCGGCCGATGCCTGGTTGCTACAGACGGTGCGCTGGACCTGGCAGGTGAAGTTGGCCTGGCAGCTGGAAGCCGAGTTGCTGACGTCGCTGCGCGAGCGCTCGGAAGAAGAAGCGATTCGCGTGTTCGCTCACAACTTGCACGACTTGTTGCTGGCCGCTCCGGCCGGCCCGCGCTCCACCATGGGCCTCGACCCTGGCCTGCGCACCGGCGTGAAAGTCGCCATCGTCGACAGCACCGGCAAGTTGTTGGAAACGGCTACCGTGTATCCGCACGTGCCGCGTAACGAATGGGATCGCACCATTGCCCATCTGGCCTTGCTGGCCAAGAAGCACAACGTCGATCTGGTCAGCATCGGTAACGGCACGGCCTCGCGCGAGACCGACAAGCTGGCCGGCGACCTGATCAAGCTGCATCCGGATCTGAAGCTCACCAAGATCGTGGTGTCCGAGGCGGGCGCTTCGGTGTATTCCGCGTCGGCGCTGGCGGCCAAGGAATTCCCGGATCTGGACGTGAGCTTGCGTGGCGCCGTGTCCATCGCGCGCCGCTTGCAGGATCCGCTGGCCGAGCTGGTGAAGATCGATCCCAAGTCCATCGGCGTCGGTCAGTATCAGCACGACGTCAGCCAGACCAAGCTCGCCAAGAGCCTCGATGCCGTCGTCGAGGATTGCGTGAACGCCGTCGGTGTCGACGTGAACACTGCGTCCGCAGCCTTGCTGGCACGTATCTCCGGTTTGTCCTCGACGCTGGCCGAAAACATCGTGCGTTATCGCGATGAGCACGGTGCGTTTGCCAATCGCGGTGGCTTGAAGAAAGTCCCGCGGCTCGGCGACAAGACCTACGAACAAGCGGCGGGCTTCTTGCGCGTGATGAACGGCGACAATCCGCTCGACGCGTCGTCGGTGCATCCGGAAGCGTATCCGGTGGTCGAGCGCATCATCGCCGAGCTGAAAAAGCCGGTGAAGGAAGTGCTGGGCGACGGTTCGACCTTGAAGAAGCTGGATCCCGCCAAGTACACCGACGAAAAGTTCGGCGTGCCGACGGTCAAGGACATTCTGAAGGAATTGGAAAAGCCGGGCCGCGATCCGCGACCGGAGTTCAAGACCGCCACCTTCAAGGACGGCGTCGAAGAGCTCAAGGACCTGCAGCAGGGCATGATCCTGGAAGGCGTGGTCACCAACGTCACCGCGTTCGGCGCGTTCGTGGACATCGGCGTGCATCAGGACGGCTTGGTGCACATCTCGATGATGTCGACCAAGTTCGTGAAAGACCCGCGCGAAGTGGTGAAGGCCGGCGACGTGGTCAAGGTGAAAGTGCTGGAAGTGGATCAGCAGCGTAAGCGTATTGCGCTGACCATGCGGCTGGATGAGTCGGCTCAGCGGGTTCGTGACAATGCGGCCGGCGATTTCCGCCGTGACCGCGATTCACGTCCACCGCAGAGACAGCAGCAACAGCAGCGTCGCGAGCCCGAGCCGGTGGGCGCCGGTGCGATGGCCGACGCCTTCGCTCGCGCCCTGAAGCGGCCGTAATTGCACCAGCCGTCTGGCGCCCAGGCTTCGTCGGGCGCCGATGCAGATTAGTCAGTGCCCGCGTTCGACGGGCACCGCTGTCTAGCTAACGTTCCTTACTCGAATTCCACGGCCGATTGCCGCCGCGGTTGCCGTCACCTTTGCTACCGCCGCCGCCGTTGTTGTTCGACGGGCGGTCGGCTCTAGGCTGGGCCTGCGGCTGCGGTTGAGCTCGCGGCTCGACTCTCGGCGCCGGCGTGTAATCGCGCCGGGGCTCGCTGCGGGGCTGACTCAACTGACGATTTTCGCGAGGCTCACTCCGAATGGTCGGGCTCGGTCGTGACGACTCGCGCTCGCGAACACGATCGTTCACGGGCGGCCGATACACACTGCTGCCACCTTGCTGGAAGGTGTTGCTCGGCTGACGTTCCATCTGATCATTACGACGTTGCTCGTTACGACGCTGCTCCGACCGAGTCGTCTCTTCAGCTCGCATGATTTCCAGCTGCTCACGCTGACGATCCCGACTATCAGTACGAGGCCGGGTTTCGGTCGCACGAGGAGCAGGCGAGTTACTGCCCGGCCGGGACAACGTGCCGCCATTGTTATTGGCATTGCTGTCGCGATCCCGACGATTCTGCCAATCGCGCACCGAGTCATTGTTCAACTCACGAGGCGCGCGATCGGTGCTGTTGCGGTCGTTAGTGTTGCGCTCGTTGAGGCCCAGCGCACGACCCTGCTCAGGCCGCTTGTTGTCGCCCGACGCAAAGCCCGAGCCCGGCCGAACGAAGTCGCCACCACGCTTGGGGCCACGATCCTGCAACTCGGCGCGACCGATGGGTCGACCGCCATTGCTCTCGATGGCGCCGCGTTCACGATTGAAGGGCACGCGACCGGCGTAGTAATCGCCACGACCCATATTGTTGAAACGATCCACATCGCGCGGCGGCTGGCGAACCTGGCCACCGAGTACGCTCTCACGATACGGCGCAATCGAGGGCGGGCGACGTTCCGCGTGGAAGCCACGCAACCGATTGTCATCCGGCCGCACCCAGTGATCGCCGATCCGACGGCCACCAACGAAGTAGTCCCGCGACACTGTCGTCACACCGCCAGGGTAGTGGCGATAGTCGAAGCGCGGCGGTGGCAAGCGCCGGCCGTAGAAATAATTGTTGTTGATGATGACGGTATTGGAAACATTCACGTAGCGGATGTACCGCGGCGTGTGTCGATAGCCCGGGTAATAAACATCGCGCGGGCTGAGCGGATACCAGCCGACGTTGCCGAACGACACTGAGATGCCGACGCTCGGTCCACCCACCCAACCCACCAGCGCCGGTGCATATACCGGGCGAATGTGACGCGGGCCCGGCACCCAGCACCAACGGTCGCGAATGCTGGCCCAGCGGCCGTAATGGAACGGCGCATAGCCCCAGCGTGCATCGTCCATCCACGACCAGCCCCAAGGCGACACATACACCCAGCGGCCGTAGCGATACGGCGCCCAGCCGCTCGCCACATAAGTCGGGCGCCACACGTAGCCGTATTCGGGCTCGCTGATCCATTCGCCGTTGTCGTCCAGATCTTCGTAACCGACCACGTCGCGAGACACGTATTGAGCCGACTTGGAGCGCTCGTTACGGCCGTCACGATCATTGGCCCAGTTCTCGAAGGCCGTGCGTGAACCGAGCTTGTCGATCTGGCCGCTGAGATTGTCGACGCCGGCGAACACGCCGCGCTCGTTGTCACGAACCACGAAACGTTGATTGCCGCCTTTGACTTCGGCCTCGCCGTGACGCGTCTTGACGATGGTGCGGTCGGCCGACTTGTCGACCTCGAGGTGATATTCGCCGACGCGATTCAGCACCACGGTGGAGTGCGGCGTTTCGATCTGGATGGTTTCGCCTTCCGCCAGACGGCGCACGCGAATGGTGGCAGCGCCTTCGGTCAGGCTGGCTTGCAACACGCCTTCGTCGAGCTCGATGAAACCGAAGCCGGTGTCGCCGTCGAGATAAACCGCCGCCGAGCCGATCTGCAGCTCGGCGCGACCGCCTTTTTCCACCCACAAACGATCGCCGCTGGTGAGCGGCCGGTTGATGGAGGCTTCGGCCCATTCTTCGCTGCCGGCCGGTGCCAGCGTCACTTCGCCATCGAGGTAGCCGAGACGCGCGACGCGGCTGGGCGGATCGACGACTGGCGTGGCGCGGCTGGAGGATTCGGTCGCGCTTTCCGGCTCGACCACAGGCACAGGCTCGACGTCTTCGCCGGATTCGATCACCGCCTCGGGCTCGACCACGGGCTCTTGAGCTGCCGCGATGTTGGGTGCAGCCGCCAGCCAGCCCAGCCCCAGAACAGCCACGCTGCCCAGGCCGAAAAGACGCAGACGCTCGAAGCTGGGTGTCGGAGAATTAGTCACGTTGCTGCCTGAGAGTTGGCTGCTGGCTGGAGCCGCGAGTCGGCGGTTGGCGCTACTGGAAATCATGATGCCCACCCCCGTTAGAACGGTTGTGAGCATGATCCGTTCCCAGGGGTGAACTCAAGGTGAACGTGCTGAATGCGTTAGTCTTGGGGTGTTCACCTCCCAATAATCAAAGCATTAAGTCATGTTCACACAGCAGGCGATGGCATGCCGGGCGCGCTGATCGTCGGTGCCAGCTCGGGAATCGGTGCGGCGCTGGCGCAGCGCTTGTCCAAGCAAGGTTATCGCGTCGGGCTCGCAGCCCGGCGCAGCGAGTTGCTCGAGCAAGTGCGCGCCGGGTTGCCTGGGCCCGCGGTCACCAAAGTCATGGATATTTCTGAGCCCGAAGCAGCGATGGCAGCGCTGCGCGAGCTGATTGCCGAAGTCGGCGATGTTGAGTTGTATGTAATCAGCTCGGGCGTGGGTTTCATCAATCCGCAGCTGCAGTGGGCGGAAGAACGCAACACCATCGAGGTCAACGTGCTCGGCTTCACTGCCATGGTGAACGTGGCCATCGGCGCGTTGGAAGCACGAGGCTCGGGTCAGCTGGTTGGTATTTCATCTGTGGCAGCGCTGCGCGGCGGCCGGGCGGCGCCTGCATACAACGCATCGAAAGCGTTTGTTTCTAATTATCTGGAAGGTATTCGGCAACGCTGCCAGCGCAGCGGCATGCCCATCACGGTCACGGACATTCAACCGGGGTTCGTCCGCACCGCTATGGCGCAGAGTCCACAGTTGTTTTGGGTGGCGTCCGCGGACCGGGCAGCAGAGCAAATATTTGCCGCCATTCGCCAACGTAAGCGGCACGCCTATGTGACCCGCCGCTGGCGTTTGGTGGCCTGGCTGCTGCGGAGCCTGCCTGCCAGTTGGTACCAACGGCTGTAAGCCACGACAGAATGTTGACAGACCCGTCAAATCGGGCCGATTTGACGGGATTTCCAGCCCGAGCGCGGCGGCAGTTGTGAGGTGTTTCGCGGATTGCATCAGGCGCCTGCCTAATACTGCCTACGTTTAATAAGAAGATTTGGCCATGGAGTTATCCGGGAACCCAAAAGATCTGGCCTTGCTACGCAGTTTCACGCCTTTCGACGGCATGAAACCCGAGAGCGTGGCCGTGTTCGCCCGGAAAATCTCCCGCCGCCAGGCGCCCAAGGGCCGCCTGTTGTTCACCGAGGGCGATGACGACAAGCAGACCTTTTATTTGGTCAGCGGCTCGGTGGATTTGCTGGCCGAGGGCGAGATCATCGGTTCGGTCCGCAGCGGCACGCCCAAATCCAAGAGTCCGCTGGCCCATCAGCTGCCTCGGCCGTATTCGGCGGTGGTGACGTCCGACCGGATCGAATATTTGCAAATCGACAGCGAGTTTCTGGACGTCGCAGTCACGCTCGATCAAACCGGCGCTTACAAGGTGCTGGAGTTGAACGGCCTGGAAGACGGCGCGCCCGGCCCGGACGACTGGATGACGGCGCTGTTGCAGACCAAAGCTTTTCACAAGATTCCGCCGGCCAACATCCAAGCCGTGTTCATGCGCCTGCAACGCATCGACTGTCGCGCCGGTGAGGTGGTCATCAAGCAGGGCGACAACGGCGATTATTTTTATGTGGTCGTCAAAGGCATCTGCCAGGTGGCGCGTGAAACGCCGCTCAACAAAGATGGCGTGCGGCTGGCCGAGCTGAAGATGGGCGACACCTTCGGTGAGGAAGCGTTGATCTCCGATGTGAAGCGCAATGCCACCGTGACCATGGTCACCGACGGCGTGCTGATGCGGCTGGCGAAAGACGATTTTCGCAAGCTGTTGCATGAGCCGTTGCTCGACTGGGTCGACTACGACCATGCCAAGCGTATCGTCGCGGCCGAAGGCGGGCTGTGGGTGGATGTGCGTCTGCCTTCGGAGTTCGAACATTACCGTGCCGACGGTGCCATCAACATTCCGCTGCATTCGTTGCGCTTGAAAATGAAGGCGCTGGACCGTAATCGGCATTACATCGTCTGTTGCGATACCGGCCGGCGCAGTTCGGCTTGCGCCTATATCCTCGCCGAGCGTGGCTTCAATGCCAGCGTACTGCGAGGCGGCCTCGGCTCTACCGAGCTGGCTGCGCCGCGCTGAGTTTGCTTACCACTCTTTAATTTCCCGGGCCGCCGGCCCAAGATGCCGCCTTGCCATCAGCTATGGAGACGGCCATGGGATTGTTGTCTCGTCCTGCCTCGTTGCTCGCGGCACTAGCCTTTTGCGCATCGCCGTCGCTGGCCGCTGCGCAGTCCGCGGAGACGGTGCTGACCGGCTTGATCGGCGAGTACGAACAGCTGATCCGCAAGGACGATCCAGTCAGTGCCGGTCAGGAAGGCGATCGCGAAGCATTGCGCCGTCTGCCCGATGTGCGCGCTGAGACACTGCAGGCCAATGCCAAGCTGCTCAAGAGTCTCGGCGAGCGATTAGCGAAGATCGATGCATCCGGTCTGTCCGATGACGCGGCACTGAATCATCAGCTACTCAGCGGCGTCGTTGCCACGCATTCCGAACAACTCACATTCGATCTGCCGCGCATTCCGTTCGAGAACGACAGCGGCTTTCACACTCTGCTCGACTACCTGGCGCGCACCACGACCATCGGCTCACGTGAAGATGCCGATGCATGGTTGGCTCGTCTCGAAGCGACGCCGGCGTATTACGAACAGAACCTCATCAATTTGCAGCGAGGTGTAAAAACCAAGTTCACGCAACCTCGCATCGTTGCTGAGCGCGTGCTCGAGGTTGCTCGCAAGCAGGCCAATGGCAAGCCCGAAGACAGCTCGATGTTATTGCCGTTCGCTCGTCTGCCCGCCGGCATTCCGGCACAGGCACAACAGGAATATCGCAGTAAGGCGCTCGCGGTGGTGCGCGATCGGATCCTGCCGTTACAAAAGAAGTTCGCCGACTTCATGGCCAAGGACTATTTGCCGGCGACGCGCGCCAAGCTGGCGTGGCGTACCGTTCCCAACGGCGAAAGTTCTTATAAGTTCTTTGTGCGCCGTGAGACCACAACCCGGATGACGCCGGATGAAATTCATCAGTTGGGTCAGTCGGAAGTGGCGCGCATTCGCGGACTGATGGAAAAGACCATCGCGCAGACCGGCTTCAAGGGCAGCTTCGCCGACTTCTTGACCCTGCTCCGCACCGACCCACGCTTCTATGCCAAGACGCCCGAAGAGCTGATGGAAAAGGCGAGTGAAATCGCCAAGCGCTCCGATGATCAATTGCCCCGGCTGTTCGGCACCTTGCCGCGTCTGTCCTACGGTGTGCGACCAGTGCCGGCCGATATCGCTGAGGGTTACACCACCGGCCGTTACTGGGTGGGCAGCATGCAGCAGGGTCAGGCGGGCGGGTACATGGTGAACACCTCGCACCTCGATCAGCGTCCGCTCTACGAGCTGCCGGCGCTCACCGTGCATGAGGCGGTGCCGGGCCATCATTTGCAGATCGCGTTGTCGCAGGAACTGACCGGGCTGCCGTACTTCCGTCGCAACACCAGTCCGACTGCGTTCGTGGAGGGCTGGGGGTTGTATTCGGAGTTCCTGGGCGAGGAGATGGGCATCTATCGCGATCCCTATGAGCGCTTCGGCCGCTACTCGTACGAAATGTGGCGCGCCTGCCGCCTGGTGGCCGACACCGGCATTCATTGGTTGGGTTGGGATATCGAGCAGGCGCGACGTTGCTTCACCGAGAACTCGGCGCTCGCCCCTCACAACATCCAGACCGAGCTGGAGCGCTACATCTCCTGGCCGGGGCAGGCGCTGGCGTACAAGATCGGCGAGCTGCGACTGCGCAGCCTGCGTCGCGATGCCGAGCAGGCGTTGGGTGAGGAGTTCAACGTGCGCGAATTTCACGACAAGTTACTGCTCAGTGGCGCGCTGCCTTTGGACGTGTTGAGCAAGCGCATTCAAGCTTGGGTGGCGCAGAAGTCGTCCAGCAAGGCGGACGCACCGTCCGCGCTAGCTCCTTGATTTGCAGTCAGATCTCGCCGGTTTTTAACGTTAACGACGCGCTAGTAACGGTAAAGAACGGCGCCTGCACCAGCTCGACCGCCTAAGCTCCGCCGCCTTTGTGCCGTACTGAGCGGCACGCGCGAGGAATTGACGATGGTCGAGCGGTCTCGGAGTGCGGTCCTTTCATTGGCATTGTTGGCGACGGTGAGCAATATCGCGTCGGCGGCCGACAACTTGGAAGAGGTGGTGGTGTTCGCCCGTGGCGAGCAACAGATCGGCAAGGCTGCCGCGGCCAGCGAGGGTGCGGTGGGTGGTGCCGACCTTGCGGTTCGCCCCCTGCTGCGGGTGGCGGAGTTGCTGGAGGTGGTGCCGGGCATGATCGCCGTCCAGCACTCGGGCTCCGGCAAGGCCAACCAGTACTTCCTGCGCGGCTTCAATCTCGACCACGGCACCGACTTCTCCAACTACATCGACGATGTGCCGATGAACCTGCGCACCCATGGCCATGGGCAGGGTTATCTGGACGTTAACGGACTGATTCCCGAAGTCGTCGACCGCATCGACTACCGCAAAGGGCCATATCGCGCCGACACCGGCGACTTCTCCATGGCCGGCACGGCCCACATGAGCACGGTCACCCGCCTGCCTACGTTCATCTCGGCCGAAGGCGGCAAATACGATTGGCAGCGCCTGGCCGGCGGCACGTCCACCGAGATCGGCGCGGGCGAGTTGGTCGCGGTCGGCGAATGGAAGTCCTATGACGGCCCGTGGGAGCTGGCGGAGAACCTGAAGCATCAATCGGCCTGGGCCAAGTACACGCTGCCCCTGGACAACACGCGGCTGGAGCTGAGCCTGTCGGGCTATCACGCCGAGTGGCGTCCCACCGAACAGATTCCCGAGCGTGCCATCGGCACGGACGCGTGCGAGAACGTGTACTGCTCGCTCGATCCCACCGCGGTTGGTGAAACGCTACGCTGGATCGGCGCCGCGCGTTTGATCGGCCAGGACTGGCGGGCGACGGTGTACGCGCAGTACTACGACTGGCACATGCTGTCGAACGCCACTTACGACTTCCAGATCAATCAGTTCGATCGTCGTTGGATTGGCGGCGGCCGCTTCGAGCGCGCTTTCGAGGTCAACGAGCAGTTGTCGTTCACTGCTGGCGTCGAAGGTCGCTACGACGACATCGGCAACGTCGGCTTGCAGCACACCGAAGACGGCGCTGCGATCGAAAACATCAGCCGACATTCGGTGCGTGAAAGCTCCGCTGGCGTTTACTCGGAAGCGACCTGGCGACCCATCGAAGCTTTGCGACTCACCGGCGGCTTGCGCGGCGACTATTACGATTTCGATGTGAAGGCACGCATCGATGGCGTCGATGCTGGCTCCGACAGCGATACCGCTGTTTCTCCAAAGTTAGGTGCTGCTTACACCGTGAGCGACCGCATCGAGGTGTATGGCAACTGGGGGCGCGGCTTTCATTCCAACGATGCGCGTGGCGTCGTGAACACGGTGACGCCGGTGGCTGGCTTGAGCAAAGGCGCAGGTCACGAAGTCGGCGCACGCTTTGAACTCGGCCCGGTGCGTTTGACGGCGACGTATTGGTGGCTCGAGTTGGATAGCGAGCTGAAGTTTGTCGGCGATTCGAATTCAGTCGAACCCGGCGCGGCGACCAAGCGTCGCGGCTATGAGCTGGTGGGCTTCTGGCGCCCGCTGGATTGGCTTGCTTTCGATGCGGTCTGGACCGGTAGCCGTGCTCGCTACGACAACAGCCCGGATGGGGTGTATGTGACCGGCGCGGTCGAGAATGCCGGCGAGTTGGGGATCGCCATGATCCACGACCGCTGGGAAGCCAGCCTGCGCGTGCGCCATCTCGGCGAGTATCCGTTGATCGAAGACAACTCGTTGCGTGCCGATCCCGAGACCAGCCTCAATCTGCGCGGCGCCTGGAAGGGCGAGCACTTCACCATCTACGCCGAGCTGTTGAATGCGCTCGATGAAGACGGCAAGGACATCGTTTATTACTACGGTGCGCATGTCGCCGGCCTGGATCCGGATGGCGAACAGGTGGACGGCCGAGTCAGCCGGGTGGAGGAGCCGCGGACCCTGCGCTTCGGGGTGAAGTACAATTTCTAAATGGCCACCAAAAGCACCCCCAAGATCAGCGCCGGCACCACTGTGTACGGCATCAAAGCCTGCGACACCATGAAAAAGGCCCGCACCTGGCTCGAAGAGCACGGTGTGGAGTACCAATTTCATGACTACAAGGTCGCCGGCGTGGAGCGCGATCGGCTGGAGGGCTGGTGTAAGAAAGTCGGCTGGGAAGTGTTGCTGAACCGCGCCGGCACCACGTTCCGTAAATTGCCCGAGTCCGACAAGATCGATCTGAACGAGCGCAAAGCCGTCACCCTGATGCTGGCGCAACCCTCGATGATCAAGCGCCCGGTGCTGGAGAAGGGCGCCAAGTTGTTGGTGGGCTTCAAGCCCGCCGACTACCAGGCTGAACTGGGCTGATCGCCCCCGCTTGATGGCAGGCCGGATGCGGCGGAATCCCGGCTGTAAACGGTTCCATGATCTGCCAGACTCGGCGCATGAGCACCAGCGCTTTTGGCCCGAAACCCATGAAACTCAGCATCCTGACCGCGGCTCTGCAGGAGCTGACGCCGCGCGATCAGCGGGATGCCGATCCGGACTTGGCCGTCGCAGAATGGTTGCAGTTCGCGCGCGACATTGGCTCGCCGAACATTCAACTATCGGCGGCTTTGCATCCCACCGAGAGCGACGTGCCTGCCGAGGCGATGCTCGATCCGGTCGCCAACACGCTGGATCTGCGTCAGCCGTTCGATAAAGCGCGTGCGTCGCGAGTGCTGGCGGCGATGAAAGAAACCGGCGTCGGTCTGTCCGATGTGGGCTATTTCGACAACATGCTGGTCGCCGATGCCGCCGCCCGTCGCAAGAAACATGACTTCATGCTGCGTGTGTTCGACGCCGCGGTGCTGTTGGGAACCGACGCCGTGTGCGGCTTCGTCGGCCGGAACCCGCTGTTGGAAATGGACCAGAACCTGGTCATGTTCGAAGAGGTGTTCATTCCGCTGCTCAAGGAAGCCAAGGCGCGCGGTCTGACGTATCGAATCGAGCAATGCCCGATGCCGGGCTGGAATGTTCTGGATCGCTGGCACAACAACATCGCCTACGCGCCCGGGCCGTGGATCGCCTTGCATCGGATTTGCGAGCGGCACGGCGTCGGCGATCAGTTCCGAATTCATTACGATCCGTCGCACGCCATTTTGATGGGACAGGACACGCGCTCGTTGTTTCAATATCTCAAAGACACGGGCTACGGATTTTTGATCGGCGGTTTCCATGTGAAAGGCCAGGTCGTCGATTCGCGCGGCGTCGCTGCGTGGGGCTATGGCGGGCAGACCTTGGAGCGGGGTGATTGGATCGACGGCAAGCCGTCGCCCAATCCGGCCGATCAGGGCAACGCCTGGAAGAAACAAACGGTGTTGTGCGAACACGAGCTGCCGGGCACGGCGCGGCACGATCCGTTGGCCTATCTGCAAAACAGATCGGTGGACTGGCTCGATCATCAGTTGGCCGCGCGTGAATTGTTGTCCATCGATCCGGCCAAGACGTATCTGGTCGTGGAACACGAATATCCGCCGGCGCGCATTCAAGACAAGGCACGGCTCGCGCCCATCCTGAAAGGCTCGCTGGCGTTCGTGAAAGCCATCGACGAAGCGGCAGCCGCCATGTACTCGCTGCAGCATGAGGTGCTGAAGTCGCAGGGCATTCCCATCCAAGGCGTGGGTCGCGAAGCCTACCGGTCATAACCGGTCGCTCGAAACGACTGGCCGTTTTTGACCGCTGCCTGTCGGACGGCGGTCTCGTCAGGCGACTCCCCGGCGCGCAGGCTACGCGTCACAGTGTGCTGGAGGAGTCGTCATGAAGTCCGCGTTGATCGTCATCGATGTGCAGCAGTCGTTCACTCGCCGTCCGTACTGGGACGAAGCCGAGTTGCCGTCGTTCGTAAAGAATCTGCAGCTGCTGGTGAATCGTGCTCAGCAGGCCAAGGTGCCGGTACTGCAGGTATTCCACGTCGATGAAGACGGCCCGGAAAATCCGTTTTCGTTCGCGTCCGGCTTGATCAAGACCTTGCCGCAGTTCGACTTGAATCCCACCGAGGTGTTCACCAAGGCGGTGCACTCGGGCATGTTCGCCACCACCAAGAACGGCCAGAGCCTGGACTATTGGCTGCGCAAGCACGGCATCGAGCGGCTGATCGTTACCGGTATTCGCACCGAGCAGTGCTGTGAGACGACCACCCGCCACGCCAGCGACTTGGGCTACACCGTCAGCTATGCCATCGATGCGACCCTGACCTTCCCGATGGTGTCCGGATCGGGCCGCACTTACACTGCTGCCGAGATTCGGGACCGGACCGAGTTGGTCTTGCAGGGCCGCTTCGCTCAGGTGCAGCGTGCCGAGGCCGTAACCATCTGACGAGTTGATCTGATGAGGCGGATGCCATGAGGAACGTGCTGTTCGCGCTGCTGCCTGAAGTAGTCCTGCTGGACGTGGCTGGCGCGGCCGAAGCTTTTCGGATGGCGAGCATGCTGGTCCCGGGCAGCTACGATTTGCTGTTCGTCGGCAGCAGTTCGTCGTTGCGTTCCTGTGTGGGCCTGCAGCTCAGCAAGCTGCAGCGCCTGCCCGCCGTGGTGCCGGATCATTCCATCGTAGTGATCACGGGCGTCAGCTCGGTGTCGTTGGATTTGCAGTCGGAACCGGTCCGTGAACTCACCGACTGGTTGGCGAAAGTCGCTCGCAACGAAACCGTGTCGTTGTTGTGTGTTTGCTCCGGCAGTTTGCTGGCAGCGCAAGCTGGCTTGTTACGCGGCCGTCAATGTACGACCCATCACGAGTTCATCGAACGGCTGGCGAAGATGGAACCGAACGCCACCGTGCACGGCAATCGGATCTTTGTCGAAGACGGTCATGTCATGACCAGTGCCGGTGTGACTTCCGGTATCGACTTGGCGCTGCACGTGATCGGCCGTCAGCTCGGCCACAAGATCGCAGTGGCAGTGGCGCGAGATTTGGTGGTTTACATGCGTCGCACGACCGCGGACCCGCAGTTGTCCGCGTGGCTCATGCATCGCAATCACATTCATCCCGCCGTTCATCGAGTGCAGGATGCTATTGCCCGCAATCCGGCCGCCGATTGGTCATCGGAAAAGCTCGCCGCCGTCGGCTGCATGAGTGCGAGAAACTTAGGACGGTTGTTTGCCGAGCACGCAGGATGCTCACCGCTCGATTACGTGCAGCGGCTACGCGTGGCGCTGGCGCGTGAGATGGTGGTGAATAGCGATTTGGCGTTGGAACGAGTTGCCGAACGCAGCGGTTTCAGCTCCGCGCATCATCTGCGGCGAGTCTGGCGGCGTTGGGAGTCGGTGTCGCCGGCAGAGTTTCGCCTGACACCTCGCTGACCGTTACCGACTCGAAGCCGCGCTCGCGCAAGCCCTTCAGTATCAATGGCAGTGCCTGAAGAATCAGCGGCCGATGACGCTGATCGCGCTCGTGGCCGTCATGTAACAACACGATGTCGCCAGGTCGAATGCGACCGACTACGCCGTTTGCCACCTTGTGCGGATCGCGAGCGAACGTGTCGCGTGAATGGATGGACCACGCGGCCACGTTGAGATTTCTCTTATGCGCGGCCCGCGCCATCGCGGGACTCTTCAATCCCACCGGCGGCCGATACCACGGCTCGAGCTGCGAGTTGGTCATCGACTTGATCAATTCGCCACAACGATCGATCTCGACGCCATGCCCGGCGGCCGAATAAAAATTCTGAAAATGCGAGTGATGCCAGGAATGATTGCCTAGCTCATGGCCTTCGCGAAGTAGGCGTTCGGCCACAGCGCGATGTTTTTCCAGATAACGGCCGATCACGAAAAAGGTCGCGCGGGCCTGATGCTCGGCCAGGATATCGAGCACCGCCGGCGTGACTTCGGGATCCGGCCCGTCATCGAACGTCAGTGCCACTTGCCTTCGATCGGTACGGCCACGCACCAGCGTCGGATACAGGATCGAGGAGTCCGGACGGAACACGCCGTCGGTCAGCAGCAAGGCCCAGGCGCCGAGCGGTATTCCCAGGCTCAAAGCGCTGGGACCGAAAGCCGCGGCCGAGCCGGCGGTGACGGCGGCGCTGGCCAGCAGGAATCGATCGGCGCGACACAGGTTCAAAGGCAGATCCAAGCGGCGAAGGGGGCGCGCCATGATGGCAATTGCGATTCAAGTTGTCGATTGACGGCATCGGCAATGGCGATTGCTGGCCGTGGCAGCCAGGCGCAATGTGTCTGTCCGCAGTCAAATACTCGCTGCCTATCCCTGGTGGAGATGCCTCATGAGCGATGCCAAGTTTCTTGCCGTCACGGATGCCAGTTTCGATCAGCAGGTGCTGGCCGCGTCCGGTCCGGTGCTGTTGAAGTTCGAAGCCGATTGGTGCGGCCCGTGCCAGGCGATGAAGCCCATGATCGAAGATATCGCCCGCGACTACGACGGCCGCGTCACGGTCGTGACCATGGACGTGGATCAGAACAATCGCACTCCGCACCGTTTTGGTGTGCGTGGTGTGCCGACAGTGTTGTTGTTCAAGAACGGCGAAGTGGTGGGACAGAAAGTCGGTCTGCCGCGCAAGGCCGAGTTGACCGCGCTGTTGGACGCGAAACTCAACTGAAGTTGTAGCTCACACAACGGCGCAGACTACTCCCTGGGGAGGGGGCAAGCTGCCGCGGAAAATCCGACGTGCATCCAGCGCGGTGCAGTAGTAGAAGCATCAGGCCCGGTTCGACGAAAGTTGAATCGGGCCTTGGTATTTGCAGCGGTATAAAAAATTCGATCAGGGCCGCAGAGGTGACCCGTGAAATCCGTTCGGGCGAAACGCCGTGGTGGCCAACCACGGCAACGGTCGCCACGCAGGGACGGTGACGACCAGGCTGGGGAACAGGATCAGTTGGAATCTCCAAGCGTTCGGCTGTCGCTGGCTCAGTGGCCCGCGGCGGCATTGCTCATTGATCGCGACGGCTATGTGGTCGCCGGCAATCGCGCGGCCGAAAAACTTTTTGGTTATAACCAGCTCGAGCTGCGCGAAGTCACCATCGATGAATTGATTCCGGCCTGGCGCCCGCTGGATCGGAGCGCCGACCTGTCGGACACCTCGGTGCGACGGCATCGCGCGACGGGTCATTGTCACGATGGCAGTACGTTGCCACTGCGCTTCATACAGTTGTTCGTCGATGCTGCCGAGGGTGATGCCGCGTTGGTCGTCATCACTCCACGCAATAGCGCCGGACAGGCGACGCCGATTCGCAATCGTCACAGTGAAGAACGGCTGCGTGCGGCGGTGAGGGCCGGGCGCATCGGCACTTGGATCTGGGATTTTCGCAAGGACACCATGTGGTGGGACCGAGCGATGTACCGGCTGTGGGACCAGGATCGTCAGCGCGGCGTCATGCCGGTTGCGTCGGCCGCGGAACTACTGCATCCCGACGATCGCCCTTGGATCCGTCGTCTGGTGGCCGAGCAAGTCGCCAGCGGTGCCAGCGAAATTTCTTTGGAATGTCGGCTGTTGTTGCCGAACGGTCTGATTCAATGGATTTCCGTCAATGGTCAGATCGAGCGGGACTCGAGCGGCCAGGCAACCCGCATGATCGGCGCGAGCATCGATGTAACGGCGCGCAAGAATGCCGAAGACGCTCTCCATCATTCGCAAAAGATCGAAGCCCTAGGCACGCTGGCCGGCGGCATCGCGCACGACTTCAATAACATTCTGCTGGCCATTGCCGGCAACACGCGGCTGGCGATTCAGGAATTACCGCTGGACCATCCGGTGCAAAGCGGACTGGCTGAAGTGGCCAAGGCCAGTGCGCGTGCCACCGATCTGGTGAATCGTATTCTGACCTTCAGCCGGCAGAACGATTGCCGTCGCGAAATCATCCAACTGCAGCCGGCGGTGGAAGATGCGCTCAAGCTGTTGCGTGCCACGTTGCCGGCGATGATCGAGATCAATTGCAAGTTCACTGCGGAGCTACCGGCGGTGCGCGCCGACGCGACGCAGATTCATCAGATCATCATCAACCTGGTCACCAACGCATCGCATGCCATCGGTGACGGTGCCGCCGGCTCCATCAACATCGCGCTGGATGAAGTGCATGTGGCGCAAGGCGGGCCGCTGACGCCGGAGCTCAAGGCCGGCCGTTATTTGCGCCTGTCGGTGAGCGATACCGGCAGCGGTATGGACAAGATCACTTTGGATCGTGTGTTCGATCCGTTCTTCACCACCAAGCCGGTGGGGCGCGGCACTGGATTGGGACTGAGCGTGGTTGACGGCATCATGCGCGCTCACGAAGGTTCGGTGCTGGTGTCCAGCGAACTCGGGCGAGGCGCGACTTTCAGATTGTATTTTCCGGCTGTAGAAGCGGCACCGGTCGAGAACAAACCGGTCCCGAGCCAAGTTGCCACGCTGGCGACGGAAGGCAGCGGCCGGCGCGTGATGTATATCGACGATGAAGACTCGCTGGTTTATTTGATGACGCGAGTGTTGCAACGCTCTGGGTATCGGGTCACTGGTTTCACCGATGCCGAGCAGGCACTACAAGTGTTGAAAGAGCGGCCCGGCGAGTTCGATGCGGTGGTCAGCGACCTCTCCATGCCGGGCATGTCGGGCTTTCACGTGGCTCGTGCCATTCAGGAAATTCGTCGCGATCTGCCGGTCATAATCACATCGGGCTACGTGCGCGCCGAGGATCGCGAAACTGCCAAAGCAGTGGGCGTGCGAGACGTGGTGCTCAAGCCCGACACGGTCGAAGAACTGGCGCAGGTGCTGGAGCGGGTGCTGGACGCCGGAGAATCAAATCTTCTGAAGTGACAGTTCCAGAAAATGAGCTTGTTGGCCGGGGGAGGGGCGCGGTAATAAGCCGGCCTCATCAGCATCCGCCACGGCCACGACATGTCGCAAGCTCAGTACCTCGATCCCCGCACCGGTAACCGCTATTCGCTCGACGAGCCGCGTTGGCGCTCTGATGCCGGCGGCCCGTTGTTGGTCGAAGCGCTGCCCGGCATCGGCAAGGATGACATCGACAGCAAGACCCGCTCGCTGTGGCGCTATCGCGCGTCGTTGCCGCTCGACATCAAGCCGGTGACGCTGGGCGAAGGCTGCACGCCGTTGTTGGAAAAGTCCTGGGGCAAGGAACAGCTGTTGTTCAAGGCCGACTGGATTTCGCCCACCGGCAGCTTCAAGGACAAAGGCGCGACGGTGATGGTGTCGTTCCTGAAACAGTTGGGCATCGACGCCATTCTCGAAGACAGCTCCGGAAACGGCGGTGCCGCCATCTCGGCGTACGGTGTGGCCGCTGGCATGCGTGTGCGCATTCTTTGTCCGGAGTCGACCCAGCCGGCCAAGGTCGCGCAGATGCGCATCTTCGGTGCCGACGTGCGACTGATTCCCGGCACGCGCCAGGACACCGAGAACGCCGCTCTCCAACAGGCCTCGGAAGTGTTCTACGCCAGCCACAACTGGCATCCCTTCTTCTTGCAAGGGACCAAGATGACGGCGTACGAGATTTGGGAAGATCTGGGCTTCCGCGCGCCCGATAACGTGATTCTGCCGGTGGGTGCCGGTAGCAACGTGATGGGTTGCGATCTGGGCTTTTGCGAGTTGCTGGCCGCCGGTCAGATCAAGAAACTGCCGCGAATCTTCGGCGTGCAGCCGGCGGCGTGCGCACCGATCAAGGCCAGCTTCGATGCCGGCAGCTTCGATCTGGTGCCCACCGAATTCAGCACCACCATGGCGGAAGGTGCGTCGATCCGTAAGCCGGTGCGGTTGAAGGAAGTGTTGTCGGCCGTGCATCGCTCGGCGGGCGCGATGGTGACGGTCCGCGAAGATGAAATTCTCGCAGCTCTGCATCGGCTCGCCGGCATGGGCCTGTTCGTCGAGCCGACCTCGGCCATCGTCGGTGCAGCGATCGATCAGCTGTACGCGAGTGGCAAGATTCGTTCGGGCGAAACCACGGTGGCGCTGTTGTCCGGTTCGGGCCTCAAGGCCAGCGCGTTCGTCACCAAGCTGTTCGAAGGCTAAGTCAGCCCGTCGGCGAATTGCGGCGGAACGCTTCGAGGATTCGTTCCGCCAACTTCGACGTCGCAATGGACTGCGTGTCCGGCGTGCCACGCATCACGATGTGAATGTCGCCCAGGTTGGGGAAGCCGTCTTCCGGGCCGAGAATTCTCAGGCCCGGCGGCACCACGCACCGGGCCATGGTGGTCACCGCGAAGCCGGCCCGGGCCGCAGCCACCAGCACCGTCCAACTTTTACTTTTCACGCCGATACGAAAGTCGGGGGCGACTTCGCCCTCGCGAGCGCTGTCCCGTAGCGCTGCGATGGTGGCGCGATACACCGGCGACTCGTCGGAAAACACCGCGAGCTTGATGGGCCGTTGCAAATGAGTGTCGTGATCGGGCGAGCCGGTCCAGACCACCGGTTCTTTACGCAGGATGACATCGGAGCGTTTCGGCGCCTGAGTCGCGAGGATGGCTAGGTCGAGCTGGCCGTTGTCGAGCTGCTCGATCAGCACCGGCGAGGTGTTGACCACCACTTCCACGCTTACATTGGGCCAGCTGCGAGTCAGCTCCGCGAAGATATCGGGCAGCAGCAGGGCCGCGTAATCGTCCGGCAAGCCGAGGACCACGCGGCCGCCGGCGTCGCCACCGCGCCAGGTGCTGACCACCTTGTCGTGTAAAGCCAGGATCTGGCGCGCTTGCTGGGCGAGTTGCTCGCCTTTGTCCGTGAACACCATGTCCCGGCCGCGTTTGGTGAACAGCGGGTGCCCCACCAGCTCTTCCAGCCGCCGCATCTGCATGCTGACCGCCGGCTGCGAGCGCAAGACCAGCTGCGCCGCGCCCTTGAAGCTGCCGGCATCGGCGAACGCCACCAGGGTGCGGAGCAGATCGATATCCAGATTGACCTTCATGACGGACCGCGAACCTCCTCGAGTCCGCATCGTAAAGCCAGCGGGGCGGAAAACTTAGCACCTTCTGCACACCCGCAGCAGCCGAGATGGCTGCGGCTGTACGGCCCGGGCGTTTTTGCGCTAGGGTCGCAGCCCAACTCGCCACCGCTGGAGTCCTCGTGCGCTTCACATCCACCGTTCTTGCGAACGCAATTTTGTCGTTGGGCCTGGCCGGCAGCGCGGCGGCGGCCGAACAGGTCGACCTGCTGGTCCAGAACGGCGTCATCTACGACGGCAGCGGCGGCAATCCCATCAAGGGTGACGTGGCGGTCCGCGGCGGCCGAGTGGTCGCAGTCGGCAAGCTGACCGATTACCAGGCCAAGCAAAAAGTGGATGCCAAAGGTCTGGCGGTCGCGCCGGGCTTCATCAACACGCTGTCATGGGCCAATGAGTCCCTGATTTATGACGGCCGCGGCATGAGCGACATCAAACAGGGCGTGACGCTGGAGATTTTCGGCGAAGGCACGTCGATGGGACCGGTCAACGGCACCATTCGCGAGGAGATGCTCAAGACTCAGGGCGATATCCGCTACGACATCACGTGGACCACGCTCGGCGAATACTTGGAGTATCTGACCAAGCGCGGCGTGTCGCCGAACGTTGCATCGTTCATCGGCGCAGCCACGGTTCGTCAACATGAGATTGGTTTCGCCAATCGCGCGCCGACGCCGGCAGAGTTGGGTCGCATGCAGGAGCTGGTCCGCCAGGCGATGCGTGAAGGCGCGCTCGGTGTCGGCAGCTCGTTGATCTACGCGCCGGGCAACTATGCGAAGACCGACGAACTGATCGCGATCACCAAAGCGGCTGGCGAATACGGCGGCGCTTACATTTCGCACATGCGCAGCGAGGGCGATCGTTTCCTCGAAGCGTTGGATGAGTTGTTACAGATCGCTCGCGAAGCCAACGTGCCGGCGCAGGTTTATCACTTGAAGGCGGCTGGCAAAAAGAACTGGCCCAAGATGCAACAGGCTATCGACAAGATCGAAGCGGCGCGCAAGTCCGGATTGAAGATCACCGCTGACATGTACGCATACACCGCCGGTGCGACTGGCTTGGACGCGGCGATGCCGACGTGGGTGCAGGAAGGCGGCATCGACGATTGGGTGGCGCGTTTGAAGAAGCCGGAGATTCGCGCGCGCGTGCTCAAAGAAATGCGCGATCCGAATGCGGGCTTCGAAAGTTTGTTACAAGCGGCCGGCTCGGCAGACAAGGTGCTGTTGATCGGCTTCAAGACCGACAAGCTCAAGCCGCTCACCGGCAAGACGCTGGCGGAAGTGGCCAAGATGCGCGGTGTGTCGCCTGAAGATGCGGCCATCGATTTGGTCATCGAGGATCACACGCGTATCGGCGCCGCGTACTTCCTGATGTCGGAAGAGAACGTGAAGCTGGGCTTGTCGCAGCCGTGGGTGGCCATCGATTCGGATGCAGAAGCGCCGGCGCCGGAAGGTCCGTTCCTGCTCAGCAATCCGCACCCGCGTTCGTACGGCACGTTCGCTCGCTTCCTCGGCCACTACGTGCGCGATCAGAAAGTCGCGACATTGCAGGATGCGATTCGGCGCATGACCAGCCTGCCGGCGGAGACGTTCAAGCTGACCAATCGCGGTTGTTTGAAGAAGGAATGCTACGCCGACATCGTGGTGTTCGATCCGGCCACGATCAAGGATCACGCCACGTTCGAGAAGCCGCATCAGTACGCGACTGGCGTACAACATGTGTTCGTCAACGGCGTGCAGGTGTTGCGCGATGGCGAACATACTGGCGCGAAGCCCGGCCAGTTCGTGCGTGGGCCGGGCTATAAGAAGGGCAGCTAATGCGGCGCCGTCGCCGGTTCATACCGGCGGCGGATTGCGCTCTTTGAAGTCGCGCTGATGCCAGTACGGATAAGCCAGCGGTGTAACGCTGGCTTCATCCAACTTCTTCACTTGCTCCGCCGACAAATTCCATCCCAGCGCACCGAGGTTGTTCTTCAATTGCTCCTCGTTGCGCGCCCCGATGATGACGTTCGCAACGGTGGGCCGCTGTAACAACCAGTTCAGCGCGATCTGCGGCACCGTCTTGCCGGTCTCTTTGGCGATCAGGTCGAGCGCATCGACGACCTTGTAGACATGTTCATCCGGCACCGGCGGACCTTTGTCGGTGCTCAATTGCGAATGCAGGCGCGAGGTGTCGGGCAGCGCCTGACCGCGACGGACTTTGCCGGTCAGACGGCCCCAGCCCAGCGGGCTCCACACGATGGCACTGACTTTTTGCTCGATGCCGAGCGGCATCAGCTCCCATTCGTAGTCGCGACCGATCAGCGAGTAATACGCCTGATGCGCGACGTGCCGATTCCAGCCGTAGCGATCCGACACCGCCAGCGATTTCATCAGGTGCCAGCCGGAAAAGTTCGACACACCGGTGTAACGAATCTTGCCCGCGCTCACCAGGTCGTTCAGGGTGCGCAGGGTCTCCTCGACCGGCGTGGTCGCGTCATAACCGTGCAACTGGAAGATATCGATGTAGTCGGTGTCGAGACGCTTCAGCGCTTTATCGACCGCTTGTAGCAGGTTGAAGCGCGAGGAGCCGACGTCGTTCGGTCCCTGGCCGTTGCGGAAGGTGGCCTTAGTGGAAATGATGACTTTGTCGCGCCGACCGCGGAGCGCCGCGCCCAAGATTTCCTCTGCGGCGCCGCCGGAGTAAATATCGGCGGAGTCGAACATGTTGATGCCGGCTTCCAGGCTGATGTCCACCAGCCGGGTGGCCGCCTTGACGTCGTTGTCGCCCCAGCTCTTGAAAAAATCGCCTTTGCCGCCGAACGTGCCGGTGCCGAGGCTGAACACCGGGACCTTGAAGCCCGACGCACCCAATTGCCTGAATTCCATACTGCTCTCCGCAAGATCTGAGGCCGGCGGACTTTATAGCGCACAAATTAGTGAAACGGCGTCACGGGCCTGGTGCGGCTGATGGGCAGGAAGCTCAAATGCCGGGGGTGCAGGGACGCACAGGACCGGCTAAATTTGGCTCCATGCAAAAAGTCATCCCCCCCATCGTGGTCATCACCACCGGCGGCACCATCGACAAGGCCTATTTCGATGCGCTCAGCGCCTACAAGATCGGCGAGCCCATGGTTAAAAAGATGCTGGACGTGGCCAATGTGACCCGCCCGTTCCGTGTGGTCGAAATGTTCCGTAAGGACAGCCTGGACCTGACCGATCAGGATCGCCGGGCGCTGTTCGAAACTGTCGCGGCGCTGGACACCGACCGTGTCGTCATCACTCATGGCACGGACACGATGACCGACTCGGCCCAGGTGCTGAAGTCGATTCCCGGCAAGACCATCGTGTTCACCGGGGCTTTGTCGCCGGCGCGCTTCGCCGAGAGCGACGCGATGTTCAACTTGGGGATGGCTTTCGCAGCGGTGCAGACCTTGCCCGCGGGGGTGTACGTGGCCATGAGCGGTCAGGTATTCCGAGGCGATGAGGTTCGCAAGGACCGCGAGCACGCCCGTTTCGTTTCGACCGCCGAATAATCGAACGCGAGCTCGAGCTCGTCGCTGCAGGGGGAGATCATGGAACTCAGCTACGTGTGTGGCACCGGCACGGTGCCGTTGTTATACAAAACCGTCGGTGCCGTACTCGAAGACGCCGCGCGCCGCTGGGGCGAGCGGACGGCGCTGATCGTTCGTCAACAAAACATTCGCTGGACCTATCGCGAACTGAATGAAGCGGCCGATCGTTTTGCCGCCGGCTTGCTCAAGCTCGGCCTGCAGCCGGGCGATCGTGTCGGCATCTGGTCGCCGAATCGTTACGAATGGGTGCTCACTCAGTTCGCCACCGCCAAGGCCGGGTTGATCCTGGTCAACGTCAATCCTGCTTATCGCACTTCCGAGCTGGAATTTGCGCTCAACAAAGTCGGCTGCAAAGCGCTGATCCTCGCGCCCAACTTCAAGAGCAGCGATTACGTCGGCATGCTTCGGCAACTTGCGCCGGAGTTGGCCACCAGCGCGGTGGGCGACCTACACGCAGCTAGATTGCCGACGCTGCGCACTGTGATTCTCACCGACGATGCTCGCGTGCCGGGATTCATGCCGTTTGGCGCCCTCGAAACATTGGGCACCGATGTGGAACGCGCGCGAGTGAATGAGCTGCGCGGACTGCTGCAGCCCGAAGACGACATCAATATTCAATTCACCAGCGGCACCACCGGCTTGCCCAAAGGCGCCACGCTGACTCATCACAACATCGTCAACAACGGCTATTTCGTGGCCAGCCACATGGCGTTCACGCACGAAGACAGTCTGTGCATTCCGGTGCCGCTGTATCACTGCTTCGGCATGGTGATGGGCGTGCTGGGTTGTGTGACGCACGGTGCGGCGATGGTGTTCCCGGCCGAAGCGTTCGAGCCCGGTGCGGTGTTGGAAGCGGTCAGCGCCGAGAAGTGCACGGCGTTGTATGGCGTGCCGACCATGTTCATTGCCGAACTCGATCATCCGAAGTTCCGCGAGTACGACCTGAGTTCGTTGCGTACTGGTGTCATGGCTGGCGCGCCCTGTCCGGTCGAAGTGATGAAGCGCGTGATCGCCGATATGCACATGAGCCAAGTCACCATCGCCTATGGCATGACTGAGACCAGCCCGGTGAGTTTCCAGAGTCGCAGCGACGATTCCATCGAGCGTCGCGTGTCCACGGTGGGCCGAATTCATCCGCACCTGGAAGTGAAGATCGTCGATACCGAAGGTCGCGTGGTGCCGCTAGGTGAACGTGGCGAGCTGCTCACCCGTGGCTACAGCGTGATGACTGGCTATTGGGATGACGCTGAGAAAACTCGCCAATCCATCGACGCACAAGGCTGGATGCACACCGGCGATCTGGCGGTGGTCGATGCCGAGGGCTATTGCAACATCACCGGTCGCGTGAAGGACTTGATCATTCGCGGCGGCGAAAACATCTCGCCCCGCGAAGTCGAGGAATTCTTGTATCGCCACCCGCAGGTTCAGGATGTGCAGGTGTTCGGCATTCCGGATCAGCGGTACGGTGAAGTGGTGTGCGCCTGGATCAAGCTGAAGGGCGGCGATCCGTGCGACGTTGAGACTATTCGCCTGTTCTGTCGCGAACAGATTGCGCACTTCAAAGTGCCGCAGCACATCCGCTTCGTCGAACAGTTCCCGATGACGGTCACCGGCAAGATTCAGAAGTTCGTCATGCGCGAGCAAATGATCGCCGAGCTGCAGCTGCGCGAAGACGTTACTGCCTGATCAAACGTTCGCGGCCTGGTCAGGAACGTGTGCCAGGTCGCGACGCGCGGCCGCCGGAGTGACGCCGAGAATCTTGCGCATGTGACGGGCAAGATGGCTCTGATGCGCAAAGCCGGTGGCGAATGCGATCTGCGCAATCGACAGCGACTCATCCTGTAGCAGCAGCTTCGCGCGCTCGACTCGCCGGCGCAAAATGTATTGATGCACCGGTGTGCCGGTCGAACGGCGGAACAGCGTCTTCAAGTGAGAGACGCTGACGCCGGCGACCTTGGCAATTTCAGCCAGAGACAGTTCGCTCTCTAGATTGTCTTCGATGTGCGAAATCACCAGCTTGAGTTTCCACGCACTCAAGCCGCCCTTCGGATCGCGCATTGGCAGTGAGCGGCGATTGTGCCGTTGTAGTAAGCGCGCGGCGAGCGCGGTGCCGAGACTCTCACGAAACAAACGTCCGCCGGCGCCGCCGGAATCGATATCTGCCTTGATGGCCCAGCCGATGTGTTCGATGAATGGATCGCGCAATTGAAAACGATCGGCGATCTCGATGTTGGACGGATCCATGTCGAGCTCGACGGCCACGGTGCGCAACAGTTCGTCGGGCACTCGCATGACCAGCGTCGTGCCGCTTTGTTTGGTTTCCCAAGCGGCGGGCGTGTGTGCGGGAATGATGTCCAGATCGCCGGCCACTTCGCGGCCATGACGAAGTCTGCCGCCCCGGTCGCAAGTCACTTCCACCGACGGCCCGATATGCATGCAAACGATGGCGTACGGTCGAGGATCGATACGCGTCATGCCGGCCGAGAAGTTACTGATGTCGGCGTTGACGGTTCGCTGTGCGAGAAAAGCCATGGGGGCTGCTCCGTTCCGTGTCAGTCAGCGTCCGATCGTGCTGGGTGCGGGCTCAATAGGCGAGGCCCTCGCTGCGGGAATTATTGAGCGCGCCAGTGGCGTTCGCCAATGGCCCGGCCGAAATGGCTAGCGCTCCTGAGCGCAAGCGCGCAATTCATGCCACGCCGATTGGGAGCGATTAGCAACTCGGCGGAAAGTCGGGCCGCCGGTGCGCCAAGTTGACAGCCTCAGACGCAAGTGTGATGGTCGCCGGATGTCGACCGCTTCATTATCTCCAGCAGATCTCGCACGTTACAGCCGGCACTTGGCGTTGCGCGAGATTGGCGTGGCTGGCCAGGAAAAGCTCAAAGCAGCGAAAGTGTTGTTAGTGGGCGCCGGCGGACTCGGCTCGCCGGCGGCGCTGTATTTGGCGGCGTCCGGCGTAGGCACGATTGGTGTGATCGACAACGATCGAGTCGATGTCTCGAATCTGCAGCGGCAAGTGCTCTACGACACGCACAGCGTCGGTCGTCCCAAGGCCGAGGCCGCCAAAGAACGGTTGCTGGCGTTGAATCCCGAGATCGAGCTGGTTGCGCATGCCGTCGAGCTGCGAGCGGCCAACGTTCGCGAAATCTTCGGCAAGTACGACATCGTGCTCGACGGCACCGACCGCTTCACCACTCGCTATCTATCCAACGATGCCTGTGTGATTTTGCGCAAGCCGTTGGTGTCCGCCGCCATTCATCGTTTCGAAGGGCAGGCGATGACATACGTGCCGGATCGCGCGCCCTGTTACCGATGTTTGTTTCCTGAGCCGCCGGCCGACGGCTTGGTGCCGAATTGCGCTGAAGCGGGGGTGCTCGGTGTGCTGCCCGGGGTGATGGGCACGATTCAGGCGACGGAAGCCATCAAATTGATCGTCGGCGTCGGTGAGCCTTTGCTGGGACGCTTCCTCACTTACGATGCGTTGGCGATGCGCTTCGGTGAGTTTCGTTTTCAGCGGCGGTCGGACTGCGCAGTCTGCGGCGATCAACCGACGATTCGCGAGCCCACGGATCTGGTCGAGCTATGCAGTGCCGATGTGATGGCGCAGGTTCGGCGGTTCTCGCCAGCAGAGCTGCGAGGGCTGTTGAATGAGGCAGCGATCATCGACGTGCGTGCGCCGGCTGAGTTCGCGGTGTCGCGTTTGCCGGGCGCAGTAAATATTCCAGTCAACGAATTGGAGCAGCGGCTTGGCGAAGTGCCTCGAGACCGCGTGGCTGTTTTTATCTGTCGTAGCGGGGCGCGTAGCACGACCGCATCGGCCATTGCTACGCGCGCCGGATTAACGAAGGTGGCTCACTTAGAAGGGGGCTTACTAAGGTGGGCCAAGGAGCTGGACGAGTCGTTCGTCGTCGCTCCGGTGGGCTGATATCAACGGGCTCCCGCGCGCGACAGGTGACGCGCTTCGTGCCGATCCGTCAGCCAACCGCCTGACGGCTGCCAATCCGCCAGCTCGGCGCGACGGCGCTCACGAGCCTGCTCCAGCGACTGCATAGCCTCCGGCAGGGTCGTCTGCACGCGGGTCGACATATGGATCATGTTGTCGTCTTCGAAATCGAGCATGCTTGCTCTCCTCTGCGTTCGCTGCAACCGTGACTGCAGATTACGCCGGCCGGCCACGGGCATCATCGGGGCAAATGGCATGTAATTGATTCCTCGCCGGCAACAATCCAGGCCAAACCCGGCGATTTACCGGTGAATGCGGTTGAGGCCGAACGTGACCGGCCGCACAATTAACGCCACCACAGGTCGCATTACGTCAGGAGTGCATTCGTGAATCAGAGCGTGTCCGAAGGTTCGGCGAATACCTCGATGGCTAACGTCATCTACGTGCTCTATTTGCTGGCGCTGGTCTCGGGCATCACTGCCGTCATCGGCGTGATCGTGGCCTACGTGTACAAAGACGGTGCACCGGAATGGTTGCGCACCCATTACGAGCTGCAAATCCGCACCTTCTGGATGGGCCTGTTGATCGGTGTGATCGGCGGCATCCTGAGCATGGCGCTGATCGGAATTCCCATCCTGCTGGCACTGGCGGTGTGGTGGATCATTCGCTGCGTGAAGGGCATCAAGCTGCTCGGCGAACGGGCCGCGTATCCCAACCATCGCGGTTGGGGAATCTAACGGCCTGCTAGTACACGTCGCGGCGATAGCGCCCGGCGATGGCTAGATTTTCCACGGTGTCGGCGCCGAGCACTGCAGTGAGTGCGGCGTCGACAGCCGGAGCCATTCCCTGCAGGCTGCCGCAAACATAGATGGCGGCGCCGTCTGCGACCCAGCGTTGCAAGTCGGCGGCACAGTCTCGAACTTGGTGTTGAACGTAGCGCCGCTCGGATTGGTCGCGCGAGAACACCAGGTCGACGCGTTCGAGCTGGCCACTCTCGCGCCATCGGTCGATCTCATTTCCGTAGAATCTATCGTGCGCGACATGGCGCTCGCCGAAGATCAGCCAATTGCGATGGTTGCCGGCAGCGATGCGCGTTTTCAGCAAAGCTCGCAAACCAGCAATGCCGGTGCCGTTACCGATCAGGATCAGCGGCGCTGTGCCCTTTGGCGCGTGAAAATTCGGATTCGCGCGCACGCGTAACGCGATGTCGTCACCGACCTTTGCGCCCGCCGTTAGCCAGCCGCTGCCCAAGCCTGGCTCACCGTCCGGGCGACGCATCTGTCGCGCTAACAAGTGAATCGCGCCGTCCCCAGGCAGCGAGGCAATGGAATATTCGCGATGGGGCAGGGTCTCTGGCTTGTCATCCCACGTTGAATTACGCGGATCGATTTCTGCGATGTCACCGGCCTGCCAGGTCGCATTCGCCTCAGCTTGCGGTTGCAGCTCGATGTGAAAACAAGCGTCGCCGGCGCTGCCGGGATTGATCAGCTGTCGCGCTGTCAAACGCCAACGTTCATATCTAGGCGCTTCCCAATCGGGCAGGTCAGGGCTGTTACTCAGTACGCTGAGTTGATGTTGCCAATGACGGAGCGCGCCTTCGTCGCCGTTATCGACTTCGACTACGTCGAACAACGCGGTGGCGCCTTGATGGCGCAGCCACTGATCGAGCCGATGGCCGAACGCGCAGTATTGATCGTACTCACGGTCGCCGAGTGCGAGTACGCCGTAACTCAAGTCCTTGAGCGAGACCGAGCTATCGAGCACGTCTCTCACGAACGCGGCGGCCGGATCTGGCGCGTCGCCTTCGCCTGTCGTGCTGAGGACGAACAGGGCGCTCTTGGACTGCCGCAGGATCGCATCGTCGACTTCTTGCAGCGACGCCAATACAACCGGCGTGCCGGCGGCCTGCAGCGATTGCGCCGTTCGCGTCGCGAGCTCCGCAGCGAAACCGGTTTGGCTGGCGAAGGCGATCAGCGTGGTCGATGCGTTCTTATCGCTGCCGGGCTGGATCAGAGCAGCGCGTCGTCGTGGCCACAGAAAATATCCGCAGGTCGTTAGATACAGAATGACAACGACGCACGCCGAGTACAGGCGTGCGTCGCTGAGACCAGCGAGAATTCCGGACATCCCCGCCGTTACTGCGGCAGGACTTCGAAGGTGGCGACGTAGCTCAGCCGACGCTGCTTGGCCTGCTTCACCGACGTCTTCTGATCTTCGGAGCCGGTTTCGAGCCAGTACATGCCGGGATGCGGCCAGTTGACGCTCAGCTCGCCTTTGGCGTCGGTCTTCAGCTTCTGTTCTTCCTGATCGTTGCGATAGCGTGTGCCGCCCGGCTGCACCACGACCTCGAGATTGGCGACGGGTTTGCCGTCGAGCAGGAAACGAAACTTTGAAGCTTCGCCCGCGTACAAGTCATTCGGATGTGTGACCGGCACCAGTTCCAGGCCGATGTTGGTGGGCTTCAATGCAGCTTCGGTCGGCTTGCCTGCGGTCACGAATGTTTCGATACGACCGACCGACTCGTTCACTTCCAGGTTCTTGGCGTTGGCCGGCACTTCGGTCGCGAACTTTGCCGGCGTACCACGCCAGCGCTTGCGTGCGCCGTTGTCGTCATAGGTCGCAGTCAAGCCGTTGTTCACTAGCGCCAGCTTGTACGTGCCGGCCTGTTTCAGCTGCAGGTCGAAGACGCTGCGATATTTACCCGTGTGCGGATTTTCCGCCGCGACTTTCGAGCCATTGGGCGCGGTGATGGCCAGCGATTCCAGGCCCAGCGGCACATGGTTGAAATAAAACAAATCGTTCGAGACTGCCGCGTCCACCGTGATCCATTGATCGACGGTCGACACCGTGCTCGAGGGCAGCAGCCAAAACTTGTGCGCATGACTGGCAACAGGCAGCAACAGGGCAGCCGAAACAGCGATGGCGCGCAGTGCGTTTTTCATGAGGTTCCTCGCGGAAGGTTAGGGAGTGACGTTGACTGCGACGGCGCCGAGCTCGGACTTGCCCTTGGCGGTCGCTTGTTGTTTCTGAGTGCCGGGCCATTCGAAGGGCAAACGCAGCAGCTCACGGCCGCCGACTTCGCGGGCCGCTTCGACCACTACGTTGTATTTGCCAGGCGCGAGTTGCGCGAGCTGTTTGTCGCTGCTCTTGAAGTTCAACACGTGCTCGCCGGCGGGGCGCGTCGCACCGGTGACGCCGTCGACCGGTGTTTGTAACTCGCGGCCACCACGGCGCCACCACTGACGCAGATCTTTGAGCCACTGCGTGCCGTCTTCTTTTTTGGTATCGGTTTGATACCAAACGGCCAGTTGCGCTGCCGTGCTTTGATCCTGGTTCTCCACCCAGACCGCGAGGTAGGGGCGGTGATATTCGGCGACGTCCAACCGCGGAATTTCTACCTTGATGCTCAGCTCAGCGCCGAAGGCAGCGGCGCTCGATCCGAGCAACAGCGCGGCGCCCGCCAGCTTTGTGAGTACTCTCATGCTCAACCTCAGTGAATAAACAAAATCGCTAGCAACAACGGCAGCGCCAGTCCCAAGCCCACCATTGGCCAGGTGCCGGGACGATTGCTCGCATGCATCTTCAACAACAGCAGCCCGGTCACCGCGAACACCAACGCAGCGAACGCGAACACGTCGATGAACAAGCTCCAGGCCGCGCCGGTGTTACGTCCTTTGTGCAGATCGTTCAGGAACGACAGCCAACCGCGATCCGTCAGTTCGTGTGTGACCGCGCCGTCTTCGAGACTCACAGTCAGCCAAGCGTCGCCGCCGGGTCGTGGCAACGAGACGTAAACTTCATCGTCGGACCATTCTATCTGGCGATCAGCAACGCGTACCGACAGCGCGCTTCCGAGCCAATCGACCACCGGCGCTGGCAATACCGCCTTCTCGTCGTTGTCCGCTTGCCAGGTCTGGCGAAGTTGCGCGAGCAACGGCTCAGGCAACGCAGCCGTCTGGGTCGTGACCTCGGGCTTCGCGCTGATCCACGAGGCATGGTTGAGGGTGAAGCCGGTAACGCTGAACAAAAGCATGCTCACCAGGCATGCCGCGGCACTGACCCAGTGCCACTGATGCAGGTGTTTCAACCAGAACGACCGGGATTTCTGTGACATCATATGAGAATAATTCTCAACTGCAAACTTGTCACGGGAAAAAATTCGAAATTTCCCCAGTCCATCAAGTAATGTGTCCGACCGCTACACCGCTATGCAGGCGTTGCGCGTATATTTGCCCCCCTTTGGGGCAAGTGAGGAAAGCTTCTTGAGCGCAGCCGCAGTCAGTGTCTTCGACATGTTCAAAATCGGCATCGGGCCGTCGAGCTCCCACACCATGGGGCCGATGACCGCAGCCAGCCGATTTGCGAAGTCGCTGGAGGATCAAGGACTGTTGGCGAAAGTCGCGCAGGTCACCGTGAGTCTGTATGGCTCGCTGGCGTTGACCGGCAAGGGCCACGCCACCGATACCGCCGTGACCACCGGCCTCGCGGGCTGGTTGCCGGCGCAAGTGGATCCGGATGCGGCCGCCAAGCTCATCGAAGAAGTGCGCCAGCACGGCAAGATCAAGCTCGCCGGCAGTCACGAAATCGATTTCCGTATCGAGCGTGACATTCACTGGAAATACAAAGAGAGCCTGCCTTATCACCCCAATGCGCTGACGTTGTTCGCGCGCGCTGCGGGTGGTGAGTTGCTGAGTGAGGCGACTTTCTATTCCGTCGGCGGTGGCTTCGTCGTCAGCGACGCAGAAGCCAAAGCTCCTGCGACTGCCACTACTGCGACCACGATTCCGCTGCCGTTTTCCAACGCCGCGGAGCTGTTGGTAGTCGCTGACAGCAACGGTCTGACGATTGCCGAAGTGATGATGCGCAATGAGTGCGCGACGCGCGCTCGTGAAGAAGTGCTCGCCGGCCTCGATCGCATCAGCGAGGCGATGAATGCTTGCATCGACCGCGGTCTGCGTCAGGACGGCATATTGCCCGGCGGATTGAACGTGAAGCGTCGCGCCGCCAAGTTGCGCGCCATGCTGGAAAAACGCGAAGAGAACAAGACTGCCGACGGCCTGATCGCCATGGACTGGATGAATGCCTGGGCGCTGGCGGTCAATGAAGAGAACGCTGCGGGTGGCAAGGTAGTCACTGCGCCGACCAACGGCGCGGCTGGCGTCGTGCCAGCTGTACTGCGTTACTACGATCGTTTCTGTAATGGCACGCGCGAAGGTCGCCACACTTTCTTGCTGACTGCCGCGGCTATCGGGTCGCTGTACAAACTCAACGCGAGCATCTCGGCCGCGGAAGTAGGCTGTCAGGGCGAAATCGGCGTGGCTTGTTCCATCGCCGCTGCTGGTTTGGCTGCCGCGCAAGGCGCGACCAATGAGCAGGTCGAGAATGCCGCCGAGATCGGCATGGAACACAATCTCGGTCTGACCTGCGATCCCATCGGCGGGCTGGTGCAGATTCCCTGCATCGAACGCAACGCCACCGGCGCGGTGAAGGCGGTGGATGCGTCACGGCTGGCGATGATGGGCGACGGGTCACATCATGTGACCTTGGATCGCGTCATCGAGACCATGCGTCGCACCGGTGCCGATATGCAGGACTCGTACAAAGAGACCTCACTCGGCGGCCTCGCGGTCAATTTGCCGGAGTGCTAGCCCGGAACTAAGCAGCTGCGCTGACTCCTGACCTAACGCAGACAGCTCGCATACACTGACGGGACCGCCAGGACCACGTTGGATCCGAGCTGAATGCGTTCAGGAGTTGGTCATGCTCAGAGCAGGTTGGGTGGCTGTCGTCGCGGCAGCTTGGGTCGTTGGCGCCGCGAGCGCTGACGAGTCCGCCGGCAAACAACAACAAACCGCTGCGCCGGCGCGTTACACATTCTCATGGCCGCTGGAAGCGGGCACACCTGCCCCGCGTGGCGGCACTACGAAAGGCGCGCCAGTTACGCTCGATCTCGAGCCTTCCCAAGCTTGGAAGGAGTTGCGGGCCGACGGCTTGTCACCGCAAGAGCGAGACCGTCGCGCGATTCTCGCGATGGCTGGCACCTATCGCGTTACGTTCGACTTTCTGGAAGTCGTGCCGTTCACTCCGCTGGAAAAACCCACCTCGCCGTATCAATCCTGGGGCACGGAAAAAGTATACGTCGACAGCGACGACGGTAAGAACATCAGCCTGGTGCACATTCTGGAGATGCGCATCGTGCAGAAGGACGGTGCCATCAGCGAGCCCATGGTTACCAAACATTGGCGTCAGGATTGGCAGTATCAACCCACGCACGTGGTCGAGTATCGCGGGCGCGATCGTTGGCAGCGTCGCAAGTTGAGCGCGGCGGAATCCAAGGGCGCTTGGGTGCAGTCGGTTTATCAAGTCGATGAATCGCCACGCTACGCCAGCGTCGGGCGTTGGGAACATTCGGCGAGTTTCTCCTCGTGGTTGAGCGCTGAAACCTGGCGGCCTTTGCCGAGACGCGAATGGAGTGTGCGCGACGACTATCAAGTGCTAGTCGGCAACAATCGTCACACCATTGCGCCGACCGGTTGGATTCAAGAAGAAAACAATTTGAAGACGGTGCTCACGGCCACGCGTGAGGTCGACTCATCGCATCCATACATCGCACGCGAATACGGTGTCGCGCGTTACGAAAGAATTCGCGACGCGGATTTCGCGCAGGCCGATAGTTATTTCGACAAGACTCAACAATTCTGGGATCAGGTGCGCGATGAATGGTCGCAGATCTTTCTGCAGCAAGGTGAGGTCACGCTGAAAGGTCCGGTCGACAAGCTGGGTCTGTTTCACCCCTTATTCGAACAAGCAGAGACGATAGTAGAGCAGGGTGCTGCGGCCAGCGCGCAGAGCGCCACCGTCATTCGTAATGCTTTGAAAGATATGGGCGCCTTGCCCTAGCCCCGACCCGAAAAGGAATCGGCAAAAACAAAATAATCGGTTTCGGCTGTGCCAGGGCTTGCATTGTTATTGAGAAGCATTATCATTTGCACCCATGCTGCAACAACAACCGAAAACCCCTCTCCGCTCTGCGGAGGTTCGATCGCCGGCCACCGAAGTCATTCGTGGGCCGGCGATTCCTTTACTGCGCTCCGAAGAGCTGTTCGGCAAGGCGCGGGAAATTCTGATCGAGCACAGCGGCGGTTATTACCGCTTGCGTGTGACTCACAGTAACAAGCTGATTCTGACGAAATGATTGGTTTTGCGGGATAGCTCGCCTCAAGCAGCCGTCCCTGGATCCTCAGCCAGCCAGTACATCCGTGTACCGTCGTTCGCGCGGTTCGAGGCGACGTTAAGTCGCCTCGAAAAGACATCCGCGCTCACCCCCGATCGGCGGCGCAGCTAGCTACTTCTCACACGCCGCCGAACAACAAATATCGGCGTATTGCTGAGGTAGCCGTGTCTACGAATGTTTCGTTGCTGAGTTTTGCGATTGCCACTTGGTTGCTGGCGGCCGTGTTGGCTTACTCAGCTTCGCCGCGGCAACGTTGGTTGCGCGTGCCGCTGCCTGCTTTTCCCACTCGTGTCAGTGCCGTGCTTGCCGCCATCGTCGGATTGCGGGCTTGGGCCGAGGCGCTGCGTTTCCTGTCTTGAGGTTTTGGGAGACTGAAGCGATGAATGCAGTCGTATCGCACCGCTGTTTGACCCGCGTGATGACCGATGACGATCGCGGTGTGGAAGTGGCGCAGTTGCAATCCGTGATGCATCGGATTCAAAGCTCGTTGCGCGACGTCCCGATGGCGCAGCGTGAATACATTGCCAACGCGTTGCTGAATCTGGCGGTGTCGCGCATGGTGAAGCAGGAGGGCAGGTCGCTGACCGCCAGCATCCTGATGCGCTTGGGCGACGTGGTCGCCAATAGCGACTCGCCGCCGGCTCCCGAAAGAGCCGTCGACTTGAGTCGTATCGACAGTTGATCGTTTAGATGGACACCAGGACCCGGCCGGTGCGCGCCTGGTTCTGATAGCCGCCCTGCTTGCCGTAAACCTTCGGTTGATCGGCGCGGCCGGTGACTACGTCCAACATGCCTTGCACGCGATGCAGCCGGGCAGTGACTAGAGCGCCATTACGGTCGTTGGCCGTGCGGCAGCGATTGGCGCGTTCGCCGACTTCGTTCCAGCGACGACGCAATTGTTTGTTGGGGTCGCACCAGGCAAGGATGCGATCCAGACCGTGCATGTCGGCCGGCACGTTCAACGCGCGGCACAGTGCCTTACGGTCGTCTTCGATGCGCAACAACGTGCCGATGCAGGTCTGGCGCGCATTACCGGCGCGATCCAGTGCTTCGACGTCGTTGGCCACTAAAAACTCATGCTCGCGATCCAGCAGCTGGTGCAGCTGGTCGAGCGTGCTCGATTCTTCGTTAATCAGTTTGTCGAGAGTATCGCGACAGATGACCGGATCCACGAAACCTCACTCCTTCACTTGAAGTCGACTCGGCCCTCGGCCGCGAACGACCGAAGGATTACTGCGCAGCTCCGATTTCCCGATCCATGCGGAGCAACTTGTCGGCGATGCGCTCCGGCACCACCTGGTAACTACCGTTCTCGATGGCCTGGCGGATGCGGGCGACTTTCGCCTCATCCACCACCGGCAAGCTGTTCACCGTCTGTTCCAGACTGGCCAGCGTGCGGGCCTGGTCGGTGATGCGCACCGGACTGGCCGTCTTGCCCGCTGCTTCGGCAGCGCTCGCGGCACCATCCTTCGCACGCGACACCGATTTATCGGTGCTCACCTGCACAGGGGGGTTCTGGTAGCCAGTGATTTTGGTAGTCACGTCCCGTTCTCCGGTTGCGGCGACGACAACAACGTCGCACCGCTCGAAGAGGGTAACGGCTGCGATTCTGAGAACTTTAGCAACCTCATCGGCCACGGCCTCAGAGGTACCTTAGGGGAATCTCGCAGGCCGTCTAAAACCGGCGTGACAATAGGTCAAATCAAACTGACTTCCTTCACTCCCGCACAACGCGCCCAGCGACGTAAATCTCGTAATCGCGAGGACTTTCTGCGACTTGCGCCACACTCGGTCGGCGCTCGGCCGAATTGGCGCTGTTTACCGACGCAGGGAAAACCCCAGTGTCAGAAAATCGCCGCGATTTGGCCGCCGCTCTCAAGATCCGACCCTGACAACGCCGTCGCTTTCCACTACACCTTCGACAACTTTGAGCGAGCTCACATTCTGGACACGCACCCGATCGTAAGCGCCGCCCTCTGTGAGGGCCTGGCCTTGGGCGCGGATCTGCACTGAGCCGCTGTTGGCAATCAACGTGACCTGCTGGCCGCGACGGACCAGCACGTCCGGCTGAAGCATTTCCACTGTCAGCGCGGTGCCGACCGGCAGAGATCGCTTCAGGCGATGACCCTGCAAGGTGGCAGTGTCATTGATAAAGACTGCGGCCGACCCGGCCAGCCGGCGGACTTGCGGCTCGACATCGGCCAGCTCCACTCGCGCGCGGCGGGCCAGTGGCCGGCGCAACACCAGCACCGACACTTCGACTTCGACGCCGACCTGCACATAGATAGTCCAAGGGTTCCCAGCCGGGCAGCGCACGCCGACGGTCATGCGGCCGGAGTTCAGGCCGGTGCCTTGCGAGAAAGCTTCCAGCGGCGAGCTGCATTCATCCAAGCGCAGCCGCGGATCCAGATTGCCGGCGGTCACAAAGTGCTTGGCAGAATTTTCCGGCAGGGAAGACCGTACGAACTGCTCGGCGGCCGCTTGAATCGCCGGCAGCGGTTGCACGCCGGCCTGCGCAGTGGCCGCGAAGACCAGTGCTGCCAGGGTGCCAACCCCAGCGCTGATTCGTGCGCATATATAAGAACGAAAGCTGATCACGTTCGAAACCGCCGAGAGTCGTTGCATTGACGCTGCCTGAGATAAAGCAATTCAAATGCCAGAAATCGCGCACCGCCCCAGATCGTGCGCCCCGCTGCGAATACATCGTACGAACTGTGACGTAGCCGACAAATCAGTCGAACGCGGAATCGCTGTAGTTACCGAGCATGGCTGACGGTGAGGCGCGCCAAAAAACAAAACACTGCCGGTGCCCGACGGCAACGGCACGAACGCTGTAAGGCGGCAAGCGTTTGCCGCCTGCACGTGAACTACGTCGCGGGATTTTTGTTTGCTCGAGCCCAACAACCGCGCTGGACTGAGGAAACACGCGGGTTGCGCCGATGTGGCACGCGCCTTGCTAACTACTTTCGCAGACAGTTTTCTGACGGATGCAGTTATGACGAGCGCAATCGACAAACATCTCGGAGTGCACGCCCAGGCGCTGAACCTGCGCTCGCAGCGCACTGAGTTGTTGGCGGCCAACCTCGCCAACGCCGACACGCCGGGCTATCGCGCTCGTGACATCGACTTCAAGAGTGCGCTCGCTCAAGCCAGTGGCAAGGCCCAGCCTGGCGTGAGTCTGCAGACGACCAACTCGGCGCACATCGGTCCCAAGTTGGTTAACGGCGCAGCGGCGCCGGAACTGAAGTACCGCAATCCGCTCGCGCCTTCGCTCGATGGCAACACCGTCGATGCGCAATTGGAGCAGGCAGCATTTGCCGAGAACACGGTTCGCTATCAAGCAACGCTGCAGTTCTTGAACAGCAAGTTTCGCGGCCTGATGACGGCAATCACTGGTCAGTAATGGCCGGCCAGTAAGCAAGGTAAAGACACATGTCCTCCTTCAACATTTTCAACATCGCCGGCTCCGGCATGAGCGCGCAGTCGGTGCGCCTCAACACCACGGCCAGCAATCTCGCCAACGCCGACAGCGTCAGCGGCGATCCGAATCAGGTTTACAAGGCCAAGCATCCGCTGTTCGAAGCGATTCGTTCCGGCCTCGGCAAGGACGCGTCCACTTCGGGCGTGGCCGTCAAAGGCATCTTCGAAAACCCGGAAGCGCCGAGCGCGCGTTACGAGCCGGGCAATCCGCTCGCCGACGCCAACGGCTACGTGTACGCGCCCAACGTGAACACCGTGGAAGAAATGACCGACATGATCTCGGCGTCGCGTTCTTACCAGAACAACGTCGAAGTGATGAATACCGCCAAAGAAATGATGCTGGCCACGCTGCGGCTCGGCTCGTAATCGCACGCAAAAATATTCGGAGTTGACCGTTCATGGCTATTTCTACTGACCCGATTGCCGCTTACGCCGCGCAGGCTGCCGCCGCCGACCAGGCCAAGCAAAAGGACTCGCAGTCGCTCGGCATCGATTCGTTCCTGACGCTGATGACGGCGCAGTTGAAGAATCAGGATCCGTTGAAGCCGCTGGAAGGCACCGAGTTCATTTCGCAGCTGGCGCAGTTCGGCACCGTGTCCGGCGTGCAGGAAATGCAAACGTCGCTGGAAACATTGGCGTCTTCATTGCGTTCCACGCAGACCTTGAACGGCGCGACCATGGTCGGCCGCGACGTGCTCGTGTCGGCCTACAGCTTCGATCACACGCAGGGCGGCACGGTTACTGGTCAGGTCGATGTGCCTGCCAACACTACGTCGCTACAGCTGCGCATCACCGACTCGACCGGCGCAGTGGTTCGCGAGATTCAGATGGACACCGCGGCCGGGACGCAGACGTTCAGCTGGGACGGCCTGACCACCAATGGCTCGATCGCCGATTCGGACACCTACGACGTCGAGGCGGTCGCCAAGGTCGGCGGCGAGACCGGCTCGCTCGAGGTGCTGCTGGCAGGACGCGTCGCCAGCGTCAGCATCGACGCCACCGGCAACAACCTAACTTTGAACACAGCTTCGCTCGGCGCGGTGCCGATGAGCGAAGTGCGCCGCCTGCAGTAACGGCCAACCTCGACAGTTTCGAATTCACAGGTTTTTTGAGGAGCAACTTCCATGTCTTTCGGTATCGCGCTCAGCGGTCTCAATGCGGCTCAGCAGGACTTGAACGTCACTGCCAACAACATTGCCAACTCTTCGACGACCGGCTTCAAGCAGTCGCGCGCCGAGTTCGCCGAGTTGTTCGCTGTCTCTCCGTACGGCGTCAACCGCAACGCGCACGGTAACGGCGTGAAGGTGGCGGCGGTGTCGCAGCAGTTCACCCAGGGCAACATCAACACCACCAACAACAGCATGGATCTGGCGCTCAGCGGCCAGGGCTTCTTCGTACTCAGCGACGGCGGCTCCACGGTGTACAGCCGTGCTGGCGCTTTCCGTCCCAACAACGATGGCTATGTCGTGAACAGCATGGGCCAGCGTTTGCAGGTGTATCCGCCGTCGGCCACCGGCAACTTCAACACCAGCACGATGTCGGATCTGCGCCTGGTGACCAGCGAGAGCTCGCCGGCCGCTACTTCCGAAGTCGAGACGGTATTCAACCTGCCGTCCGCTGCCACGGTGCCGACCACCACGCCGTTCAGCGCTGCCGACGAAACCAGCTACAACACGGCCCGTTCGATGACCGTGTACGACTCGCTCGGTGCTGCTCACACCGCCAGCATGTACTACGTGAAGACGGCGACCAACGAATGGGACATGCACATGACCATCGACGGTAACGCCGCCGGCACGCAGCACCTGGTGTATGACCAGAACGGCAATCTCACCACGCCGGCCAACGGCCAGTTCGTGTTGCCGACCTACGATGCGGCCGCCGGCCTGTCGACCGGCGCGGCGCCGCTCAACCTGACCATGGACCTGAGCCGCACCACGCAGTACGGCGACACGTTCACCATGACTTCGATCACGCAGGACGGTTACACCACCGGCCGCTTGATCGGTATCGACATCGATTCCACCGGCGTGGTGCAGGCTCGTTTCACCAACGGCCAGTCGACGCAGCTCGGCCAGGTGGCGATTGCGACCTTCGCCAACCCGCAGGGCATGCAGCAGTTGGGCGACACCAACTGGGCGCAGACGTTTGCTTCCGGTCAGCCGCTGAATGGCCAGGCCGGTAACTCGGGCTTCGGTTTGATTCAGTCGGGTGCCTTGGAAGCGTCGAACGTCGACATCACGGCGCAGCTGGTCAACATGATCACCGCGCAGCGTAACTTCCAGGCCAACTCGCAAATGATCTCGACCGCCGACCAGATCACCCAGACCATCATCAATATTCGCTAATCCCGCTGAGGATTGACCGAGTAACTCATGGACAGATTCCTCTACATCTCGATGTCTGGCGCCAAGGAAACCTTGCGCGCCCAGACCGCGAACAACCACAACCTCGCCAACGCGAGCACGACCGGTTTTCGCGCCGACATGAGCGCGTTTCAAACGCGTTCCGTGGCCGGAACGGGATACACCTCTCGCGCCTATGCGACCAACTCGACCACGGGTTGGGATCCGACGCAGGGCGCGTTGACGGCGACGGGGCGCGATCTGGACGTGGGTATCAACGGCTCGGGTTGGATCGCAGTGGTGGGCAAAGATGGGCGCGAGGCTTACACGCGTGCCGGCGATTTGCGCGTCGATCCGAGCGGCATGTTGTTGAACGGCGCCGGTCTGCAAGTGATGGGCGATGGCGGTCCGCTGAGTGTGCCGCCGAATACTTCGGCGAGCATCGGCTCGGACGGCACGATTTCGGTGGTGCCGCTGGGTCAGGGCATCGAGACCACCGCGACGGTCGGTCGCATCAAGCTGGTGAATGCGCCCAACGAACAAATGGTTCGTGGCGAAGACGGTTTGTTTCGTAGCACCAGCGGCGCGGATCTGCCAGCCGATGCCAACGTGAAGCTGGTCACCGGCTCGCTCGAGACCAGCAACGTCAACACCGCTGATGCCATGGTCAACATGATCGAACTGGCGCGTCGTTTCGATCTGCAAGTCAAAGCGATGCGTACCGCTGAAGAGAACGCTGCTACTTCGGCCCAGCTGCTCCGCGGCGGCGTGTAATTCAGTCTTAGTTACCAGGAAATATTCATCATGAATCCAGCACTGTGGGCCGCCAAAACCGGACTCGACGCGCAACAGACGCGCATGTCGGTGACTTCTCACAACCTCGCCAACGTCAGCACCACCGGCTTCAAGAAAGGTCGCGCGGTGTTCGAGGACCTGCTGTATCAGAACGTCCGCCAGGTCGGCGGTTCGACCTCGCAGGACACGGTTGCTCCCACCGGCTTGTCGTTGGGCACGGGCGTCCGCGTAGTGGCGACAGAAAAGTCATACACCCAAGGCAACATGCAACAGACCGGCAACAGCCTGGACGTGGCAGTCAACGGCCGCGGCTTTTTCCAGATCCTGATGCCGGATGGCACGATGGGCTACACGCGCGACGGCGACTTCGAAGTCAACGCGCAGGGCGAACTGGTCACGTCCAACGGCTATCGCGTGCAGCCGGGCATCACCATTCCTGACAGCGTGCAGAGCATCACCATCGGCAAGGACGGCGTGGTGACGGCGCAATTGTCGGGCGAATCAGCGCCGCAGCAGGTCGGCACGATGCAACTGGTCGACTTCATCAATCCCGCCGGCTTGCAGCCGCGCGGCGAAAACCTGCTGGTCGAATCGGCCGCCTCGGGCGCGCCGCAAATCGGCACGCCGGGCTTGAACGGCTTGGGCTACATCGAGCAGGGCTCGCTGGAAGCGTCCAACGTCAACGTGGTGGAAGAGCTGGTGAACATGATCGAAACCCAGCGCGCCTATGAAATGAATTCCAAGGCCATCTCGACCACCGATCAGATGCTGCAGTACCTGACCCAGAATCTTTGAAGTCATTGAATCATGAGCACCGTACGTAATTTGTTCCTGGTGGTGGCCGCTGCGCTCACGCTCAGTGGTTGCGTCTCAGCGCCGAAAGAACCGGACTACGCGGCCACCTGGCCGGATCCGGCGCCGAGCTCGGAAAGCGCCAATGGCGCCATCTATCAGGTGGGCCACGACGTCGCGTTGTTCGAAAACTCAGTGGCGCGTCGGGTCGGCGATACCCTGATGATCAAGCTCAACGAAACCACCACTGCGTCCAAGAGCTCGAGCACCACCACGGCCAAGAAGACGTCGGCGGCTCTGCCGAGTCCGACCATTGCCGGCCGGCCGGTGACGGTCAACGGCACGCCGATTCTGGAAACCAGTATCGACAGCAATTCTTCGTTCGGCGGCTCGGGCGACAGCAAGCAAAGCAACCGACTTGTGGGCGACGTCACAGTCACGGTGGCGCAGCGGCTGCCGAACGGCAATCTTTTGGTCAGGGGCCAGAAGTGGATCACAATTAATCAGGGCCGCGAGTACGTGCGCATTCAGGGCATCGTGCGACCCATCGATATCGATCCTGATAACTCCATCTCATCTCTGAAGGTTGCCGACGCGCAAATCGCGTATGGCGGTAAGGGCGCGCTCGCCGATGCGTCGACGCCGGGCCTGTTGGCACGATTCTTCAATGCTCCTTGGTTGCCGTTCTAACAAACGGCGCTTTATCAGGAGTAAAGAGTGATCAAGTTCACGAAAGTTGTTGCCGCGACGCTGGTGGGTGCCCTACTGGCCGCCTCAGCGCATGCAGAGCGCGTCAAAGATCTGGCGTCGGTCGCCGGAGTGCGCGGCAACCAGCTCGTGGGCTACGGCCTCGTGGTGGGCCTCGACGGCACTGGCGACCAAACCAGCCAGGCGCAGTTCACCATTCAGAGCATTCGTAACATGCTCGCGAAGTTCGGCGTGACCATTCCGGCGAACGTGAATCCGCAGCTGAAGAACGTTGCCGCTGTGACGGTGCGTGCGGATCTGCCGGCGTTCTCCAAGCCGGGCCAGACCATCGACATCACGGTCGACTCGATCGGTAATGCGAAAAGCTTGCGCGGCGGCAGTCTGTTGATGACGCCGTTGCGTGGTATCGATGGCGAGGTGTACGCGATCGGCCAGGGCAGCCTGGTGGTCAGCGGCTTCGGCGTGGAGGGCAAGGACGGCTCGCGCATCTCAGTCAACGTGCCGAGTTCGGGCCGCGTGCCGAATGGTGCTTCGGTGGAACGCTCGGTGCCGACCAACTTCTCGAGCGAACCGTATGTCACGTTGAATCTGAACACTCCCGATTTCACTACTGCCGCTCGCCTGACCGACGGCATCAACAAGATGCTCGGCCCCGATACGGCTCGCGCCATGGATGCAGTGTCGATTCGCGTGCAGGCGCCGACCGATGCCAGCCAGCGCATTGCTTATCTCTCGACGCTCGAAGCGATCGAAGTGCAGCCGGGTGAAGCCCCGGCCCGCGTGATCGTGAATTCTCGCACCGGCACGGTTGTCATCGGCTCGGCGGTTCGTGTTACGCCGGCTGCGGTTGCGCACGGTTCGTTGTCGGTGACCATCACCGAACGTAACGACGTGAGTCAGCCGAACGCGCTGTCCAACGGCGAGACTGTGGTGACGCCGCGCTCGGAGATCAAAGTCGAGCAGCCCGAAGCGCGCATGTTTGTTTTCAATGCCGGCGTGAATCTGGATGAGATCGTGCGCGCCGTGAATCAAGTCGGCGCAGCGCCGGGCGACCTGGTCGCCATTCTCGAAGCGCTGAAAGAAGCGGGCGCATTGCGCGCCGAGCTGATCGTCATCTAAGGCCTCCTTCATCGGAGTATCTGCCATGACCGCGCCCATCAATTCTTCGTTCGACTTCGCTGGCCTGGCGACGTTGCGTACTGACGCAACCACCAAGCAGGACACAGCGACGCTCAAAGAAGCGGCCAAGCAGTTCGAGAGCCTGTTCACGCAGATGTTGCTGAAGAGCATGCGCGATGCCAATCGCAGCTTCAGCGAAGGCTCGATGTTCTCGAGCCAGCAGGGCGATTTTTATCAGGACATGTTCGACGACCAGATTTCCATGGAGTTGTCCAAGGGCAAAGGCCTGGGACTCGCCGACGTGCTGGTGCGCCAGCTGTCGCAGTCCGGCATGGTGAAAACCACCGACGCCACCGCGACCCAGGGTACGGCCAAGACTGAGTTCCCCGCAGCCACGCAGAATGTTTCTGCCGCTGCCGAGCATCAGCCGCTGGCCAAGTCCAAAGAAGATTTCGTCAAACAGATGTGGCCGCATGCGCAACGCGCCGGTGAGTCGCTCGGTGTAGATCCGAGTGCACTGGTGGCGCAGGCCGCGTTGGAAACCGGTTGGGGCAAGGCGGTGCCGAGTCACGGCAGCGGCTCCAGCAGTTACAACTTGTTCGGCATCAAGGCGGGTTCGAGCTGGGAAGGCGCGACGGCCAATGTGCCGACGCTCGAGTTCGAAGACGGCGTGGCGGTGCGTAAGGTCGAGCGTTTCCGCGCTTACTCGTCGCCGGCCGACAGTTTCAATGATTATGCACGTTTGATCGGCAACAACCCTCGGTACGAAAACGCCCGAGGCGCGGGTGGTGATGTGACCACCTTCGCCTCGGCGTTGCAGGAAGGGGGTTATGCCACCGACCCGAACTATGCGCAAAAGATCGTCGCAGTGGCCGACGAAGTGCGCGCGCTGACCAATACCGCCTCCTCAGACAATTCCTTAAAGTTTGCCTCGCTGTCGCCGACAACCGGCGGTAGAGGCGGACTGCGACGGTTTTGATCCGATGAGTCACTCGCACCCGCTGTCTCGGTGAAGTCATGGCAGACCTGTTAAATACCAGTATTTCCGGCTTGCTCGCGTTTCAGCGAGCGCTGGACGTCACCAGCCATAACATCACCAATGCCAACACTGTCGGCTACAGCCGGCAGACTGCCGACATTACTACCCGCACGCCGCAATTCCTCGGCGGCAATTGGGTGGGCAGTGGCGCCGATGTTTCCAACATCACGCGCGCCTATGACAATTTCCTGTCCGACCAGGCGCGCAGCGCGTCGAGCTCGTACAACCAGTCGAATACTTACGCGACCCAAGCGGCACGCATCAGCAATCTGTTCGGCGACTCGACCACGGGTTTGAGCGCCACCATGCAGAAGTTCGTCAACTCGCTGCAGGCGGTAGCGGACTCGCCGAACTCGGCGGCCGCGCGTCAGACCATGCTGAGCGAAGCGAACTCGTTGGTCGAGCGCTTGAAGAGCTACGATGCCAGTCTGCGCAGCCTGGACAGCCAGGTGAATGCCAGCATCTCCAGCGAAGCCGACTCGATCAGCAATCTGGCGAGCGGCATCGCCGAGCTCAACAAACAAATCGCCAGCGGCTATGCCCAGAGCGGCCAGGCGCCCAACGATCTGCTGGATCAGCGCGATCGTTTGTTGGATGAGTTGGCGACTCACGTCAACACCAACGTGGTCAAGACCGACGACAACCAGGTCAACGTGTTCATCGGCAACGGCCAGCCGCTGGTGGTCGGTTCCGATCCTTCGAAGGTGGTGGCCACCAGCGATCCGTACGATCCGACGCGCAAGCGCCTGGCCGTGCAATCGAACGTCGGCACCATCGACATCACCAGCTCGCTGTCGGGCGGCACTTTGGGCGGCATTCTGAGCTTCCGCTCCGACATGCTGGATCCGGCGCGCAACACCATCGGCAAGATGAGCGTGGCGCTGGCCGATGTGATGAACGAACAGCACAACGCCGGCATGGATTTGAACGGCAACATGGGCAGCGACTTCTTCGCCGTCGGCGATGTCGTGGTCCGAGCCCACACCAACAACACTGGCACTGCTAGTGCCACCGTCACGCGCACCGATGTGGGCGCGTTGACGAACAGCGATTACATTCTTACCAACACTGCGAGTGGCTGGAGCTTGCGCCGCGCGGACACGGGCGCCACCGTGCCGATGACCGGCACGGGCACGGCCGTCGATCCGTTCCTGGTGGAAGGTCTGTCCATCGAAGTGAGCGGCACGGCCAGCGTCGGCGACAGCTTGAAGATCCTGCCGAGCTCCGGTGCCGTCAGCTCCATGCGAGTGTTGGTCACCGATGCCAACGAAGTTGCGGCGGCGGCGCCCATCGTCGCGCAGGCAACCACCGGCAACCAGGGCAACGCCACCATCAGTGCCGGCCAGGTGTTGAACTCCACCAACCCGGCGCTGCGTACCGCTGCGACCATTACTTTCACCAGCGCCACGACTTATACGGTCAGCGGCGACGCCACCGTGTACACCTACACGTCGGGTTCGAACGTCGACGCCAACGGCTGGCGCGTGCAGGTCAGCGGCACACCGGTGGCCGGCGATTCCTTCACGGTTGGTGATAACAGCAACGGCTCCGGCGACAACCGCAACATGCTGCTGCTCGCCGGCATCATGTCCGAGCCGGTGATGGACAACGGCACCACCTCGTTGACTCAGGGCATCGGCAAGTTCGTCGGCGACATCGGCGTCAAGACCAATCAGGCGCAAGTGACGGCGGCGGCGCAGAAGGTCGTGTCCGAAGAAGCCCAGGAATCCATGCAGTCGGTGTCGGGCGTCAATCTGGACGAAGAAGCGGCCAACCTGCTGCGTTATCAGCAGGCTTACATGGCCATCTCGCAAATGATCAAGATCGCGGACAACTGCTTCCAGTCCGTGCTTGCTGCCACCCGCGGGTAATTAACATGCGCATGTCGACCATGGGTTTTTCGCTGGGCTCGTTGAGCGCCATGATGGAGCAGCAGTCGGGGCTCGCGAAGCTGCAAAACCAGGTGGCACTGGGCACGCGCGTGAGCACGCCTGCCGACGATCCGATCGCGTTCGTGCACATCCAAGAGTTGCAGCGTGCGCAGTCCGAGTCCGAACAGTTCGCCAAGAACAGCACGCTGGCCAAGAATCGCTTGAGCATCGAAGAACAGGCGTTCGTCGATACCACCAATGTGATGACGCGCGTGCGCGAGCTGGTGGTGCAAGCGGGTAACGTCGGTACGTTGAGCAACAGCGACCGCGAATCCATCGCTGCCGAACTGTCGCAGCGCCTGGACGAATTACGCTCCATCGCCAATCGTCAGGACGGCAACGGCGAATATTTGTTTTCCGGCTATTCGACCCGGACCGAGCCGTTCTCGGGTAGCAACGGTGCCGCGATCAGTTACGTGGGCGATCAGGGCGCACGGCAGTTGCAGATCTCCTCGACACAGAAGATCCCCGATAGTCACAACGGCTACCAAGTGTTCATGGACATTCCCGAGGGCAATGGCACGTTCGTGACTGCTGTGAATGCCAGCAACACTGGCTCGGGTGCCATGGGCATCGGTTCGGTGGTGGATCGGGCCGCTTGGGTGCCGGATGACTACACCATCACTTTCACCTCGGCCACGGCTTATGAAATCACCGACGGCGCCACTCCGGCGAACGTCGTGCAGACCGGCACTTACACTTCCGGCAGCGCCATTACATTCAATGGCGTCAGCGTCACGGTCACCGGCGCACCGGCGACCGGCGACACTTTCGAAGTGAATCGCAGCCGTAGCGAAAGCATCTTCCAGACCATCGGCGACGTAGTGGACATCCTGAGGCAGCCAGCCGGCGATGCCGCTTCCAACGCCAAGCTGTCGTCGGCCATCCAGGGCTCGTTACAACAGTTGGATCAAGCGACCGATCATTTCCTCGGGGTGCGTGCCCAAGTGGGTGTGCGGCTGGCAACGATCGACTCTGTCGACGCTACGCGCGAGGCGCTGGACATCGACACCGCCAGCACCCTGTCAGATCTACGCGATCTGGACTACGCGCAGGCCCTTACCAAGATGAATCAACAATTGGTGGGCTTACAGGCGGCGCAGATGTCGTACAGCAAGATCAGCAATCTGTCGCTGTTCAACTATCTCAGCTGAGATCCGCCGAGCTGATTCGATAGAGCCAAACCCTGCGCCCACGGAAGTTGCGTAGGGTTTTTAACCCTGTTCTCGTTACTGTAAAGCGCCTGTCCGTGACCCAGTCCTCAGTTTGAATCGATACGGTAACACTCACTCAAGTTCCCCTAAGACGCACCGATACACCACTTGAACAGCAGTCCGGCGCACATCACGCCGTAAGTGCTGAGAAGCAGTCCGAGGGACTAGGGTCTCCCGGCAAAGTAATCACCAGGAGTTAGTTTCATGGCACTTGTTATCAACACGAACGTGATGTCGCTGAACGCTCAGCGTAACCTGTCGACATCCGCCAACCAGTTGGCGACCTCCCTGCAGCGCTTGTCTTCGGGTCTGCGCATCAACAGCGCGAAAGACGACGCCGCCGGTCTCGCCATCTCTGAACGTCTGTCGGCTCAGATCAGCGGCTTGAACGTCGCTGCTCGTAACGCCAACGACGGTATCTCGCTGGCGCAGACGGCCGAAGGCGACCTCGCCCAGATCGGCAACAACCTGCAGCGTATGCGCGAACTGGCCGTCCAGTCTGCCAACGCCTCGAACAGCGTCTCGGACCGCGCCGCGTTGAACGCCGAAGTTCAGCAGCTCGCCCAGGAAATCGACCGCGTCGCCCAGGCTTCTTCGTTCAACGGCGTGAAGCTGTTGGATGGTAGCTTCCAGGCGCAGGTGTTCCAGGTCGGCGCGAACGCGACCTCGACCGACCAGATCACTGTCGATTCGATCACCAATGCCCGCTCCAGCGCGCTCGGTGCTTACAACGGCTACAACCAGCAGAACGTGGGCGTGACCTACAACGCCACTGCTCAGGCCTTCACCGCCAGCATCGCGACGGCCTCCGGCACGCAGACCGTGAACTTCGGCACCCTCTCCACCGACGCTAAAGTGATTGCTCAGGCGATCAACAGCTCGGGCGTTGCGGGTCTGCAGGCGACTGCCGATGCCAACGTGGTGACTGGTACGACCACCAACGGCGTGACCGTTGCCGGTACCGACACCATCACTTTGAACGGCACGACCATCAGCATTGCTGGTACGACCGACGCTCTGACCAACCGCGCCAACGCGGTGACCGCGATCAACGCGCAGTCGGCGACGACTGGCGTGTCGGCGGTGGACACGGGTTCGGGCCTGCGCCTGACGGCTGCTGACGGCCGCAACATCTCCGTGGCCTTCGGCACGGCGGGTTCGACCGGCGGTGACTTGGCGTCTTACGGCCTCGGCGGCCTGAGCGACCACACCGGCACGTTCGACCTGACGTATCAGGCGGCGACCGGCGTCAACAGCATCACCTTCGGTGGCGCGCTGGCGACGACGCTCGGCACGACCACGCACAACGTCGGTCAGACGGGTAACGCGATTTCGACGATCAACGTCAGCACGGCTGAAAATGCCCGCAACGCGTTGGCCTCGATCGACGCCGCGCTGAGCCAGATCTCCGGCGCCCGCGCCACGCTCGGTGCGACTCAGAACCGCTTCACTTCGGTGGTGGCGAGCTTGCAGACGACTGCCGAGAACTTGTCGGCTTCGCGTAGCCGAATTCAGGACGCGGACTTCGCGTCGGAAACGGCGGCGATGACCAAGGCCCAGATCCTGCAGCAGGCAGGTACGGCGATGGTGGCCCAGGCGAACTCTGCTCCGCAGAACGTCCTGTCGCTGCTGCGCGGTTAATCGAGTGTGAATGATGAGCAGGCTTGACGTAAGTCAGGTCGAAGCGGGCGGGGAGGTCGTGAGACCTCTCCGCTCGCCGTCATTTCCGCAGCCGACCACGGCAGCCGAAGCGACGCCAGCGAGTCAACCCGCTGTGCCCGCGGAGCCTTCGCCTGAAGAGGTGAAGCGCGCCGCCCGGCAATTGGAAACATTCATGCAGAGCATGAATCGTTATCTGGAATTCAAGATCGACCAGGACAGCGGTCGTACGGTGGTCACCGTCAAGGACAAGACCACCGGCGATACCATCCGGCAGATCCCCACTGAAGAAGTGCTGCGCCTGGCACAGAATCTGGGCGGCAAGGCACACACCGGTCTGATCGATCAGACCGCGTAATCGAGAAGGAAGCAGGCAATGGCAACTTCAGGCATCACCGGTGGCTCACAGATCGACGTGCAATCGCTGGTTTCCCAGCTGGTCGCCGCCGAACGCAAACCGCTCGACGATCAAGTGACGCGCGCGACCACCAAGGTCACGACCCAGATTTCTGCGACCAGCGCCTTGCTCGGTTCGTTGTCTGCATTCCAAGCGCAGTTGAACGGGCTGAAGACCACCACCGCGTTCAGCGGCCGTGCTACTTCGAGCACCGATCCCGAGATTGCGACTGCTACTGCGACTACTTCCGCTGTGCCGGGCCGTTACGACATCGAAGTGCAGCAGCTCGCGACCGCGCAGCAGCTGTCTTCGACTGCATTCGTGGGCGGCAGCAGTGCCGTCGTCGGCACGGGCCAGCTGACCATCTCGTTGGGTGCCACTAGTTTCAATGTGAGCATCGGCGCCACGGCCAACACGCTGGCCGATGTGCGTAACGCGATCAATTCCGCCACGGACAATCCGGGCGTGACCGCGACCATCATCAACGCCAGCGACGGCGCGCACCTGGTGCTCACGTCGACCAAGACGGGTGCTGCCAATTCGATCCAGGTGACGCAGTCCGGCACCATGAGTCAGCTGGAATACACGACGACCAATCAGGCCAACTACACGCAGCTGCGGGCTGCGGCCGACGCGCAAGTGACGGTGGCAGGCTACGCCACCACCAGCGCTACCAACGTCATCGAGAACGTCATCGACGGCGTGTCGTTGAATCTGGTGTCGGCCGAGCCGGGCACCACGGTCAGCATCGATGTGAACTACGACAAGACCGCGGCCAAGGAAAAGGTCACTGCCTTCGTCACGGCTTACAACACGCTGCGTACCATGTTGACCGCGCTCGGCGGCTACAACGCAACCACCAAGGTCGCGGGGCCGATGCTTGGCGACTCGATGTTGACCGGCATCGACGCAGAGATTCGTCGCACGTTGTCCGAGCCGGTGGCGGCAGCTGGCGGCGGCGCTGTGCAGACCCTCGCCGATATCGGCATCAGCACGCAGGCTGACGGCTCGCTCAAGGTGGACGACACCAAGTTGACTGCGGCCTTGAACAGCAACTTCGATGCGGTGAGCCGGTTGTTCGGTACCGACCAGACTGGCGTTGCTTCGCGTCTGTACACGCAGATCGAGACTCGGCTGGCCGACGGCTCCGCCATCGACCAGCGTACCGAGAGCTTGCAGACGCAGAAGCGTGCACTCGAGAAGAAGAGCGCCGATATCGACACGCGCATGGCCATCGTGCAGAAGACCTATCTGGCCCAGTTCACACGGCTCGACACGTTGCTGTCGTCGCTGTCGTCGACTTCTGCCTACTTGGGTCAGCAGATCGATTCCTTGCCGAAGTGGTCGTCGGATTAATGTGAACGGTACGGTGGTTTCCGGTACTCAAGTAACCCTCCGGAACGCCGTTATCCAATTCAAGGAATGATGGAGTTGTGAGCATGTTGGGTTACGCAAAATCTTCGAATCTCGCTGCTTATCAGAGCGCTGCTGCGCATGGTGGGGTGGCGGCTTCGGACCCGCATCGCCTGATCGTGATGCTGCTGGACGGCGCCGTGGAGCGCATCGTCACGGCACGCGGTTGCATGCAGCGTAACGAGACTTCCGAGAAGGCTCGCCTGCTCAATCGCGCTGTCTCCATCATCGGCGAGTTGCGCAACAGCCTGGACCTGCGCCAGGGCGGCCAGATCGCCGCCAACCTGTCGGAACTGTACGATTACATGTGTCGTCGCCTGTTGCTCGCCACCAGCGAGAACAAGGTCGAGATGTTGGACGAAGTGAGCACGCTGCTCCACGAAATTCGTGGCGCCTGGCTCGCGATTGCTCCGGAGGGTCGTGGCCGATGAGTTCGCCGATCGCCGATGGGGTGTTAGCTGCGACTCACAAGTTGGTGCAGCAGGCCATGACCGGTCAGTGGCAGGAGATGCCCAAGACCGTGCAGGAACGCCGCGAGCTGTTGAACAACCTGTCGGCGTCGGCTTCGCCGCAGGATCGTCAATGGCTGGGCGCGCTCCAGCAGGCAATGGCAGAATCGGATGCGGCGGTGGCCAAGATCGCCCCCGCCAACGTGATGGCTGATTTGTCACAGGGAACGGCTGCCGCCGGCGTGGTCGACACGCCCAACTCGGCCGCGGTGGACAGCATGATGGAGCTGCTCAGACAGAGCAGATAGCTGTATGTATGAAGGACTAGACACGGTCATTCTGTACGAAGAGCTCGCCTACGAAGACGTGTTGCCCGTGGCTTGGAGGCCGCTGCCCGAACCGTTCGATCCGGCGCTGGTCGGCAGCTTTGCCGATCGCAACCTGCGTGTGTTGCAGGCCGTCTCCGCGCTCGATGAGCACGGCCAGATCGAAAAACCCGACGAGAACGCGCCGCATGCCGCCGATATCCAGCGGCTGGAAATGAAAATGAATCTGTTGCTGGACATGGTCGGCGCCTTGCTGATCGCCAGCCGGCCTCGGCCCAAAGCCACTGCGGTTCGTTTCAATGCGCTGGGCGGAGTGTTCCAGGGCACGGCGCCGTATCCGCCGCTGGGCAACCAGGGCGTGTTCGAAGTTTATCTGCGGGACTCGGTCGCCGATCCGTTACGCCTGTTCGGCCGCATCGCTTCGGTGAGCCCGGACGGCAAAATCAAAGTGCGCTTCGTGCCGCCGGGCGAGAACATTTCCGACCTGCTCGAGAAGCTGGCCTTCCGCAAGCATCGCCGCCAAGTGGCCGGCGTGCGTCAGCCCAAGAAGTAGTCGCCGGCGCACCGGCCGGCCCGGTTTGCCGTTGAGTTCGCAAGCGTCGTTGTCCACACAAGTGTGACGCACGTCGCACTTGATTTGCGCACGCCAATTGTTCGACACCCCTACGCTATTGCATGGCCGCGATGAAAGTGCGCGCCAGTGCGCATTTTTTTGCGGCCTCCACCATGCTTTACTCGCTCGACCCCTGAGCTGGGCGCCAAATTTCTGGCAGCAGTTCACGCACGTGAGGCGTTCAGGGAGAGCCTGATAGAGCCATTCGTCACTACGCACAGAATGCTCATCAGGCATACCAGACAACGCGGCGTCGAGCGCGAGGCGTAGTGATGAATTTGAACGACACCCAGGCGAGGGGCCTGACCATCCAGCAAGCAGTCGTCTACGACAGCGATACTGGCCGGGCAGAAAAAGTCGCGGAAGTTTTACGTGAACTGAGTCTCGAACCGTTACTCATCGACCACGGTGCGTTGATGCGGGCCGTGATTCAAACCCCGAACAATCCGCCGGCACTGTTGGTGGGCGATGTGGACGAATCCGACTGGGTCGAACTCGGCGCCACGTTGCGCGGCCAGCTCAGCGACATCCCGGTGGTGGCTTATGGCTCCGCGGCGGTCGCGGAACAGCTCATCGCAGTCGTCGGCCCGCGTGTGCGCCGGCTGCAGTTCCCATTCAAGCCCTCGGTGCTGGGCACTGCCTTACGCATCCCTGCACAAGCTACACAGGCCGAGGTTGGCGATGTCGCCATGCCTACCGGCACGTCGGCCGCCATTCGCGATGTGACGCGCCTGATTCGTCAGGTCGCCGCACACGACTCGAGCGTGCTGATCCTGGGTGAGTCGGGTACCGGCAAGGAGCTCGCCGCTCGTGCCGTCCATGAGGCCAGCCCGCGTCGGCAGCGCCCGTTCGTCGCCATCAACTGCGGCGCCATCCCCGCAGAGTTGCTGGAGAGCGAACTGTTCGGCCACGAGAAGGGCTCCTTCACCGGTGCCATCGCCGCTCGTAAGGGGCGCTTCGAGATCGCCGAAGGCGGCACGCTGTTCTTGGATGAGATCGGCGACATGAGCCTGCCCATGCAAGTGAAACTGTTGAGGGTGCTGCAGGAACGCGTGTTCGAGCGCGTTGGCAATCACGCGCCGATCCGCTGCAACGTCCGCATCATCGCCGCCACTCATCGCAACCTCGAGGACTCCATTGCCAAGGGCAATTTCCGCGAGGACTTGTTCTATCGCTTGAATGTGTTCCCCATCGAAATGCCGGCCTTGCGCACCCGGATCGACGATCTGTCGATGCTGGTGCGCGACTTTTCCGAGCGTAATGCTCACGAAGGCCGCAGCCGTGTAGAACTGACCGGTCGGGCGTTGAAAGTGCTGAGCCACTATCCCTGGCCCGGCAACGTGCGCGAGCTCGGTAACCTGATCGAGCGCATGTCCATCCTGTGCCCGAATCGTAAGGTCGACGTGGCCGATCTGCCGCTGAAGTATCGGCCGGCGGAATTGCTGGCCGAGCTGGACCTGAGCGATGACCTGGCGCTGCCGGCGGAAACCCTGGAAGCGGAGTTGGACGCCGAAGACGCCGACGACGAGGACCAGGAAGTCATGGCCATGCTGAGCAGCGAGCCGAGCGAAACGGCAGTCGTGCAGCTGCCGCCCGATGGCATCGACTTGCGCGATCACTTGTTCACCATCGAACGCGATCTGATCCAGCAGGCGTTGAGCCGAGCCGGCGGCACCGTGGCGCACGCGGCTCGCTTGCTCAAACTGCGTCGGACCACGTTGGTAGAAAAGCTGCGCAAATTTCACATGCTCAACGAGGCGGCCGCGTCGGAACTTTGACGGACGCGGTCTGAGCTCACGCGGCCCCGAGTGCTTCCCTAAGCGCAACCCCTACTCGGATGGCCGCGATTGCCGCGGCAAACCTTTGCCGGTGTGATGCACTCCACAGGATTCACCGGCAAACCCAGCCAATCCCGGCACTGGAACAGAACTTGCTCCCTATCTGGGTGGCAACCAGAGATCCAAACGAATGAGCGCAGTGTCACAAACCGAATTCGACGACGTAAGCACCGAGCAGGCGGCCAATGAAGACGCCGCTGCGGTGGAACGTGCGTCGCTGGCGTCCTCGGACGACATGGTGGCGATTGCGGATACCTCGCGCCGCCTGGCCGACCTGGCCCGCCGCGTCGCTGCCAGCGACTGCACGGTGCTGATCGCCGGCGAATCGGGCACCGGCAAGGAAGTGCTGGCGCGTTTCATCCATCGTTACTCGCCGCGTGCCAACCAGGCCTTCGTGGCGGTCAACTGCGCGGCCATTCCGGAAAACATGCTCGAAGCCATTCTGTTCGGCTACGAGAAGGGTTCTTTCACCGGCGCGCATGCCAGCCACGCCGGCAAGTTCGAGCAGGCCCAGGGCGGCACGTTGTTGTTGGACGAAGTGACCGAGATGCCGCTGGGCTTGCAGGCCAAGCTGTTGCGCGTTCTGCAGGAACGCGAAGTGGAGCGCCTCGGCGGTCGCGGTTCGATCGCGCTGGACGTGCGCGTGCTGGCCACCACCAACCGTAACTTGCGAGCTGAAGTGGCCGCCGGCCGGTTTCGTGAAGATCTCTACTATCGGTTGAATGTGTTTCCTTTGCAGACCTCGCCGTTGCGCGAGCGTCGCGATGACGTGTTGCCGCTGGCGATGCGTTTGTTGACGGCTCGTTGCCGCGCCGGCGAGCGTATTCCGGCACTGAGCGCCGATGCCGCTCACATGTTGTTGCTGTATCCGTGGCCGGGCAACGTGCGTGAACTCGACAACGTCATGCAGCGTGCTTTGATTCTTGCCAACGGTGCGGTGATCCAGCCGGAGCATGTGCATCTGGAGATCGAAGGTTTGGACGCACTGCCGGCCGCGTTGGCCGCTGCCAGTCAGACGGTGCGTGATTTCGTTTCTTCCCCGCAGCGTCCAGTCGTGCAGGAAGCCGCACGCAAGCACGGTGCAGCGGAAGGTGGACTGTCCAATTCCCTGTCCAGCGCCGAGCGCGATTTGATTTTGGACGCGTTGCGTTCCGACGGTGGTAATCGTCAGGCCGCAGCCAAGCGTCTTGGTATCAGCCCGCGCACGCTGCGATACAAGTTGCAGCGCCTGCGTGAAGCGGGCTTCGTGGTTCCGGCCGCCTGATCGCACTGGAGTAAACAGACATGTCTTCATTGCAAATCGATGCTGTGCTCTCGCAGATCCGCTCCATGCAGTCGCAGATCAAGGGCGTCGGCGCTCCGCAGAACGACGTTGCCAAAGCGGCGGGTGTGGAAAGCGCGGTCCAAGCGCCGACCAACTCGTTCGCCAACGTGATGAAGCAGGGCTTGGACTCGGTCAACCAGGCGCAGTCCAAGGCTTCGGATCTGGCCACCAAGTTCGAGCAGGGCGTGCCCGGCGTCGAGCTGCCGCAAGTGATGTTGGAAATGCAGAAGGCGAGCGTGTCCTTCCGCGCCGTCACCGAAGTGCGTAATCGCTTCGTGAGCGCGTATCAAGAAATCATGAATATGCCCATTTAGTAGTGACGAGCTGACAGTGACTATTGAATTTATGTGCGAGTGGAATGTTCGGAGTGAAGGATGAGCGCTGAAGCAGGAGCACTACCGTTGCCGTCACCTACGCAGCAGTCGTCGGGTATGCCGCAAGCCTCCGGACAGTCGCAGCCCCAGCGGCCGACGCTCATCCCGCCGAGCTTGAAGCCGTTGGTGATGCTGATCGGCATCGCCGCCGCGGTGGCCGCCGGTGTCGGCATCGTGTTGTGGTCCAAGGAGCCGACCTACAGCTTGCTGTACGGCAATCTCGGCCAGGCGGATGCCGCGCAGATCGCGCAGGCGCTGGACACTAACGGCATTCCATACAAGCTCGAAGGCAGCAACACCATCACCGTTCCGGCCGATCGCGTGCACGATGCGCGTTTGAAACTCGCCGGCCAGGGTTTGCCGGAAGGCGACGGCGGCTTCGCGGTGATGTCCAAGGATCCAGGCTTCGGTGTCAGTCAGTTCATGGAAGGCGCGCGTTATCAGCATGCTCTGGAAACCGAGCTGGCGCGCACCATCACCAATTTGCAGGCTGTCGAAGGTGCTCGCGTGCACCTCGCGTTGCCGCGTCAGTCGGCGTTCGTGCGCGATCGTCGCAAGCCGAGCGCTTCGGTGTTCTTGCAGATGAAGCCGGGCCGTCGTCTGGAGTCGGAGCAGGTCACCGCCATCGTCAATCTGGTGGCTTCGAGCATTCCCGAGCTGGAATCGCAGCAGGTCACGGTGGTCGATCAGCAGGGTCGCCTGTTGTCTTCACCCGATAGCAATACTGAAATGGCTGAACGCACCAAGCAGTTGGAAATGGCGCGTGAGCTGGAAGATCGTTATACGCAGCGAGTTCAGCAGTTGCTGGCGCCGTTGGTGGGCAGCGACCGCGTGCGTGCGCAGGTGGTGGCCGACGTTGAAATGTCGACGACCGAAGAAGCGCGCGAACAGTATCGTCCCGAGAGCCAGATCGTTCGTAGCGAACAGACGGCCGAAGAGTCCAGCCGTAACGGTGCCGGTCCGCAGGGCGTGCCGGGTGCGTTGACCAATCAGCCGCCGCAGCCTGGTACGGCGCTGCCGCCTGGTCAGTCCGCTGCTCCGGCGCAGGCTCAGGCTGCTGCCGCAAATGGTGCTGCCCCTGGTGCGGCTCCCTCGCCGCCGGACAACACGTCCAAGCAGGCGACTCGTAATTATGAAATCGATCGCACGGTGGCTTACACCAAGTCGCCTGCCGGTCGGTTGAAGCGCCTCACCGTGGCGGTGCTGGTAGACAACCTGCGTGCGACCGCCGAGGACGGCAAGGTCACCGAAACTGCCATCACGCCCGAACAGATCGAGAACATGACGCGCCTGGTCAAGGACGCGATCGGCTTCAACGAAACGCGTGGCGACAGCGTCAGCGTCATCAATCAATCGTTCCGCGGCGAGACCAAGCCGGAAGACATCGTGGCGGACAAGATCCCGCTGTGGGAACAGCCGCTGATGCGCGACGTGGCCAAGCTGGTCATCGGTTTGATTGGCTTGCTGGTGTTGGTGTTCAGCGTGCTGCGTCCCTTGATTCGCGGCCTGCTCGGCACGCCGGCGAAAGCGGAGAAGGATCAGAAGGCAGTTCCGGTGCAGGCGACGGCAGTGCCCGCGGCAGCGGCGGCGATGGCCGCGGTGGCCGGCCCAGTGGCCAATGGCGGCGCCGCAACTCTCGATTATGACGGTCAGGTCGCGGCAGCGCGGGCGCTGGTGACGCAAGATCCAGCTCGTGTGGCGCAGGTAGTGAAGACTTGGGTCGGCGGCGAAAATGAGTAGGGAAAAACCAGAACCGAAACGTAATGGCACCGAGCGGGCGGCCATTCTGTTGCTGTCGCTCGGCGAGGCCGAGGCGACTGAAGTCATGCGGCACATGGGTGCCAAAGACGTGCAGCGCATCGGCGCGGCCATGACCCAGCTACAGAACATTTCGCGCCAGGAAGTGCAGGACGTGTTGGCCGAGTTCACCCAGAAGCTGGAAGGCCAGACTTCGTTGGGCGTGGGCGTCGACGACTATTTGCGCAAGGTGCTGATCGGCGCGCTCGGCGAAGACAAAGCCGGCAGCGTCATCGATCGCATTCTGTTCGGCCGTTCCAGCAAGGGTTTGGAATCGTTGAAGTGGATGGATGCGCGTGCGGTGGCCGAGCTGATCCGCCAGGAACATCCGCAGATCATTGCCATCGTGCTCGCCTATCTGGATGCCGATCAGTCGGCGGACATCCTGTCGCAGTTCCCGGATTGGTTGCGTGCCGACGTGATCATGCGTATCGCCACGCTCGACGGCATTCAGCCAAGCGCGTTGCACGAGCTCGACGAAGTCATCGAGAAACAATTCGCCGGCAAGACCGGTGCGTTGAAGACGTCCGTGATCGGCGGCATCAAGACCGCGGCCCAGATCATGAACTTCATGGATTCGAGTCAGGAAGGCGCGCTGATCGAAAACATTCGTAAGGTGGACGAAGCGCTCGGCGGCAAGATCCAGGATTTGATGTTCGTGTTCGGCGACCTGGTGGAAGTCGACGATCGCGGCATGCAGGAAGTGTTGCGCGCGGTGCCGGGCGAGAAGTTGTTGCTCGCCATGAAAGGTGCCGACGACGAGCTCAAGGCCAAGATCTTCAAGAACATGTCGCAGCGTGCCGCGGAAATGCTCAAGGACGATCTGGAGTCGCGCGGTCCGGTGCGCTTGTCCGAAGTGGAAGGGGCGCAGAAGGAAATCCTGACCCAGGTTCGTAAGATGGCCGAAGCCGGCACCATCCAGCTCGGCGGCAAGGGTGAAGAGTTCGTATGACCAATCCGCCGCGCTACGAATTGCCGAGCATCAACGGCCTGGCCGTGCAGGCCCGCCGTGCCGGCAAGACCGTGCAGGAGCTGGAAGACCTCGAGCAGCGCACGTACGACGAAGCGTTTGCCAAAGGTCAGGCCGACGGTCGGGCCCAGGGCTTGGCTGCGGCCGAGCGCGAGATGCGTGCGCAGACTCAGCAACTGCAGGAACGCGTTGCGCGCCTCGATACCATCATCAACGCATTGGCCAAGCCGCTGCAGGAAGTCGATCCTGTGGTGGAAGATCAGCTGTTGCAGCTGGCGCTCACCATCGGCCGGCATCTGGTGCGCCGTGAGCTGCGCATCGATCCGAGCCAGGTCATCGCCATCATTCGCGAGACCGTGTTGTTGCTGCCTGCGTCGGCTCGCGATGTCCGAGTTCATTTGCATCCTGAAGACGCCGCAGTGGTTCGCGAGAAACTGGCGGCTCCCGTCGGCGAGCGCGCCTGGACCATCGCTGAAGATCCAGTCATGGGTCGTGGCGGTTGCCGCGTGACCACCGAGACGGCACAGATCGATGCGCGTTTGGAAACTCGCATCGGCAGCGTCATCAGCGCTTTGTTGGGTGACGAACGCACCACCGCCGTTCGCGGCGACGAAGCCGCCGACGCGGCTGCTTCTGAGGAGCAAGCGCCTTGAGCACACCGGCTTTGCAACTCAAGCGCGGCGCCAACTGGGCCAAGCAACTACAACGCGCCTCGCGCATCGTCGACGGTATGCAGCCGCCGCCGGTGGAAGGCGTGCTGACTCGCATGATCGGTCTGACATTGGAAGCCGCCGGTTGCCAAGCTGCGATCGGCGATCGTTGCGACGTGTTGGGCCCTGGGGGCCACAACGTCGAAGCCGAAGTGGTGGGCTTCTCGGGCGATCGTTTGTATCTCATGCCCACCGGCGACATCCATGGTTTGAAGCCGAACGCACGCGTCGTGCCGCGCACTGGCGCTGGCACCGCAGCGGTTGGTCCGGAGCTGATGGGCCGCATCATCGATGGCGGCGGCAACGTGCTCGACGGCAAGGGTCCGCTGAATTGCGAAGATCGGATTCGTATGATCGGCGCGCCGATCAATCCGCTGACCCGCAAGCCCATCGAAGAACCTCTCGATGTGGGCGTGCGTGCCATCAACTCCTTGCTCACCGTCGGTCGCGGTCAGCGTATCGGTTTGTTTGCAGGCAGCGGCGTCGGTAAGTCGGTGCTGCTGGGCATGATGGCTCGGTTCACGACGGCGGATGTGATCGTCGTCGGTCTGATCGGCGAGCGCGGTCGCGAAGTGAAAGAATTCATCGAACGCATCCTCGGCCCCGAAGGCCTGGCGCGTTCCATCGTGGTCGCCTGTCCGGCCGACAATCCGCCGCTGATGCGTTTGCATGGCGCGTGGCGTGCCACGGCCATTGCCGAATATTTTCGCGATCAAGGCAAGAACGTTCTGTTGATCATGGACTCGCTGACTCGTTTCGCTCAGGCGCAGCGTGAGATCGGCCTGGCCATCGGCGAAGCGCCGGCCACCAAAGGTTATCCGCCGTCAGTGTTCGCCAAGTTGCCGCAGCTGGTGGAGCGTGCCGGTAACGGCGATTCGGGCTCGGGCTCGATCACCGCGTTCTATACCGTGCTCAGCGAAGGTGACGATCAACAGGATCCGATTGCCGACTCGGCGCGCGCCATTCTCGACGGTCACATCGTGTTGACGCGTCGTTATGCCGAAGCGGGCCACTATCCGGCCATCGATGTCGAAGCGTCCATCAGCCGCGTGATGCACGAGATCGTGCCGCACGAACATACGGCGATGGCGCGTCAGTTCAAACAAGCGTTGTCCACGTTCCAGCAGAACCGCGATCTGATCGCCATCGGTGCCTACAACAAGGGCAGCGATCCGCGCATCGATGCAGCTATCGCCGCGTGGCCTAGCATGCAGAAGTTCTTGCAACAGGCCGTACATGAGTCGGTCGACTATCGCACCAGCCTCGCCAACTTGCAGGCTTTGGTGGGAGGCGGCTGAGCTAGATGAAACGAGCCAAACGTCTCGAACCGGTTCAACACATCGTCGATGAGGCGCAGAAGCGTCTCGCGATGAGCGTGGCTGGGTTCGAGAAACGCGTGCAGGAAGGCGAGGCCAAGCTCGGTGAGCTGGAACGCTACAAAGGCGAGTACGAACAGGGCTTTCAGCAGCGTGCCAGCGGCGGCATCGGCGTCACCGAGCTGCGCGATTACCAAGCTTTTCTCGCAAGATTGGCTGAGGCGATCAAGCAGCAGCAAGCGCTTGTGATCCGCGCCCGCGCCGAGTACGACGCCGAGCGCTTAAAGTGGCAGGACGCGTTGAAACGGTCCAAGGCGCTGGGTCATGTAGTCGAGCGCTGGCACGCCGAAGAGCGCCAGGTCATCGATAAGCGCGAGCAGCGCGACAGCGATGAGCGCGCCCAGCGCAAGATCAGCCGAGTTCCCGATTGAGTTGCACCGAATGACCAGCGTTCCTTTTGCAGGTAGTCCCATGCCAGTCGCCAGCACCTCCACGCCCGCGGCCGCAGCTTCCGCGTCGACTTCGGCCAATGCGCCCGCCAGCGTCGCCGTGGATTTCATGGCCATGTTGGGTCAGCTCGCCGGTGCAGTGGCGCCGACGCCGGCATCGACAGCCATGCAAGCAGGTACGGCAGCGCCGGTGTTGAAGGACACTGAAGAGCTGGACACCGATGCCGAGTCCACCGACATGATCGGCATGATGCCGCTGTCGTTGCCGGTGATGCCGACTGAAGTGAAGGCTGACCTGAGCAACGCGCAAGCCGCGAGCCTGCTGGGTGTGGCTGGCGCGATGAAAGGTAAGGGCGCCGCGGTTGCTCCCGAAGCTCAGTTACTCACCGATTTGATTCAGCCCGAACAACTCGCCGGCGAAGGCAAGTTCGAGATTCCCCAGCTGCAGACCACCGAGACCACTTCGCCGCTGCGTCAGGCTGAGACCGCAATTTCCCGGCCCGTGAACGTTCCTGTGGGCAATGCGCAGTGGGCCGACGAGATCGGCTCGCGCATGACCATGATGGTGGACCAGGGCAAGCACACAGCGTCGCTGCGGTTGTCGCCCGAGCATCTCGGGCCGCTCGAAGTGCGCATCACCATGAATGGCGATCAAGCGTCGGTGCAGTTCGGCGCTGCGAACGTGGATACTCGCAACGCTATCGAAAACGCGTTGCCTCGGTTGCGTGAAATGTTCGCGTCGCAGGGTTTGTCGTTGTCGGATGCAAACGTTTCGCGTGAGCCGCCGCGTCAGCAGCAGAACCCGACATCGCAATCTTCCTCGTCCGGGTCGAGCTTTGGCGGCGAGGAAGGAGTGACTTCCGTCGCCGCGGCGCAAGTTCGCCTGGGCTTGCTAGACGCGTACGCCTAGCACTCGATCCTAGAACTCTACTTCGAGATCGAACAGCAAGCCCCGCCTGGCTCGCTGTGTAAGCGCAAGTGGCGCTCGGGAAACTTGGAAGCCCGGTGCCATCTACACTGGCGCATCGCCCGCGATTTCACTACATTCACTGGGTTTCTGCTGACCTTCGAGCGCGCAAGCAACACTGATAACGAATCGATAGGAAGGTGCCCATGATCGCGAAATTCTCTGCGGAGCTGGTCGGTACCCTATGGCTGGTACTGGGTGGGTGTGGAAGCGCGGTGCTAGCCGCGGCTTTTCCGGACCTTGGCATCGGATTGCTCGGCGTGTCGCTGGCGTTCGGCCTCACCGTGTTGACCGCGGCCTATTCGCTGGGACCTGTGTCCGGCGGCCATTTCAATCCGGCCGTAACGGTGGGATTGTGGGCCGGCGGTCGGTTCCCGGTCTCGCAGGTGCTGCCGTACATCGTCGCGCAAGTCATCGGTGGCGTGCTCGGCGCCGGCATCCTTTATGTGATTGCCAGCGGCGCGCCGGGATTCAGCGTGGCGGATGGCTTTGCCGCCAACGGCTTCGGCGAGCATTCGCCGGGCGAATACTCGATGATGGCCGGTGCCGTGACGGAAATCGTCATGACCTTCATGTTCCTTATCGTGATTCTGGGCTCGACCCATCATCGCGCGCCGGTGGGTTTTGCCGGTGTCGCGATCGGTCTGGCGCTCACGCTGATCCATCTCATCAGCATTCCAGTGACCAACACTTCGGTGAATCCGGCGCGCAGCACCGGCCCGGCGTTGTTCGTGGGCGATTGGGCTACCAGCCAGCTTTGGTTATTCTGGGTGATGCCCATCGTCGGCGCGGCACTGGCTGGTTTCGTGCACCGTGCGGTGTTCGAAGGTGAGGCCGAGAAGCCGCCCATTACCGGTAGAGTCGAGTAAAGCAAATCATGAGTCTGTCGCCCTTCCATCTGGCCATCCCCGTCTACGATCTGCCGGCTGCGCGGCGGTTTTATGGGGAGCTGTTCGGCTTGCCGGAAGGGCGCTCCAGCACCCAATGGGTGGATTTCGATTTCTTCGGCCATCAGCTGGTGATTCACGAGCATCCCAAGACCACCTCGCAAGATCATGCGCACACCAATCCGGTGGACGGGCATGACGTGCCGGTGCCGCACTTCGGTGTGGTGTTGGAGTGGGGTCAGTGGGAAGCGTTGGCGGAGCGCTTGAAGTCCTTCCAGACAAAATTCGTGATCGAACCGCACATTCGATTTCGCGGCCAGGTGGGCGAACAGGCAACCATGTTCCTGTTCGACCCCTGCGGCAATGCGCTGGAGTTCAAGGCGTTCAAGGATCTGGGGCAGTTGTTCGCCAAGTAAAGGCGTGCTCATCAGCCCTTTTTTCGCAAGCCGTCATACATAGAAAACACCCACGGGCGCAGCGCTAGGAGCAATCCCATGCTGCGCTTGTCTGGGTCGGGCAGGCCGGCGTCCAGCGCGGCCAGCTCGGCAAAGTCTCGCGCCAGTAGCTCAGCCTTGCGCGCCATGATCTTCGCCGAGGCGTCCGACAACTCGGCGGACGCGAAACTGAGCAGTTCGTTGCGGCCGGTGAATTCGGCTTGCAGGAATTCGCTCTTCACCTGTTGTTCGTAGAGTCGCCGCACCGGGCCGTTGTTGCGCCAGGAAATCACGTTCGAGGTGCGCAGTCGCACTTTCAGTTTGGGTTGCAGCTCGATCAACTTGGCTGCATCCAGCTTGACCAACAACCGGCGCAGGTCGCGCTCCACCAGATCGAGCTCGCTGGCGATGGCCTTGGACTGGCGGCCATTCAACAGCAAATGAAAACAGGCCAGCAGACGCGAATCGCTGGCTAGCAGCTCTTCCTGCTCGATGCTCAGTTGTTGGCCGCCAGGCGTGGTCTGTTGTGCGGCCATCCTGGCTACTTCCACGATGCTCAAGCCGAGCGCTGCACAGATCTGCTCGAGCCGAGCCAGCGAAAACGTTTCCGCCGCGAAGATACGTTTGACTGATGCCTCGCTCAGCTTCAACGCGACGGCCAAGTCGCGATACGTGGTGCCGCGAGCTTTCAGGCTGCGCTTCAACACGCTGACGATTTGCGCACATTCGCTCATGCGGACTCCGGGCGGTGCAAAGAATTGCGCTCCAGAGTATTGGATTTCGCTACTTACGCAAGCCAGGTTGCGGCTTTTGCGCGCCGGCCGGCAGGCTCGCCGGAATTCACCAAGGAGGTCGGCATGAGTGCGGTAGCGAGCGATTGCGTCAACGACAAACACTCGCATTTGAATCGAACCAGTGTGCTCGGCCGCGTCGTGCCACGTTCGGTGGCCGATGTGGTTGCGGCCGTTCAGCGAGCGCGCATCCGTGGCGAGAGTTTGAGCATCGCTGGATCGTGTCATGCAATGGGCGGCCAACAATTCGCCACCGGTGGCTGGTTGCTCGACATGCGTTCGATGAACCAGGTGCTGGGTTTCGATAGAGACCGAGGCCTGTTGCAGGTTCAGGCCGGCATCGCCTGGCCTGAATTGATGCGTCACTATGTGATCGAACAACGGGACGGCGCCAGTGCGTGGGGTATCCGGCAAAAACAAACCGGCGCAGATCGCTTGACGATAGGCGGCGCGGTGGCTGCCAATATCCATGGACGCGGTCTCACCTATGCGCCGTTCGTCGATGACATCGAATCCATTGAGGTAGTCGTTCCGGACGGCGCAGTAGTGGAGTGCAGCCGGACTCGAAACTACGAGCTGTTTCGTCTGGTCGTCGGTGGCTACGGCCTGTTCGGCGTGGTGACTTCCGTACGGCTGCGCCTCGTTCCGCGACAGAAGGTGGAGCGCGTCGTCGAGATTGCGCGTCTCGAGAACATCATCGACCGATTCGAGCAACGTATCGCCGACGGTTATCTGTATGGTGACTTCCAGTTCTCGACCGCGCCCGAAGATCGAGGCTTCTTGTCTCGTGGCGTGTTCTCTTGTTATCGACCTGTCGATGCCAACACCGCGATTGCGGCCGATCAGATCCGGCTCGCGCCCGCGGACTGGCGCCGGCTGCTATATCTCGCTCATCGCAACAAGCTGCGGGCCTTCAATGAGTTTGCCGATTTTTATTTACAGTCGTCGGGGCAAATCTACTGGAGCGACACGCATCAGTTGAGCGTGTACCTGGACGACTATCACGGCAAACTCGACGAGGTGCTGCAGCCGGAGGTGCCCGGGTCGGAAATGATCACCGAGCTCTATGTGCCTCGCTCGCGGCTCGCGGCGTTCATGGAAGACGTTCGCAAGGATTTCCTGCGCCATCGTGTCGACTTCATCTACGGCACCGTGCGACTCATCGAGCCGGACACCGAGACAGTGCTGGCTTGGGCTCGCGAACGCTTCGCCTGTGTCATTTTCAACTTGCATGTGGATCATGATGCTCGCGGCTTGGTGAGTTCGGCCGAATCGTTCCGGCGGCTGATCGACCTGGCCATCCATCATGGCGGCAGTTACTTTCTCACCTATCACCGACACGCGACGCGCGAGCAGTTACGAACGTGCTACCCGGCGTTCGAGCAATTTCTGGCTGCTAAGAAGCGGCTGGATCCTCGCGAGGTTCTGCAGAGTGATTGGTATCGCCACTACCGCGACGAATTCGCGGCGCGCTGAGTTAGTATGCCGGCGAGGCTCAAGGGGACGATTCGGCATGCAGATCGAGTTTTGGTTCGAGTTCGCCAGCACTTATTCCTATCCGGCCGCGATGCGTATCGAGGCGCTGGCGGCGGAGCGGGGCGCAACCGTTGCGTGGCGACCGTTCTTGCTGGGGCCGATCTTTCAACAACAAGGCTGGAACAACTCGCCCTTCAATATTTATCCGGTGAAGGGTAATTACATGTGGCGGGATCTGGAGCGCATCTGCGAGTGCATGAACATTCCGTTGCGCAGGCCGAGTGTGTTCCCTCGTAACAGTCTGCTGGCGGCGAGAGTTGCTGGCGCGAATACCGAAGCCGCTTGGTTGCCGGCGTTCGTGCGCGCCACGTATCAAGCGAACTTTGCAGATGACGCGGATATCTCCAGCCCGGCTGTGCTGGAGCGTTGCTTGAGTACGTTGGGGTTGGATGCCGCTGCCATCCTGGCAGGAGCGCAAACGCCGGCGGCGAAAGACAAACTCAAAGCACTGACCGCGGAGGCAATGGAACGCGGCATCTTCGGCGCGCCCTCCATTGTGGTCGGGCGCGAACTGTTCTGGGGCAACGATCGACTCGAAGATGCGTTCGACTGGGCGGCTCGGCCAGGAAGTTAAGGCGACAGGCCGAGGCCAGTGTCTTCTTCCAGCGAGCCCAGGACGGCATCCAGGTTTTTGAGGAAGTCCTCGAACGCGCTGCTGTAAGCGTCCCGCCAGTGCTCATCGCTGGCCATGCCGCCGCCCTTCTTGCCATAGCCGGTCACGGTGAACTTGCTGGTGCGGCCGTTCAACGACACATTCATGTCGGCGCGCAGGTTGGCTTCGAAATCGATCACGAACATCCCTGGCGTGAACCACGCCCAGAACTTGTCAATGACGATGTCGGCGCGGTTCTTGGATTTGGCATCCGTCACGGTGTAACCGCGACGCTGGAAGGCTTCGGTCACCAACTGACGGGTGCGCGACTCGACGGTCTGGCCTTCAGCGAGTGCCACGTCACCCATGGCTTTGCCCCAGGTGTTGCGTTGACGGCCGATCATCTTGTTGCGCTCGGCCGCACCCATGCTGTTCACATCGCCGTCGATGGAAGGAATGGAGGGGTCCGAAGGTTTGTTCTCGAACTGACGTTTGTCGACCACGGATGCAATCGACACCGTGCCCTTGGACGCGTTGACGATTTTGGCGGCGCTGGGCACTTCCAGCTCGATACTGCGCCGGCCGACCACACAGCCGCTGCACGCCAGGAACGCCACCATCAACAACGAATGCAACGCCAGTTTCGCGGTCGGGAACGCCATTTCCATTTCTTCCGTGCCAGTGATTTGTGTATATGTAACGATTACAGCTCGGCCCGGTCAATGAAATCGATGTTGGAATGTGAACCAACTATCGCTAGCGCCTAGAATCCGCCCGAGGTGATGAGTTTGAAATCGATACTGTTAGTCGCGCTTGGCGGCGCCATCGGTTCGGTGGCTCGATTCAAGATGTCGGGCTGGGTGTTGCACCAGACACCGAACTGGCGTTTTCCGGCCGGCACGCTGGCGGTCAACATCATCGGTTGTTTGATCGCCGGCTTGTTGGCCGGCATGGCCGTCAAGGAAGACGTCTTCACGCCTGAAGCCCGAGTGTTCTTGTTCACCGGCCTGTTGGGCGGATTCACCACCTTCTCGGCATTCGGTCTGGAGACCCTATTGCTATTGAAACGGGGCGAGGCGGCAGTGGCCCTTGCCAACGTCGTGGTGAGCATCGTCGTTGGCTTGGCGGTTGCTTGGCTGGGCTATGCAATTACGGCTCGAAGCGCGTGATCGTCCGGCAGGAGCAAGCGATGAAATTCGTGGCATGCACGCTCGCGACCCACGGTGAGGCGATTCTCGACATCCTCAACGAACAGATCCGCACCTCCACGGCTGTGTACGAATATGAGCCACGCACGTCCGAGAGCATGGTGGCCTGGTTCAAGGCCAAGGACGCCAAGCAATACCCGGTGATCGGCGTCGAGGATCAGGCCGGCAGCTTGATGGGCTTCGCCACCTACGGCGTATTTCGCGAACGGCCGGCGTACAAGTACACAGTTGAGCATTCGGTGTATGTGCACCAGGATCACCGGGGTAAGGGATTGGGCCGGGTGCTGATGGAGCGCCTGATCGAGGCGGCTCGGGCGCAGGACTTACATGTGATGGTGGGCGGCATCGATGCGACCAACGCGGTCAGCATCGCCCTGCACGAGCAGCTGGGCTTCGTACACGCCGGCACCATTCGGGAGTCGGGCTACAAGTTCGGCGGCTGGCTGGACCTGGCCTTCTACCAGCTGACTTTGCAGACCCCGCGACATCCGCAGGACGGCTGACGGCTGACGGCTGCAAGAATTGCGTGTCCGGCTTTTGACGCCGAGCCAGGCCAGCCACGACGCACTTGTGGAGCACGTCACACTTGGCCGCGCCAAGATTTTGTCGGCGCCCTGCGGTGTGTCGCAGTTCACACTGTGTTTTTCGCGTATTTCTCTGTCGAATTAATCACTTGCATGCTCGCTGCACAGCGTGGCACGTGGCTTGCTCTAAAACCCGTGCGCCCCATGCGACCAAGTAGTACTCGAGGAATGTGCGATGTCTGATGCTCCTGCCGACGAAGCTCCTGCGGCTCCCGCCGGCAAATCCAAAATGCTGATCATCATCCTGTGCTCGGTGCTCGCGGCCGGTGCGGCTGGCGGCGGCGTGTACTTCATGACCGCCAAGAAGAGCGGCGGCGACGAACACAAGGCCGAGGAGGCGCATGAGGCGCCGGCCGCGGTCAAGACGCCGGCCATCTACAGCAAGTTCGATCCGCCGTTCGTGGTCAATTTCCAGAACAAGGGCATGACGCGCTTCCTGCAGGTGAGCATCGAAGTCATGACCCGCGATCCGGCCACCGCCGAAATGATCAAGCAGCACGACCCGAAGTTGCGTAACGACCTGCTGATGCTGCTCGGCGGCCAGACGTTCGAAACGCTGAGCTCGCGCGAAGGTAAGGAAGCGCTGCGTACTGAGGCGCTGAAAGCAGTCGCCGACGTGGTTGCCGCCGAGGGCGGCAAGGCGGAGAACGTCGAGCAGCTCTACTTCACCAGCTTTGTGATGCAGTAGGCTGATCGTCAACCTGGCCGTCAACCAACCTGTAGAGATTGAGACATGTCCGGCAGTGACATTCTAAATCAAGACGAAATCGACGCCCTGCTACACGGTGTAGACAGCGGCGCGGTTAAGACTGAAGAGCCCGCCACCCCCGGCGAGGCGCGCAATTACGATTTTTCCAACCAGGTTCGGATCGTGCGCGGGCGCATGCCCACGCTCGAAATGATCAATGAGCGGTTTGCGCGCCTGTTTCGGATCAGCCTGTTCAACCTGCTGCGCCGGACGCCGGAAGTCGCGGTGGCGCCGGTGAAGATGCTGAAGTTCAGCGAATACGTGCATTCGTTGCACGTGCCGACCAATTTGAATCTGGTGAAGATCCTGCCGTTGCGCGGGACCGGCCTGATCGTCATCGATCCGAAGCTGGTGTTCGCCACCGTCGACAACTTCTTCGGCGGCAGCGGCCGTTACGCCAAGATCGAAGGCCGCGAATTCACCGCCACCGAACAGCGCATCATCCACATGCTGCTCAAGCATGTGTTTGCCGATTTGAAAGAAGCCTGGTCACACGTGCAGCAGCTGGACATCGAATACACGAATTCCGAAATCAATCCGCACTTCGCCAACATCGTCAGCCCCACTGAAATCGTGGTGATCACCAGCTTCCATGTGGAGTTGGACGGCGGCGGCGGCGACATCCACATCACCATGCCGTATGCGATGATCGAGCCGCTGCGCGAATTGCTGGACGCCGGCATGGCGAGCGACCGCGTCGAGCACGACGAGCGCTGGGTGAGTGCGCTGAAGGAAGAGATCGAAGATGCGGACGTGGAATTGACCACGCTGCTGGGCCGTTCCAAGTTGACCATGCGGCAGCTGATGGACCTCAAAGCGGGCGATGTCCTGCCATGCGATTTCACCGGCCGCGCCACGGTGCTGGCCGAAGATGTGCCGATCTTCAGAGGTACTTTCGGAGTTTCCAACGGCCAACAGGCCGTCCAGATCGAAGATCGGATTTCCCGTGTTCGTCCGCGGTTGCTGGACGCTTTGAACGCGAAGGTTTGATGCCATGAGCATGAGTAGAGAAGCGATGGAAGCGGCGCAGGCCGCGCAGTTTGCCGAGTTGCTGGAAAAGGAGCAGCGCGACCGTGCGCCGGCACCGGCCGAAGCGGCCAGCCCCTCGATGCCCGGCGACGTGAACCTGGACGTGATCCTCGACGTGCCGGTGACGTTGTCGATGGAAGTGGGGCGCACGCGCATCCCGATCCGCAACCTGTTGCAGCTCAACCAGGGTTCGGTGGTGGAACTGGACCGCGCCGCCGGCGAACCGCTCGACGTGTTCGTCAACGGCACTCTGGTGGCGCACGGCGAAGTGGTCGTGGTGAACGAGAAGTTCGGCATCCGTCTCACTGACGTAATCTCGCCGTCCGAGCGCATCCGCAAACTGAAGTGAGTCGAGTCGACGTGAGTCAGGCCAAGATTTTGATGCCGCGTAACTTGATGCTGTCCGTCGTTCGTGGCGTGGCGCTTCGAGGCTTGGCGGTGACGGCTGCGATTGCCGCCTTGTGTTTAGCTGCGCCGATGGTGTTCGCCGCCGAAAAATTCGCGGCGCCTGAGGTTTCTCAAGCTCCCGCGGCGGTGGGTGCCGGGAGCCTCACTCAAGTGACGTTGTCGCTGCTGCTGGTGCTGGGCGTGGTGTTTGCCGCTGCCTGGGTGACGCGCCGCCTGCGTGGCTTCGGTCGTTTCGGTAACGGTGCTCTGCAGGTCGTTACCGAAATCGCCGTCGGCACCAAGGAACGCGTAGTGCTGGTGCAGGTCGGCAAGCAGCAGTTGTTGCTGGGGGTTGCACCGGGGCGCGTCAGCACGCTGCACGTCCTCACCGAACCAGTGACACCGCAAACTGCGACCACAACAGTGACTGTCGCGGCCGATGGATCGACGCCGCAACATCCCACCGATTTCAAAACAATTCTGAAGCGGAGCCTTGGACTGTGATGCGTGCTTTGGACAAGCTGCGTGGCCGGGGTTTCGGGCGATATGCCTTAGCGGCCGTGCTGTTGCTCGCGCCGTTCATCTCGTTTGCGCAAGGGATTCCGGCGGTGACGGTGAGCACCGCGCCCGGCGGCGGCCAGCAGTATTCGCTGACCTTGCAGATTTTGATCCTGATGACGGCGGTCACGCTGTTGCCGGGCATCGTGCTGATGATGACCGCGTTCACTCGTATCGTGATCGTACTGGCCATTCTGCGTCAGGCGTTGGGCGCCGGCCAGGCACCGCCGAATCAAGTGCTGATCGGCTTGTCGTTGTTTCTGACCTTGTTCGTGATGGGGCCGGTGGTCGATCAGATCAACACCCAAGCGGTGCAGCCGTTCATGGAAGGCAAGATGGATGCGACCACTGCCATGAACACCGGCGTCGAGCCGCTCAAGAAATTCATGCTCGATCAGACGCGCGAGACCGACATCGCCACGTTCGTGCGCATCTCCGGCGGCCAGGGCTTCGATAAGCCTGAGGACGTGCCGTTGCGCATTCTGGTGCCGGCGTTCGCCACCAGCGAACTGAAGTCCGCGTTCCAGATCGGTTTCCTGATCTTCATTCCCTTCGTGATCATCGACCTGGTGGTGGCCAGCGTGCTGATGTCCATGGGTATGATGATGTTGTCGCCGGTGCTGATTTCCTTGCCCTTCAAATTGATGCTGTTCGTGCTGGTCGACGGTTGGGGTCTGATCATGGGCACCTTGGCAGCGAGCTTCTACACATGACGCCCGAAACCATCATGACCATCGGGCGGCACGCGCTCGAAATCACCATGCTGCTGGCTGCGCCGTTGTTGATTTGCGCGCTGGTCATCGGCTTGCTGGTGGGCGTGTTTCAGGCGGCCACGCAAATCAATGAAATGACTTTGTCGTTCATTCCCAAGTTGATCGGCATGGCGGCCACCTTGATGATCGCCGGCCCGTGGATGCTCAAGCTCATCGTCGGTTATACGCGCGAGCTGTTCGAAAGCATTCCGGGCCTGATCGGCTGATCGATCCGATTCAGTTGCGATGATCAATATCACCACAGGACAGCTCGAAGCCTGGCTGGCTCAGTACCTGTGGCCGTTCATTCGTATCGGTGCTTGTTTCATGATGGCGCCCATTTTCGGCGCCAACTTCGTGCCGCCGCGCGTGCGCTTGCTGTTGGCCGCGGCGATCACGTTCATCGTCGCGCCGCTGGTGCCGGCGCCGGACGTGGAAGTGTTTTCCTTCGCCGCCGTGGTCGTCACCCTGCATCAGGTGCTCATCGGCTTCGCCACCGCGTTTACCTTGCAGCTGATTTTCGACGCGCTGGCCATGGGCGGCCAGTTGCTGGCCAATACCATGGGCTTGGGCTTTGCGTTCAACGTCGATCCGTTGCGTGGTGTCAGCACGCCGGTGCTCGGCCAGCTGTACATGATTCTGGTGACCTTGACGTTTCTGGCCATCAACGGTCACTTGGTATTGATCGAGGCGCTGGTGCAAAGTTTCAGCACGCTGCCAGTCAGCATGAGCGGTCTGGACGGCCCGATGATCTGGCGTCTGGTGGAGTGGGGCAGTGAATTGTTCGCCGGCGCGTTGGCAGTGGCATTGCCGGGCATGGCGGCGTTGCTGGTAGTGAATCTCGCGTTCGGCGTCATGAGCCGCGCGGCACCCACGTTGAATTTGTTTGCTGTCGGTTTCCCGATCACGCTGATCGCGGGTCTGGTGATCATGTACGTCGGCCTGCCCTCGGTGCTGGCTGCTTTCGGTAACTCGCTCGAAGCGGCGTTCGGAGTGATCCGCACGTTGCTCAAGATCACGCCATAGGTGAACCATGGCAGAGGGCGATGACGCACAGGAAAAAACCGAAAGTGCCACTCCCAAGCGCCTCGAGGATGCGAGGCGCAAAGGCCAAATCCCCAGATCCAGGGACCTGAGTGCAGCGGCGGTGACCATGTCGGCGGCTACCGCGCTGTACATGATGGGCGATCAGATCGCCGGCAAGTTGTATGTCCTCATGCAACGTAGCCTCACCATCTCGCGTGAAGAAGCACTTGATGCCAGTCAGATGGTGCCGGCACTCGTCACCGCTGCCATCGATGGCTTGAGGATCTGCGCGCCGGTGCTCGGAATCATTTGTCTTGCGGCCGTGCTCGCACCGTTGGCGCTTGGTGGCTTCGTCTTCAGCACCGAATCGCTGATGCCACAGTTCAATCGTTTGAATCCGCTCGAAGGCGTCAAACGCTTGTTCTCGATGCGCGCCGTGATGGAACTGGTCAAGGCGCTGGCCAAGTTCGGCATCGTCGGCCTGGTCGCGGTCATCGTGCTTTGGAAAGATGCCAGCATCTTGCTGAATCTGGGCCAGGAGCCGCTCGACCAAGCCATCGCGCACACCATTACTTTGGCCGGCAAGGCCTTGATCTCCATCACGGCCGGCTTGTTGATCATCGCCGGTATCGACGTGCCGTATCAGCTGTACACGCACGCCAAGCAATTGAAGATGAGTCGCCAGGAAATCCGCGAAGAGCACAAGGAATCGGAAGGCTCGCCGGAAGTGAAAGGCCGCATCCGTCAGTTGCAACAGCAGTTCGCTCGCCAGCGCATGATGCAAGACGTGCCCAAGGCCGACGTGATCGTCACCAACCCGACCCACTTCGCGGTGGCCTTGCGTTATGACGAGAACCGGATGCGGGCGCCGATCGTGGTCGCCAAGGGTGTCGACCTGGTCGCCGCGCGTATCCGTGAGATCGCCAGCGAGCACAACGTCCCGATCTTCGAGGCGCCGCCGCTGGCGCGTGTGTTGTACAAAAACGTCGATATCGGTGGGGAGATCCCCTCGGCCGTGTATCAAGCGGTCGCTCAAGTGCTGACTTATGTGTTCCAGCTGCGCGTCGCCAAGCGTTCCGGCTTCCAGCCGCCGCCGCGCCCGGATGTGACGGTCCAGGAATGATGCGGTAATTTCCCAACGCCACGGACCTTGGCATAGACTCGGCCTCACTGGGGGAGGATCGTCCGAGGTCGTCTATGACCGAATCGCTGCTTGCGTTATCGCCCGAGGAGCTACTGCCGACCCTGGCCGTGCCCGGGACCGGCGTGCCCGAGGTGCTCGAGTTCGGTAACCGTCTGTCCTTGTCCATCGATCAATACCGGCTCAGTCAGCGCTACGACGGCCTGATCTACGGCACGGACATGATCAAATTTCACGTCCGGCTGGCCGGCCGGCGTTCGTTGACCTTCGACGGCTACGACATGCTGGCGCTGGATGACACGGCAACCGCCGTCCTGCTCCACGACCGCGACCTGCCCAAGACCGACCACATCCTGGCCGATCACGACGAAGTATCGATTACGGTCGCGATGGACCGGGCGCGCTTTCTGGAATATCTCGATGCCGGCAATACCGACGTGCCGGTGGCGCTCGAAGATGTCATCAGTCGCTATGCCTATTCGCCGCGCCTCGCGACGGCAGTGCCTACGCCGGATGAAATCCGCCTGGCCAGGGAAATTCTCGGCTGCCGGCGCACCGGCCCGTTACGTAAGATGTTTCTCGAAGCCAAGGCGCTGGAGTTCGTACATATAGTGCTGGAGCATCTGGTGTCGCCGGCCGAAGCGCGAGCCTCGTCGGTGCGCCTCACCGATCGCGACAAGCGCCGCTTGCACGAAGTGCGCGAGCGCTTGGAAGCCACCTTCATGGAAGGCGCCCGCATCGAAGACCTGGCGCGTGAGTTCGGCTTGAATCGAAACAAGCTTTGTACCGGCTTTCGCAGCCTGTTCGGCGTGTCCATTTTCGACTTCGCCAGCGGCCTGAGAATGAGCGAGGCCCGGCGGCTGCTGCGCGAGTCCCGCCTCAGCGTGTCGGAAGTGGCTCTGTCCGTCGGCTATTCGTCCACCGGCGCTTTCAGCTCGGCTTTCCACCGTTGCTTCGGGCATTCCCCTAGCGAGGCGCGCGGCCTGATCGTCTGATCGGCCTGAGCGATAGTGACGATCTCGAATGTCTTAGTGACAATCGCGCAAGCCAGCCAAACCGGCATCGCGTAAAACTCTCCCCAACAACATTCGGGGAGTAGTAGCCAGTGAGCCATGCGTCACCGACGCACGCCGCGCACCGTTTAGGTTCGTGGCGTGCGCTGGCCTTAGTTGCCGTTGCCGCCGTCCTGTCCGCCGGCTGTTCGAAGCGGGAAGCAGCGAGCGCACCGGCCGCCGACGCCGGTTGGTTGACCGGCGGCCACGATGCCGCCCAGACCTATCACTCCCCCCTGAAAAAGATCGATGCCGACAACGCCGGCCGGCTCGGCTTTGCCTGGGACTACGATCTCGAAACCACGCACGGACAAGAAGCTACGCCGGTGGTCGTCGACGGCGTGATGTATGCAAGCGCGCCTTGGGGGTTCGTCCATGCCCTCGATGCGCGCACCGGTCAGCGCAAGTGGGTGTTCGATCCCAAGGTCGATAACGCCATCACCAGCAAAGTTTGTTGTGGCATCGTCAGCCGCGGGCTCGCGTTCGCCGAGCATCGCGTGTTCGTTGCTTCGATCGACGGCAAGCTGTTCGGCCTCGATGCCAACGACGGCAAGGTGCTGTGGCAGGTCGACACCATCGTCGATCACGAACGCGGTTACACCGTTACCGGTGCGCCCTACGTGGCCGGCGATGTCGTGGTCATCGGCAACTCCGGCGGCGAGTTGGATGCGCGCGGCTACGTCAGTGCATACAAAGTTTCGTCCGGCGAACTCGCGTGGCGCTTCTACACCGTGCCCGGCAGCTCGAACGGTCCGTTCGAACATCCCGAGTTGGAACAAGCCGCCAAGACTTGGGATCCGCAGTCCCGTTGGGACGTCGGGCTCGGCGGCACCGTGTGGGACGGCATGGCCTACGATGCCAAGTTGGATCTCTTGTATGTAGGCGTCGGCAACTCTGCCTTGTATCCGCGCAAGTTGCGTAGCCCGAGCGGCGGCGACAATTTGTATGTTGCTTCCATTCTCGCGATCAACCCGAAGACCGGTCGTCTGGTGTGGCACTACCAAACCACGCCCGGCGATCAGTGGGATTACACCGCTACCCAGAAAATGATTCTGGCCGATCTGCGCATCGGCGACCGGACGCGGCAGGTGCTGATGCAGGCACCGAAGAATGGATTCTTCTATGTGCTGGATCGCGCCACCGGCGAATTGTTGTCCGCCAAACCGTATGTGCCGGTGAATTGGGCGACCGGCGTCGATCAGAAAACCGGTCGGCCCACCGAGTCGGGGCTGGCCGATTACAGCAACGAGCCCAAGCTGGTGTTTCCATCGCCCGCCGGCGGCCACAACTGGCATCCCATGGCGTTCAATCCCGAGACCGGATTGGTTTACATCCCGACGCTCGAAGCCAGCGCGGTGTTCTGGATTCCCGAAGCGCCGTACACCTACATCAAAGGCGGCCCCAACGCCGGCGCGCTGTATGCATTTCCGGCCGCGCAAGCCGGTAACTGGGGCTTGGAAGGCGCCGCCGCGAAACATCTGAAGCCGCTGGCCGAACTCAGCAAGGGACAGCCGGATACAACGATTCGCGGTTTCCTGCGTGCGTGGGATCCAGTCGCACACAAGGTCGTGTGGGAAGTTGAAACGTCGGGCCCATGGGTCGGGCAGATGAATGCGATATGGAACGGCGGCGGTGTCATGACGACGTCCGGCAACCTCGTGTTCCAAGGACAATCGACCGGCGCGTTACATGTGTATCGCGCTACCGATGGTCATCCGCTCGCCGCCATCGACATTGGCACCAGCATCATGGCCGCGCCGATGACCTATGAACTCGACGGCGTGCAATACGTCGCAGTGATGGCCGGCTTCGGTGGCGCTCTCGGCGGCGTGCATCCGGTCGGGACCGCTGCGGAAAGGTATGGCAATGCCGGGCGCATCGTTACATTCAAGCTCGATGGCGGCGCGGTGCCTCGTCCGGCCGAGTTGCGACATGAGTCGGCCGTGCCGCGTCCTTCTGTCGAGCGCTTTGGCTCAGCGGCAGATATCGATGCCGGCAACGAGCTGATGAAGCGCAATTGCGCTCGGTGTCATGCGAACCAAGGGCCGGGCGCCATTCCCGATCTGCGCTGGATGAGCGCCGACACGCATCAACACTTCGACGACATCGTGATGAAGGGCGTGCGTGCCTCCAAAGGCATGGGCTCGTTCGCTGGGGTCATCACCTCCGAGCAAGCTCAACAGATTCGTGCCGCTGTGGTCGATTCGGCCTGGCGTGCGTACGAAGCCGATCAGAACACTCCCCAGTCCGCGCCGCATGTGCCGGACTCTGGTCCTCACATTCCGGTCAAGCCGGGCTCCGCAGCCTCCGAGGTTTCTCGCTGATGTCATACCTGAGAACGTTACTTGCCGCCTGCGTGTTGTGCGTCGGGCCGACGGCGCTCGGCCAGAGCGCTGCCTCTGACTCGGCGCTGGGTGCTGCCGAGAAGATGATCGCCAGCTGCTTCGCTTACGCCGCTGCTAACAAGATGCCGCCGGTGAGTGTGGTCGTCGTCGATGCGAGCGGTGCGCTCATCGCGGCGAAGCGGCAAGACGGCGCGATGCCGGTGTCCGGCGATGCGGCTTTGCTCAAGGCTCGCACTTCGATACGCACGCGTGCGCCGACGGCTGTGCTTTCACCCATCGTTCAAGGTGACGCCGGAACGCGCGACGCATTCATCACCATGCAGTTGACGGCTATTCCGGGCGGCGTGCCGTTCTCGCGCGGCACTGAGGCTGTCGCCGGTGCGGTTGGAGTTTCCGGTGCGCATCCGGATCAAGACGCGGCCTGTGCGACGAGCGCAGTCGGTGCGGTCAAGGCCAGCAGTTGAGAGAGTTCATGATCCAGCGTATTCGTCGTGCTTCGCGTTCTGCTGCCGTGATCGGAGCGGTTGCTTCAGTACTGTTCGGAGTCGGCGGCGTGCACGCTGCTGAGCAAGCGTCGAGTGTGGTCGTCCACTGCGGCACGCTGATCGATCCCGCCGTGTCGGCGCAGCCGCTGACGGAACGCTCGATCGTCATCGAACAAGGCCGAGTCGTTCGCGTCGATTCCGGTTTCGTCGCAGCCCCTGCAGGGGCGCAAACCGTCGATCTTCGACAGGCGACCTGCCTGCCGGGCTTCATCGATAGTCACACCCATCTGACCATGGACTTCAGCAAAGGCAGTTATCTGAGCAAGTTCGTCGATACCGACGGCGACATGGCTTACAAGGCAGCGCGCAATGCCAAGACTGTATTGCTGGCTGGCTTCACGACGGTTCGCGATCTCGGTAGCCAGCACCTGATCGACGTGGCGCTGAAGAACGCGATTGAGCGTGGCGATGTGGCTGGTCCACGCATGTTGGTTGCAACCAATTCACTTTCGATCACCGGTGGCCACGCCGATCCGTCGGCGGGTTATCGCGAAGAGTTGTTTCATCCCACCGAAGCCGATGGCGTCGTTGACGGCGTGGATAGCGCGATTCGCGGCACACGCATCGCCGTCAAGCGCGGCGCAGATGTCATCAAAGTCACAGCGACTGGCGGTGTGATGTCCGTGGCCGATCATGGCTCGGGCCCGCAGTTCACGTCGCCTGAGTTGCTGGCCATCGTTGAGACCGCGCGCGACCACGGTTTGAAGGTGGCCGCTCACGCGCATGGCGATGCAGGCGCGTATCTCGCCGTGGCGGCGGGCGTTGCTTCGATCGAGCACGGCACGTACCTGACTCAGAAGACGTACGCGCTGATGAAAAAGAATCACGTTTATCTCACGCCCACAGTGATTGCGGGCGTCTCTGTCGCTGAAGCGGCGAAGACGCCGGGATTCTTCCCGCCGTCAGTCGCCGCGAAGGCGTTGGAGATTGGACCGCTGATGGTCGCAGCGCTTGGTCGCGCGTGGAAGGCAGGTGTGCCGATTGCGTTCGGCACCGACTCGGGCGTGTATCCGCACGGGCGTAATGCACGCGAGTTCGGTTACATGGTGGAGGCGGGCGTGCCGGCGGTCGAGGCGATTCGCTCAGCCACGCAGAACGCCGCCGATCTACTCGATCGCAGCAAGGACATCGGCAGCCTGCAGCCCGGACGTTTCGCGGACATCGTCGCCGTGCAAGGCAATCCGCTGGCCGACGTGCGTTTGCTGGAACAGGTTTGGTTCGTGATGAAGCAGGGACGCATCTATAAGGCAGACGGCAACGCCGTCGCATTCTGAAAAATTTATTCCGAGGTCATCCCGTGAATACTCGATCTCATCTTGCAGCCGCGGCCACCGCGGCGGTCATCGCCGGCACGCTGCCGTTAAATGTTCTCGCGCAGGAAGCCGCGAGCAATCAAGGCTTGGAGGAAATCGTCGTTACGGCGCAGAAGCGCGAACAGAAGCTGCAAGATGTGCCGATGGCGGTTACTGCCGTGTCTGGCGCGCAGCTCGAACAGCAGGGCATCACGCAGTTCCAAGACTTGTTGCGTAGTGTGCCTGGCGTGTCGTTCGCGGGTACCGAGCCGGGTCAGAGTCGTTACGCGATTCGCGGCGTGAGCACCGAGGCTTCCAGCCCGACGGTGGGTGTGTATCTGGATGACATTTCGTTGGTGTCCATCTCCACCAACTTCGCGGGCGCCATCGATCCGGCGTTCTTCGATTTCGAGCGCGTCGAAGTGTTGAAGGGCCCGCAAGGCACGTTGTACGGCGGCAGCGCCATGGGCGGCGCCATCAAGTACGTGAGCCGGCAGCCGGTGATCGGCGAGAACTCGTTCTCCACCGCGGCTGGTTTGTCGACCACTCGGGGCGGCGATCTTTCCTATGAGGCCGAAGGTGTGGCGAACGTTTCGGTCGTAGATGACAAGCTGGCCGTGCGCGGCGGCGTGTCTTATCGCAAGACCGGCGGCTACATCGACAACGTCGCCAACGGCCAGACCGAGGTGTGGACCCGTAGCACGACCTTGCCGCCGGCGGCCATCTCGCCGACGCGCTATTCGACGCTGAGCACGTTCAAAGACGACGCTACTAACGAGCGCGATCTGCTGTCAGTGCGGTTGTCGGCCAAGCTCACGCCCACCGATTCGCTGTCCATCGTGCCGGCGGTGTTCTATCAAAAGAGCGAGAAGGAGGGCACCGACAGTTACTTCACCAATCTGCCCGACTTCCAATCGTCGTATCGATTCGCTCAGCCCACCGATGATAAAGCCGGCATCTACAGCTTGACCATTACCAATGACTTCGGCCCCGTGACCCTGACTTCCATCAGCGCGTACGTCGACCGCGAGGTCAATTGGGATCGCGACTACTCGTTGTTCATCGGTAATCTGGCGGGCGCGTTCTTCCCGTACGATTCGTACAATACCTCGGACACCACGACGGAGACTTTCACTCAGGAACTGCGCTTGTCGGGCGAGGCGTTTGGCGGCCGTCTGCAGTGGGTGGGTGGCCTGTACTACGCCGATCAAGAGGATCGGCTGCTGCAGATCGTGGCTACCCGAGGTGCGGGTGCTGATTTCGGCTTGGGCACCGACGTGACTTACATCGGCGACCAGCGCACCGATAGCAAACAGTTCGCGGCGTTCGGCGAGGTCACTTATGAAATCGTGTCCAACGTCGACCTGACGTTGGGGCTGCGCTATTTCGATGCCGAGCAAACGGTGAACGGCGACTTCGACGGTATCTTCAACGGCGGTGCCAGCACGGTCGACAACAAGAAGAGCAGTGAAGACGGTGTAACGCCGAAAGTGTCGGTGACCTGGCGTGCCACGCCGGACAACTTGCTGTACACGACGGCGAGCAAAGGTTTCCGTCAGGGCGGCCCGAACCGATTCAACACCAACAGCCCGCTGTGCGCACCGGACTTCGAACGCCTCGGCATCGATCGCGTGCCCGACAGCTACCGGCCCGACACGCTGTGGACCTACGAGGTCGGCAGCAAGAATCAAGTGCTCGACCGTCGGGCGACGGTGAATGCCGCGGTGTACTACACCGACTGGAGCAAGATTCAACAGCAAGTGAACTTGCCGACTTGCGGCTTCCAATTCGTCGGTAACGTCGGCGCGGCTGAGATCAAGGGCGCCGAGCTGGCCATCGAAGCGGCGGCGACTGATGCGCTCACGTTGGGCGGCACTGTCAGCTACACCGATGCCGAAATCTCTGCGTCCTCGCCGGGTGTATCGGCACAGGTCGGGCAGTCCGTGCTGGATACGCCGGAATGGATGGGCAATGTGTACGGCGACTTCAAGTTCCAGCTGACCCAGACCATGGATGCGACCTTGCGCGCCGAGTATCAGTATCGCGGTTCGAGCTTGCGGCAGTTCGATACCACGATGCTGGTGACCTATCCGAATGCGACCTCGGCCAACGTGGCCAACATGACCCAGATCCAGGACTCGTACGACATCGTCAATGTGAATCTGACGGTGTTTCGTGGCGACTGGCAGTACCGGTTGTTCATCAACAATCTGTTGGACGAATCGCCGTATCTGGATTTCTCCCGCACTTCCGGCGAGTCCTCCGCGACCACCCTGCGGCCGCGGACCATCGGTGTCGGTGCGCGTGTGAACTTCTAACGCCGTCATGGCGGGGGCGGCCGTCCGCCCTCGCCAACCCCGATGGCCAGTAGACACTCGCGCTACAGTGTCTACACTTGCTCCTCGTCGACTAGACCAATAACGAACGGCGCTTGCTGCCGGCAGTCGGACAGGGAGAAGGACTTTGAAGCGTTCCACTTTGGTAATCGTGGTGATGACGCTCGTGGCCGTGGCCGCCATCGTGGCCCTGATCGCCTGGAAGGAGGCGCTGGACCAGCGGCTCGGCGTCGAAGGCTACAAACAAATCCTGCAGTTCTCGCTGATCACCGTCATCGGCGGCTTGGTGTCGGTGCTGTACGGCGAATTCAAACGCGAGCAGGAGCAGAGAGCCCTCTATCGGGCGCACCTGCTGGGTTTCTACAATGGCCTGCTCGGCCAGTACAACAAGTCGAAGAAACTTCGCCGGTTATTGCGGGCGTTGGTTGCCAAGAGCTCGGTACTCTCTGCCGCCGACTGCGAAGCTCGCTACACCGAGCTGCTGATGCAACTGGAAGAAGTGCAACTCGAGTTCGAGTCGTGCCGGCGCCAGGTAGAAGTGCAGGGCCGTGTATTTCCTCAGCACGATTTCATCGTGCCTTTGCTGGAGACGATGCAGCATTCGTTACGCGGCGTGGTGCGTGAATACGAAGACGGCAAATTCGCCCACTGCGGCAGCATCTCCTTCACCGACCTGCCTCACCTGCGCCAATACCTCGTCGAAACCGCCGACGGCGGCACCTTCGTCGCCGAAGTCTCTCGCCCTTTCGAACGCATCGAAGGCGCGCTACTGGCGGAGTTGGA
>NZ_JAEUPY010000279.1 GCF_016790065.1 Steroidobacter sp.
CCCCGCCGAAGGACCGTAACGAGCTCCGAATCGAGCTCGGTCGTCGCCTGTTCTCCGATCCGTTGTTGTCCAGCGACCGCACTATCAGCTGCGCCTCGTGTCACAAGCCAGAGCATGCGTTTGCTGATGACGTCTCGTTCAGCGCCGGCGTCGGCGGCGCCAAGGGTGAACGGAATGCGCCGACCTTGATGAATGTCGGCGGGCGCACCGCCATGTTCTGGGACGGGCGCGCCGAGACGTTGGAAGATCAGGCCGTCTTTCCTATCGAAAATCCCGTCGAGATGAACTTGCCCATTGCCGAGGCCATCGCCCGGCTCGAGGCGAGTGGCGAATACAAAGAACTGTTCGCGACTGCATACGACGGCAAGATCACAGCACGCACCATTGGTCGTGCGCTGGCGGCATTTCAGAAAACCATCGAAAGCTTCGATACAGCCTACGACAGCTACAACCTCGGCGACGACACGGCCATTTCCGAGTCCGCCAAACGAGGCCGCTTGTTGTTCATCGGCAAAGCCAAGTGCGCCGACTGCCACTCAGGCAACGACTTCACCTCGGAACGGTTCCGAAACATCGGCCTGTACGACGGTGCGAAGCTGAGCGATCGGGGCCGAGGCAAGATCACCGGCAATCCGCTCGACGACGGCCAATTCAAAGTGCCGACGTTGCGTAACGTCGCCGTTACGCCGCCCTACATGCACAACGGCATGTTCGCCACGCTACGCGAAGTCATCACGTACTACAGCGAACCGGACAAGGTCGTGCCGACTCACAAAGGGCGCGATGCTTCGATGGGTGAGCCATTGCGACTCACTCCCGGCGAGATCGAAGACATCGAAAGCTTCCTACGCACGCTGACTGATCGGCGCTTCAGCGACCACACCACCACCGCGCAACGATAAAGCGTTGGCCGAATCGCGCCAGTGAGGCACAGCGCCGTTGTGAGCGGCAGCTTCATCCAGGATGCGCCGCAAGTCGTTGCCGTGAATGTGCGGCAACAACTCATTCACGAAGGCGAGTGCATAGTCGCGGAGCAAACGGTCGCGTCGAAGCAGCAGCCAGGCCGTGCAGGTTGGAAACAAACCATCTGCAGCCAACGACACCAGGTTGTCGTCCGGCTCGCCGACCGCCATCTCCGCCAGAATGCCCACGCCTTGCCCGGTTCGAACATAGGTTTTGATCAGATCGCCATCCGGCGCCGTCATGGCAATCGTTGGCTCGAGGTCCTGCCGCTCGAACGCCCGGCGTAACGAGGAGTCACGGTCGCGGCTGGATTCGTAACTGATCAACGGAAACTCCGCCAGATCGTGCAGTGTCAGCGGTCGGTTCAGTTGTGCCAGCCGATGCCACGTGGGCACCACGACCACCCGTTCCCAGCGATACAACGGCAGCGCGATGTCCGCATCCGGCGGATGATTGCCGGTGCTGACGATGGCCAGATCCGACTCGCCGTGTCGCAGTCGTGCCAGCGATTCGTTGTTGTTGCCGGGCGCGAGATGCACGATGACCTTGGG
>NZ_JAEUPY010000306.1 GCF_016790065.1 Steroidobacter sp.
GTTGTTCGCTGCCGATCCGTACGCGACGAAAGTCGGTGTGATCTCCTCCGTGCCACTGCAGGACGGATCGAGTATGACGCTGAATTCAGCCAGTACAGTTCGGGTCGATCTGAACGAGCATGAGCGCCACATCGATCTGACCCGGGGCGAGGTATTCTTCGATGTCGTCAAGGATGCCAAGCGCCCCTTCGTGGTCACCGCTGGCGCGAAACGCATCGTCGCTGTCGGAACGAGATTCTCGATTCGACGCGACGGCGACGAAGTGCGGGTCGTTGTTACCGAAGGCCGCGTGAAGGTACAAGGCGTTGCCGGTGATGCCGAGGATTTGCTGCTTGCCGCAGGGGCGATTGCGAATCTCCGCACGGACGGCGTGTTGGTCCAACACAAGTCGCTGCCGCAAGCGGAAGAGGTGTTGTCCTGGCGAATGGGCTATCTCACATTCCGTGATACACCACTCGGCCAGGCGATTCGCGAGTTCAATCAATACAACCGTCAGCAGATGGTCATTGACTCTCCTGACGTCGCTAACATTGCGCTGACGGGAAAGTTCAAGGCGACCAATTTCGATGCTTTCGTTCGATTGCTGGAGGACGGCTATCAGATTCGTGCGCATCGAGCGGGCGATGCGATTCGCCTAACTCAAGGACCTGTGGCGCCGACGGAGCAGTAAAGCACATCTGTTGTTTCAGCGGAGCCGCCTCGATGCGGCAAGGAATTTCGTTTCCAGCTCCGTGATTCTCACACGTTGCGCGTCTCTCTTCGTAGGGAACGGCGTGCTCGCTAGCGGCCGGATGCCTGGCTGGCATGACGAGTAACCAATAACGAGGAGTGCGGATGATCACCACGAGAACGCCGAACCACGATGAACCGTCAGTGTCTCGGTACGGCGCAAGTCGACTGGCCGACGTTTCCAGATCGTTGGTTTCCTCCGCGGTAGTCACAACGCTGCTTCTTGCTCAGACGGCCATGGCTGCGCAGCGAAGTTCAGCTCCGCAAGCGCAACCAGAACAGCCTGCAGGTCCCGCGGCGACTGCAAACCCGGTTGAAGCCATCCATATTGCGCTTCCCGCTGGAGAGTTGCTCATCGCGCTGGATGCGTTGGCGAGCCGCAATGATGTGCAGCTCGTATATCGCCGCGACCAGCTCCAAGGCGTGCTCACTGCTGGTGTCAGCGGCAGGTTCACTGTGCAAGAGGCAGTGCTGAAACTGCTGGAAGGCACTCAACTGCGGGCGAGCACCGACCCGGCGACGGGGGCCATGCTCATCGCACCGAAGACTCTGGCCACGCAACCCGCAGCGGCCAGAGGATTTCGATCCGACAGTGCAGATTCATCAGCCCGCCTCGCGCAGGCGAGCGACCTGGCAGCTGAGCGCGAGAGCGGCGCGACTGCGAAAGCTGACTCAGGCCGTCAGGACAGCGAGAACATTTCCGAAGTTCTAGTCAGCGCCAAGAAGCCCTTCACGGAAGGCAACATGGATATCAAGCGCACCGAGAACGACGCACAGCCGTATCAGCTCATTAGTGCTGAGGAGATCGAGCGAACCGGTGTGCTGAACGTCGAGGGTTATCTCAAAAGAAACCTGTCCATGAATGCCGTCGCCAGGGACAACAGCCAGCTCTCCGTCAATGCCTACGGCAGCTCGAGCAACGTGAATCTGCGCGGCATCGGTACCAACCAGACGTTGATCCTGATCAACGGCCGGCGGACGGCAAATATTTCGTTGTTCGGTCAGACATTCCAGCCGGACGTGAATGGCATTCCGATCGGTGCGGTGGAGCGCATCGAAGTGTTGCCGGTGTCTTCTTCGGCGATCTACGGAGGCAGTGCCATCGGTGGTGTTGTCAACGTGGTGCTGAAGCGTGACTACGAAGGAGGGCAGATTGGCGTGTCCTATCGCAGTCCTATGGATACCGACGCGCCGGCTCGCACCGTGGATGCAAGTTACGGTTTTTCGCTGGAGGGCGGCCGTACCAACGTCGTTGTCGGTGGCCGATTCTCCGAAGTAGAACCGCTATTCAGCGAGCAGCGACCGGAGTTGTACGCCAGAGGCCTGCAGAGGGTGCGCGCAAACAACTTGGCCTCGTTGCAGTCGCCGACCAGTCCGTTTCTCGGCGGGTCACTGCCAAACATTGGTTCTGCCAACGGCCAGGCCCTGGTCCTCCGGCCGGAGTACGGTGGCATGAACCTGGGATCAACGATCACCCACGTGCCCTCCGGAACCTCGAGCGCGACACAGCTACAGCAGTTGGGAGCGGGGCTGCTGTCCAATGCAGGAACGTACAACTTCACGTCGCCGGACTCTGCGGGTACCTACAACAGCGATGGGCTTCGCAGTCATGTGTTCGGCTCGCCGGTGACCAAGTCGTTCATCGCGAGCGCGCGTCGTCGCATGAGCGACAACACCGAAGCATTCCTGGAGTTCTATCGCAGCTCCAACACCCGAACCTCGCAATGGGCGGTGGAGGCGGCCACTTACCGGGTCAGTGCGGCATCGCCGGTGAATCCATTTCAACAAGATATTTTTGTGAGCTTGCCGGCTGGCGCTGGCTCGGTCGGCTATGACAGCAGAAATGAGGTCACGCGCTTTACCGCAGGTGTGCTGGTCGACCTGCCGCACGACTGGCAGCTGGAGAGTGACTATACCTGGACGAGCAACGACTACAGCTACGGCGGCAGCGCTTTCGACTCGACCGCAGGCGGCTTGGTGGCGGCGCTCAACAATGGCACGGTCAACCCCTTTGTCGACACGTTGTCCAATCCGCTGAGCATTGGTCTGTATGAAGGTGCGTTCGGCAGCGGCCAGGAGGGTGGGCTGGGCAATGTCGCTTTGAGAGTGGCCGGTCCCGTGTGGGAGTTGCCTGCCGGTAGACCGACGCTGGTGGTTGGTCTCGAACATCGCAAGGAGCGCGTGAAGCGCGGCGGTTATTTCTTTCGTGACTTTCCGCAGTTGGCCGCGGCCCAGAGCACTTCGCGGACCTATTTACCCCAGTCGCAATCTGTCTTGAGCGCCTACACCGAGTTGAAAGTGCCGCTGGTGTCGGCTGCCAACGCCGTGCCGCTGGTCAGAGAGTTGGAGTTGCAGCTCTCCGGTCGCACCGAACATTTCAAAGTGTCCACTGGCACGGCCTTTGTCGTCGCCGGCCAAAATACGCCGACAGTGTCTTCGGATGTGGATTACAGCTCCACGAATCCGACCATCGGTCTGCGCTACAAGCCCGTGGACCAACTGATGCTGCGTGCCAGCTACGCCAAGGGTTTCTTGCCACCGGACTATTCGCAGTTCCTCGCGCCGGTCCTGGGTGGAACCAATGTGCTGGGTGCGAATGCGACCGCGGTCGTCATCGATCCACGTCGGGGCAATCAGCAGACCGTGGTTCATTACATCGCCGGTGGCAATCCGGACATCAAGCCACAGAGTTCGCAGAGTTGGAATGTGGGGTTGGTGTGGGAACCGGCATTCATTGCAGGACTGCGCGCCAGTCTCGATTGGTATCACCTGGTACTGGAGGACGTGGCAGTGACGCCGACACCACAACAGGTCGTCAATCTAGAGAGCCAGTTGCCCGGCCGAGTCCAGCGAGTGGCGGCGACGCCTGGCGATCCTTACGGCGTCGGTGCGCTAACCCTGGTCGACTTCAGCCTGCTGAACGCCAACGAGATGAAGACCGAGGGCATGGATCTATCTCTGAGTTACTTGTTGCCGCTCGAGCGGCTCGGCACCTTCCAGATCGCCGGCGGCGGCTCGATCATCCGTTACTTCAAGCGGCAGTCGGTCATCGACGGTCCGTTGCTGGATATCGCCAATGCGGTGGCCGACGGTGGGCCGCTGAAGCGCCGAGCCAATCTAGCCTTGAGTTGGATGCGTGGCAATTGGAAGGCGGATTGGATGGCCAGTTACTTTGGCTCCTACGATCAATTCGATTCTGGTGGCGTAACGACTTATGTGCGCTCTCAAGGCAGTAACACGGTACGCAGCCAGACCTACCATGATCTTGCGTTCAGCTACAGCTGGCCAGAGCAGCGGGCGGTTGCCTGGTCGGGCAAGGCGCTGTCGGGTACCACGGTGCAACTGGGCATCAGCAATGTCTTCGACAAGGTGCCGCCGTTCGATGCCTACTACGGGAACTCTCTTTACTACAGTCCTTTTGGCGATCCGCGCTTGCGGGAGTACTGGCTCTCGGCGACCAAGCACTTCTGATCATGAAGTGCTGTGCGTTTGTCATGGCGGCTTGCCTCGTCGCGGGGGCGCAGCGCAGCGAGGCGCGATCGGTGACGCTGGCCGACCTGGGCACGGAAGTCGGCCTCTCCGATGCGACGATCTCGCCCGACGGTAAGCAGGTCGCGTTAGTGACGTCGGTGGCGGATTATGAGAGCAACCGATTCGTCCGATCGCTCCGAATCGTTGACAGCGGAACAGGCGTGCAGCGAGAACTCGTTGCACGTCCGTTCGCCGCCAGTTCGCCGCAGTGGTCGCCGACCGGTGATCGGCTAGCGTGGCTCGATCAGGCAGGCACAGGAAAACTGCAGATCCATGTGATGTCGATGAACGGTACGGGTTCCTCTGCGCCCGTCGTCGTCACCGACGCGAGCGAGGGGGTGCAGTTCTACGAATGGTCCCCCGACGGCCGAGCCTTTGCGTTCATCACTGCGGATCGCACGCAGGAGCGTACGGGTGTGGAGCGTCACAATCGTTCCTTCGAAGTGGGCAACAGCGATTACTTGGCTATGCGGGCGGCGGTGTCCTCGCACATCTGGATCGTCCCTGTGACGGGAGGAGTGCCGCGAAGGTTGACCTCCGGCGTGGAAAGCGTGGGACGCATCAAGTGGCTGCGAGATGGTCAAGCGATCGCTTTCATCAGCCAACCGACGCCGCACTTTGCGGACTTGCTGAAGTCCTCGCTCAAAGTCATCGATACTGGCAGCGGACAGGTCCGTGTGCTGGTGCCGTTCTCGCCTGACTCGGGAGCGTTGTGGCAGTCGCCTTTGGGAATATCGCCAGAGGGGGACCTCATCAGCTTTCAGGCTTCGCTTGGGCCAGGTGGTTTTTTTCGCGGTCGAACTTTCAGAATGGTGCCGGTTGCAGGTGGCAAGAGCCGCGACATCGCACCGGATCTCGATCGTACGTTGAGGGACCTACTGTGGCTCGCCGACCGTGGCTCCCACGTCTTCATGGGAGAGGACGGTACGCGAAACGTTCTCTGGCATCGGCCGCTCGACGGACCGTCGCGGCGACTCGAGCTTGGCGATATCACCGGCCTGCAGATATGGAACTTGTCTGTAAGCACCGCGGGGACGATCGCCTTCGTCGGCAGTGAAGCCCAACGTCCGGCGGAGCTTTATCTCCTGTCCTCGGTCGATGCCAAGCCGAGGCGCCTGACACAATTCAATGAGTCGCTGGCGGCCTTGAGTCTGGGTCGCATGGAAACGATCGATTGGCGCAACGATGACTTCGCGCTGACCGGCACCCTGATCTACCCTCCAGGGTTCAAGAAGAACCAGAAGGCGCCCTTGGTCATCAGACCGCACGGTGGCCCGGCGGGATTGTCGACTCAGTCGTTCGATGGCTTCAGTCAGTTGCTCGCGGCACAAGGCTGGCTGGTGTTCAGTCCGAACTTCCGTGGCAGCACCTCTGGCGATGATGCATTCACGCAGGCAGTCGTGAATGACTATGGAGATGGGCCCGCTCGGGATGTGATGGCCGGGCTCAAGGTGCTGAAGGCTCGTGGCATTGTCGATACAACGCGTATCGCTGTATCCGGATGGTCGTACGGTGGGTTCTTGACCAACTGGCTCACCAGTCACTACACGCCTTGGTGCGCCGCTGTCTCGGGTGCAGCGCTGACCGATCACCTCGACTCCTACAACTTGGCGGACATCAACGTTGGGTTTGGTGATGCGATGGGCGGCTCACCGTGGCGCAACGACAACGCAACCAACTATTGGCGGCAGTCGGTGATGGCACAGGCGCACCGAATCCAGACGCCCACACTGATCTTGAGCACGACGGGAGATCGCAGAGTCCCGGTGACGCAGTCTTACAAGCTCTATCACGCGCTCAAGGACAATGGCGTCGACGTTCAGTTCATCGCGTATCCAGTCGATGGACACGCGCCCCCGGACCCGGTGCATCAGCGCGACGTGTCACGACGTTGGGTGGAATGGATTGCAAAGCACTGCGGCGTGCCTGCGCATTGAGAACCGCTCGATCAATACAAAAATGAAGGGTGACGTTGTGACGGGAATGAAGGCAGATTCTCCGCGGAGGCGGGCTCGTCGAGAATTCTTGAAATCCGCGGTAGCCGTCGCCGTTCCTGCGACATTGGGAATGCGTAGCGCGTGGGCGGCGCGTGACTATGGCGCAGAACGCTATCGTCAGGCACTGGTCATCGATGGGCTGAGCGGGCCAGGGGAGCTTGACTACAACGCGTCGCGGATATCCGCTTTTTCGGAACGGGCAATCGCGGATACGAAGCAATCAGGCGTCAGCGCTGTGAATCTTACGATAGGCGGCGTTGGCAACGGTCCGCGCATGTATGAACAGGCCCTGGAGTCGCTCGCATACTACGAGGGAGAAATCACCGCCCATCCAGATGTGCTGATGAAGGTACGCAGCTGTCGTGAGATCCGCGAGGCGAAAGCGAAGGGTGGCTTAGGACTGATCTTCGGATTCCAAGATACCAGCATGTTAGAGGGTGACCTGGAACGTCTGAGCCTGTTCCGCAATCTTGGAGTGCGGATCGTGCAGCTCACTTACAACCGGCGAAATCTGATGGGCGACGGTTGCCTGGAGCCTGCCAATAGCGGACTGAGTACGCTCGGGCGCGAAGCCATTGCGGAGATCAATCGGCTGAAGTTGCTACTCGATCTGAGTCATGCGGGTGCCAGAACGATTGCGGAGGGCATCGCCGCGGCTCGCGCGCCGCTTGCGATCACGCACACCGGATGCAGGGCCTTGGTCGACGTGCCGCGCAATACTCATGACAGCGAGCTGAAGGCATTGGCCAATAGAGGGGGCGTGGTCGGCATCTACTTCATGCCTTTCTTGCGTCAGTCGGGGCAGCAGCACGCGGCGGACTTGATTCGTCACTTGGAGCACGCCGTGAATGTTTGTGGCGAAGACCACGTGGGGCTCGGCACGGACGGCGTGATCTCCGGTGCGACCCTTGATGTTGCTTATGGCGAGCACCAGCGAAAATTCTATGAGGAACGCCGGCAGGCTGGCATCGCGGCGCCCGGAGAGGCGGCGGATGTCTTCAACCTCATCCCGGAATACAACGATCCGTTGCGCTTGTTGACGTTGGCGGGCGATCTCAGCCGCCGTGGCTGGCCGGAGGGACGCATCGAGAAGATTCTGGGGCGCAACTTCGCGAGGCTGTTCGAAGCAGTGTGGGGCGATTGAAGTGACTGCACGAAGTGACATGTTTCATCGATGACACGACTGTTCTCAATGCTGTTTTACGCAGTGCTCGCAACAATCTCGGCACCTGTCGCGCATGCGCAGGCAGAAGCACCGATGCTGCAGGCAGCGTCTCTGCCCCTGAACGTGTCTCGCAAGGTGGCGTTCGACACGGACGAGGGCAGCTGGATCTCGCTTGATGTGTCTCCGGACGGGCGCACGATTGTGTTCGAATTGCTCGGCGACCTGTATACGCTCGACGCGCGTGGCGGGACGGCCCAACTGCTGTTGGGGGGCTTGGCATTCGAGACGCAACCTGCCTTTTCGCCCGACGGCCGACAGATCGCATTTCTCAGCGATCGCTCCGGCAGCGAGAACCTTTGGATCGCCGCTGCTGATGGTTCGAATCCGCGACAGCTGTCGCGCGACGACGATAATACCGCCTTTGCTTCGCCCGCCTGGTCGGCAGATGGGCAAACGCTCTACGTATCTCGCGGCGAGCGACCCAACCAGCACAATACGGTCTTCTATCTCTGGGCCTACGACGTTCGAGGTGGCGGCAGAACTCGGCTACAAAGAATGCTTGCGCCGCCCGAATGTCCTAGCTGTCCAACCGCAGTCCTGCCGGCACTGAGTGACGCAGCAGGCCATAGCGCACTAGGCGTGGTGCCCTCGGCCGATGGACGATATCTCTATTTCTCGTCCAAGGCAGCGGGTGCCAACCGATGGCAGATTTCCTGCCACGACCTGGAGACGGGCGAGGAGTCAGCGGTGGTCGCAATACCGGGGGGCGCGATGAAGCCGGTGCTGTCTCCCGATGGCAGGCAACTCATCTATGCGACGCGTTTAGATGGCCAGACCGGTCTGCGAATTCGCGATCTCGATAGCGGCACCGATCGCTGGCTTACCTACCCAGTGCAGACTGACGCATCTGACTACAGCGTCGCGTCACGCGATCTGTTGCCGTCCTCCAGCTTCACCCCTGACGGTACGGCGTTGATTCTGAATCTGGACGGCAAGATCCAGCGTCTTGAAATTGCCAGCGGCAAGTCGCGACCTATTCCTTTCACGGCCTCCGTGTCATTGGATGTGGGGCCGCAACTGCGTGCCGGCCAAAGAGTGCAAGACGGGCCGGTGAGAGCGCGGGTGATCCAGGCACCGAAGCAATCTCCTGATGCGAGGCGCGTGGCATTTTCGGCCTTGGGCCAGCTGTACTCGATGAATCTATCCAATGGGAAGGTACGTCGCGTCACTGATTCCATCGACGCCGAGTTTCAACCGAACTGGTCGCCTGATGGGCGTCAGCTCACATACGTTACCTGGAAGGCAGCTGGCGGCGGGCACGTCTGGAGGGTAAGCGCTGAGGGTGGCAAGCCGCAGCGCGTTTCGGACTACGCTGCGTACTACAGCGATCCAGTGTTTGCTCCAGACGGCAAGACCATCTACGCGCTGCGTTCAAACAATTTCGAACGCACGCAGGCACACGATGAAGTCTCGGCGGTGCGCGCCGTCGATATCGTCAAAATTTCGCCGAGTGGCAAGTCCGAGTTCGTTTCGCGGCAAGCGCAGATTCGCAATTTGCACTTCACGCAAGACTCCAGTCGAATCTATTTTCACTCATGGGATGGTTCGATTCGTTCGGTAGCGTTGGACGGCACCGCAGGTCGCGTGCATGTCCGAATTCGAGGACCAGGCGGCAAGGAGTTGCAGGCGCGCACGGCAGCGGCCAGTAATGCAGCGATCAGTCCAGACGGACGCTGGCTACTGGCGCAGTTCGGCCTTGCGCCTCAGCTCTACCTCATCGGTGTGCCGCAGATGGGTGAGGGAATTCTCGAGATCGATCTCCAGCAGCCGACTGTGTCCATCCAGCGTGTCACTGATTCTGGTGCCGACTATTTCGCCTGGGCAGACGACGGCAAGACTATTACCTGGGCGTTGGGCCCGACTTTCTATCGACGCTCGCTGAGTAGCATCCGCTTGGCGCCATCGAGCCAGCCGCTCGCCGACGATGCCGAAGGAACACAAAGTTTCCTGGTCGATCTCTCGATTCCCCGTGATCTGCCGCGAGGAGCCCTGGTGCTTCGCGGTGCCACTGTCATCACCATGAGAGGTGATGAGGTGATCCAGGATGCGGATATCTGGATCGGTGATAACCGCATCCTAAACGTCGGTAGACGTGGTTCGGTCGCCATCCCCGAGCATGCACAGATACGCGATATCCGTGGCAAGTTTGTCGTTCCCGGATTCATCGATACACACGCGCATTGGTTCGAGATCAGGCGGGACGTGCTCGATCTGCAGCACTGGAGTTTTATCGCCAATCTCGCCTATGGCGTGACATCGGGACTCGATCCGCAGGCGTACACGAGCGACATGTTTGTTTATGAGGACATGCTCGACGCTGGGCGCATGATCGGCGTGCGTGCGTTCTCGACGGGGCCCGGAATGATGGCGAATACATTGCTTGCCACGGG
>NZ_JAEUPY010000447.1 GCF_016790065.1 Steroidobacter sp.
ATCAGGTGGCTTATGCGGGTGTGCCGGCGAGCGATCTCGTGCAGCGCATGGGCTATTCCGGCGAGGAGTACAACACGCGGTTCGCGAGCTTCATCGGCGCGACGGCGGCGGAAGATCCCGGGGAATATCGACGCCGCTCTCCGGTCTTCCACGCCGACAAGTTGCGCACCCCGTTGCTCATCCATACCGCCACGAATGATGGCGACGTGAACGTGATGGAAGTCGAGCATCTCATCCTGGCGCTCAAGGCAGCGGACAAGAAGTTCGATTACAAGATCTATCAGGATCCGCCAGGGGGTCACTCCTTCAACCGGATCGATACCAAGTTGGCGCAAGAATCCCGGCGAGATATCTATGCCTTCCTCGCGCGGCATCTGCAGCCACGCAAGCCGAGATAGGGCCCGTCATTCCGGGGCTGAAAGGATCGAGACCTTTCAGCTCCGGGACATCCGCCTGACGAGAGATATCGAGTCAATGAAATTATCTGCATCAGTCGCGGCGCTGGTCGTGGCCTGTGTGTGTCAGGGAGCGCCGGCCGACGCGGCGGACTCGGCCGGCAAGGCCCAGATCGGCAGCTTCGGTCTGGCGCTTGCTGCCGGCGATTCCGGTACTCGGCCCGGTGATGATTTCTTCGAGTATGCCAGCGGCCATTGGTACGCGAACTTTCAAATCCCCGCGGATCGCGCTTCCTACGGCGCATTTCAGGGATTGAGCGAGCTGACCGCGCAGCGCGTGCGAAGAATCATCGAAGCGGCGCGTGCAGCGGATTCCGCTCCGCGTTCCCCGGAACGCCAGATCGGCGACCTGTACGCCGCCTTCATGGACGAGTCATCGATCGAGGCCAACGGGCTCGAATCTGCGCAGCCGGATCTGCGCCGTATCGCCGCGGCAAGCTCAAGGACCGACATCGCGCGTTTGATCGCGCTTCCGCAGTTCAAGTCAGTCTTTACCTTGACTGTGCGGCCGGATTTGCGAAGTCCCGATAGATATTCAGTCCGGATCGGCCAAGCCGAACTCGGTCTGCCGAATCGCGACTACTACCTCAGGGACGAGGCCAGCTTCAAGGAAGTTCGGGGGAAGTATCTGGATTACTTGCGCCAGATGCTGGAGCTGGCGGGGCTGCCGGCGGCGCGAGAACAGGCGCGCGACGTCATGGCCTTCGAATCGAAGCTTGCTCGAGTCCATTGGTCTCTACAGCAGCAGCGCGACATCGAAGCGAGCTACAACCCACGTAGCAAGGAACAACTGCTGAGCTACGCCCCGGGCTTCGATTGGCAAGCCTTTCTTGATGCCGCCCAGGTCGGTGCCCGTCGGGAGTTCATCCTGAGGGAGTTGTCGGCGATAAAAGCGATCGCACGAATCTTCGGTGACACGCCGATCGCGACGCTGCAGTCCTATCTCATCGTTCATTACCTCGACGATCACAGCGATTACTTGCCGAAGCGCTTCGGCGCCGCGACGTTTGCCTTTCACGGAACGGTGCTGAGCGGCCAGCCTGTCCAGCGCGAACGCTGGCAGCGCGCGGTCCAGGCGGTCGACCAATCCCTCGGCGATGCGATCGGCCGCATCTATGTCGCAGAGTATTTTCCGCCACAATCCAAAGTGATGATGGAGGAGTTGGTCGAGAACGTGCGTGCGGCTTTCAAAGAGCGCATCGAACAGCTCACCTGGATGACGCCGACGACCAAGCGGCGCGCGCAGCAGAAACTGGCCAGCATCGTCTCCAAGGTCGGGTATCCGGAGCGATGGCAAGACTATTCCACGCTCGACATCCGGAGCGATGATCCGATCGGCAATGCGCACCGTGTTGCGCAGTGGGAATGGAGTCGCAAGATCGCTCGCCTCGACCTGCCGGTGGATCACGAAGAGTGGGACGTGCCGCCGCAGACGATCAACGCGTTCTACAATGCGCTCAACAACGAGATCGTGTTTCTTGCTGCATTCCTGCAGCCGCCGTTCTTTGATCCCAATGCGGATAGCGCTGTGAACTATGGCGCCATCGGCGCTGTCATCGGCCATGAGATCGGGCACGGCTTCGATGATCAGGGACGTCAGTTCGGCCCTGAAGGAAACCTGATGGATTGGTGGACGCCGGCGGATGACGCCGCATTCAAGGCGCGCGCGGCTCAGCTCATCGCGCAGTACTCGGCTTTCGAAGCCTTGCCCGGGTTGCACGTCAATGGTGCCGTCACGATCGGTGAGAACATCGGCGACCTCGGCGGTCTCAGCATGGCCTACCACGCCTACCATCGCTCCCTGAAAGGACGCAAGGCTGCCATCGTGGATGGCCTTACCGGCGATCAACGCTTTTTTCTCGCCTACGCACAAATCTGGCGCGCCAAGTATCGCGACGATGCTCTGCGGCAGTATGTGCTCAAGGATACGCACAGCCCGGAGCGATTCCGGGTGAATGGCCCCCTGCGCAACATCGATGCCTGGTACGCGGCATTCGATGTGAAGCCGGGCGACAAGCTCTATCTGAGCCCGGAGCAGCGCGTCGAGATATGGTAGCTGCCTATGTGATGACGCTGCCGCGCCTGCCGTCAACGAAAATGGCAGGTGTGATGCAGGTGTAACAAATCTTGATACACCACGACCTGGGAAGAGCACGGAGCAGAAATTTGCCAGAGTCAGCGCTTTCGAAGTGCCATTTCAACCGGGACGAGCGAAGCGGAGTTTTCCCCCAGCGCCAGCCTGGCGACCACAAAAAACAACCGTGTCTCACCCGCCAGGCCTACATAGCTGGAGCCATTCGTTGTAACGTCGGCGTCATGGCCGAATCCCTGGATAGCTGGTTCGAACGCGAGATCCTCGTGCATGAGGAGTCGCTGGTGCGCTATCTGCAGCGGATCTGGCCGAAGCGCGAGGAGGTCGACGACCTGCGTCAGGATATCTATGTCCGCGTTTACGAGGCGGGCATGAAGGCGCGCCCGGTCGCGGCCAAATCCTTTCTGTTCACCACGGCTCGCAACTTGATGGCCGATCGAGTACGCCGAGGACGCATCGTATCGATCGACGCAACGGGGGATTTGGAGGTCCTGAACGTCCTGTTGGATGAGATCTCCCCGGAACAGCGCACCAGCGCACGCCAGGAACTGCAGCGACTGGCGCAAGCGTTCGACCAGTTGCCGCCCAAGTGTCGTGAAGTGATGTGGATGCGCCGTGTCGAGGAGATCTCGATACGGGCCGCCGCGGATCGGCTCGGCGTGAGCGAAGGGACTATCGAGAAGCATCTAGCGCGGGGTACCGAGTTACTCGCGAGTTACCTGTTTGGCGGTAAAGAGGCGCAGGTGAGCAGGAGTGAACAGTTCGACGGCGAGTCGGAACAGCACGAGGTCAGTCATGGACGGCAATAGCGACAGCATTGCGGCAACGTGGATTGCGAAGCGGGCTGGCGACCGTTGGAGCGATGCGGACCAGGCTGCGCTCGATCAATGGTTGCAGCAGTCCACTCGCAACCGAGTGGCTTTCGTGCGTGCGCAGGCGGCATGGAAGAACGCGGCGCGGCTCAAGGCGCTCAGTGCTGGGGTTCCGCCTGGAGTGCTGCCCAAGCCGGATGGGTGGAATTTCTCGCCTTTCTTTGACCCGACAACGGCGGCAGCGGCAGTTGCAGAGCCAGCGATCGAGGCAACTGTGCCATCCAGGCCGCCGGCAAGATCGCTCAAGCGGTTCGGGGCACTCGCTGCAGGCATCCTGTTGGTCGTGACCATCGCCACTTGGTCGCTCTGGCCCGCGGGCCAGTCGTACCTCACTCCAGTCGGCGGGCTCGCCATCGTGCCGATTGCGGATGGTTCGAGCGTGACCCTCGGGACTGACAGCAAGATACGAGTTGCATTGAGCCAGAGTGAGCGTCGCGTGAGTCTGGATCGCGGCGAAGCGTTCTTCGATGTTGCCAAGGACTCGACACGTCCATTCGTGGTGGTGGCAGGCGATCGGCGTGTCGTCGCCGTGGGTACACAATTCTCTGTTCGCCGAGAGGCAGGCGATGTTCGGGTCGTCGTTGCAGAGGGGCGCGTGCGCGTGGAAGAGGGTAGCGGCAGCACGGCGTCGTCCTACCAGCTCGGCGCCGGCGATGTAGCTAGGGCTGGCTCCGCTGGCACGGAGGTGCATGGCGCGCCATTGTCGGAGGTCGAGGAAGTGCTGAGTTGGCGGTCCGGGTATCTCGTGTTCCGAGACGTGACGATCGCGGAAGCCGTTGCCGAGTTCAACCGTTACGCCCCGCAGAAAATCGTGATCGCCGACGCAACTGTTGCGAGCCTGCGAGTCGGTGGAAAATTCCGGTCGACCAACGTGGGTGGCTTCCTGCGCCTGCTCGAAGCGGGCTATCCAGTGCGCGTTCTACAACAGAATGGCGAAACGACGTTGCTCGGCTCGGCCGAGCGTGCTGGCTCTGCTCACTGACCGAGTTGCGGATTTATTCAGGTCGCACTGTTGGATATTTGAATTTGGATCGTCCCGGTAGTTAGCGGACCATCAACCAGAGCCGCACGGGGACCACCAATGCTGAAATCCATTCTGCCGCGATCCGTCGTACTCGCACTCGCGTGCTCCGCGGCGCTGTGTGTACAGGCCGCTGGCCTCGAAAGTGTCAATATTCCTGCTGGCGAACTCAAGGCGGCGCTCGAGTTGCTGTCCAAGCAATCGGGCGTCGAGCTGATGTACAGCCCGGATCAACTCAAAGGCATTCGCACGCCAGGCGTCAGCGGCAGCATGTCGCTCGAAGCGGCAGTGGCCAAGTTGCTGCAGGGAACGCCGCTGATACTACGCACCGACGAGCTGTCGGGAGCTTTACTGATCACGACTCGGACTAGCGCCGTACAAGAAAAGACATCGTTCGAAACTCGGGACGCCGGCGAGACGGACCAGTCTGAGCTCGCCGCTGACGGCTCGAAGCGCAGCTCCGGTTTGGACTCCGTGCTGGAAGAGGTCACCATCACCAGCAACCGGATCTCGTTCGGTCGTGACGAACGCACGCTGCGAGAAGTGCCGCAGTCGGTCTCCGTCATCACCCGTCAGCGTATCGAAGACCAGAATCTGTTGACGCTGACCGAGGCGATGACTGCCGCCACCGGCATCACCGTCGTGTCCGCCGGCACCAATCGGGAAACCTACTCGGCGCGCGGCTTCGATCTGAACATCTTCCAGGTCGATGGCATTCCCATCGATCGTTCCAACCAGGACGTGGTGCTGAGTCCGGATCTGGGGATCTACGAGCGCATCGAAGTCCTGCGTGGCGCTAACGGTTTGTTGCAGGGGTCGGGCAATGCGTCCGGCACCGTCAACATGGTGCGCAAGCGTCCCAAGGATCGTTTTGCCGGCGCCGCCGTGTTGAGCGCCGGTTCGTGGAACAACTATCGAGGCGAGCTGGACTTGACCGGCCCGCTGAATCAGTCCGGCACCTTGCGTGGTCGCACCGTGCTATCGCATCAGGACAGCGACTTCTTTTATGACGTCGCTCATCAGAAGAAAACCGTGCTGCATGGAATCGTCGAGTACGACTTGCGACCGGATCTCGTGCTGTCCGCCGGCTACACGCAGACGCTGCTGGAACAGACGCCGCTCGGCGCTGGCTTGCCGCGCTACACGGATGGCAGCGACATTGGCTTGCCGCGTTCCACGTTCCTGGGACCGAAATGGGCGCACATGGATTTCGACAACAAGAACGCGTTCGTCGAACTGGCATGGACTGCCGCCAATGGTTGGGTGACCCGAGTGGTGGGCAATTACCTGAAAGGTTCGAATCAATGGCGAACCGCAGCCATCGTTGGCTGGGTGGATCCGGCCACCGGCACCGGGCCCTTTCTGGATAGCGCCGACTTTCCTAGCAACGTCGAGCACACCGGTGTGGACGCGTTCACTCAAGGCGACATCAGCTTGTTCGGGCGGACGCATCATCTGATGTTCGGCGGCTCCACTCGCAGTGTCGAAGACACGCTTGCTTACTATGTCCTGAATCCGTCGGGCGGACCGGCCGATATCTTCAACTGGAATCCGGCGAGCGTGCCGGTGCCGGTGCGGGTTCAGCCGGCGTTTCTGGAAAGCACGCTGGACACATCGGAATCGGGCTTGTATGCCAGCGGCCGCTTCAGCGTCGCCGACCCGCTCACGATCTCGGTTGGCGCTCGCGTGTCTTGGTGGAAGTTCGCGCAGCATTACAGCGATGGCGATTTCGTTTATGTCGGCCCGCCCTCCAAGGTCAGTGGCGACGGCGTAGTGACTCCCTACGCTGGCATCGTCTACGAACTCAACGATACGTTCTCGGTGTATGGCAGCTACGCCGATATATTTCTGCCCCAGGTGCGCGCTCTGGAATTTCCAGGCAAGCCCATCGATCCCATCGTCGGCGCCAACACCGAGCTCGGCATCAAAGGGGAATTCCTGGATCGCACCTTGTTCGCATCGCTGGCGATGTTCCGTATCGATCAGAAAAACCGCGCGCTGCCCGACCCACAGCGTCCTTGCGCAGCGGGCAGCCCGGTTTGTTACTTCGTTCCGGATGGCGAAGTGAGCAGCGAAGGCTTCGAAGCGGAAATGTCCGGACGGCTGGGCGGCAATTGGGAAGTGGCGGCGGGCTACACCTTCAACACCACCAAGTATGAAAAGGATCGCGATGCGGCCAATGCGCCCACTGTGAATGAAGGCGCGGCATTCAGCTCTTACACGCCGAAGCACTTGTTCAAATTGTGGTCCACCTACCGCTTGCCTGGGCTGCAGGGTCGGTGGCGACTGGGCGGCGGTGTGCACGCACAAAGCGAGAGCTACGTGCAAAGCGGTGCCGTGCGCGCTGTCCAGGACGCCTACTGGCTAGCCAGTTTGAATGCCAGTTATCAGATGGCGGAGAAAACTTCCGTGTCGCTGTACGTCAATAACTTGTTCGATGAGACGTACTACAACCTGCGCTCGCCCTTCTGGATTTTCTACGGCGAGCCTCGCAGCCTCACGTTGACGTTGCGTACGTCGTTCTGATCTGAGCAGGCCCTGCGATGAATCGTGTCTCATCGAGCATGCTGTTGCTGGTGTGTGGCTTGCTGGTCGCCGTGACCAGCAAGGCCGAACAGAAATTGACGAAGCCGGCGGCGGCGAAGGTCGAGTTTCAGTGGGGCGTCAAGATTCCGATGCGCGATGGAGTGCATCTGAATGCGACGGCCTACACGCCGAAAGGACAGACAGGGCCCGCGCCCTGTCTGTTCACATTGACGCCGTACATCTCCGAGACCTATCACGATCGCGGCATGTATTTCGCCTCGCACGGGTTGCCGTTCCTCACGGTGGACGTGCGCGGGCGGGGCAACTCGGAAGGAAGTTTTCGGCCCCTCATACAGGAAGCGCGCGACGGCTACGATGTGGTGGAATGGTTGGCGAAGCAGCCTTACTGCAACGGTAAGGTGGCCACGTGGGGCGGCTCATACGCCGGCTACGATCAATGGGCGCTGGCCAAGGAGCGGCCGCCGAGCCTGGCGACCATCGTGCCGGTGGCCTCGGTGTATCCGGGGCTCGACTTTCCGATGCGCAATAACATTGCGTATCCATACGCCATGCAATGGCTCGCGTTGACTGCTGGGCGCGCTTCCCAGCAGAAGTTGTTCGATGACGAGTCATTCTGGTCGGCGCTGAGTCGCGACTGGTTCGAGTCGGGACGGCCGCTGGCTGAGTTCGATACGCTGCTGGGCCAGCCTTCGCCGATCTTTCAAGAATGGCTCCGGCATCCCTATCGCGATGAGTATTGGGATGCGCACGTGCCCACGGCCGAGCAGTATCGGAACATGCAGTTGCCTATACTCACCATCACCGGTAGCTACGATGCCGATCAGCCCGGTGCTTTGGAGTTCTACTCACAGCACATGCGCCATGCGACTCCCGAGGCGCGCGCCCGGCACTATCTGATCATCGGTCCTTGGAATCACTCCGGCACGCGCACGCCGCAGGCGCAGTTCGGCGGCCTGACGTTTGCCGAGGCGAGTCTGGTGGATCTGCCGAAGCTGCACCTCGAATGGTATGCGTGGACCATGCAAGGCGGGCCGAAGCCAGAGTTTCTGAAAGCGCCGGTGGCTTACTATGTGATGGGAGCCGAGCAATGGCGGTATGCGCCGAGCTTGCAAGCCATCACTGCTGAGTCGCATGCAATGTCGCTCGACTCGAACCACAACGCCACCGATGTGTTGGCGTCAGGTTCGCTGCTGCGAGATCGGGTGGCTCGCGGCAAGCCGGATAGTTACATCTACGATCCACGCGACATCAGCAGTGCAGAGGCGGATAGCGCGCCGTCTAGCGTCGGCGGACTGGTGGATCAGAGACAAGTGCATGCCAATCGCGGCAAGCAACTTGTATATCACACCGAGCCGTTCGCCGAGTCGGTGCAGATCAGTGGCTTCTTCAAACTCTCCGCATGGATTGCCATCGACCGGCCGGATACGGATTTCACTGTGGCGGTCTCGGAGATTAAGATCGATGGCAGTAGTATTCATTTGAGCGACGCGAGCATGCGTGCGCGTTATCGCGAGAGCGTGCGTGAGCCCAAGCTTATCGACACCCGTGCGCCGTTGCGTTACGACTTCAGTGACTTCTCATTCGTCTCGCGTCAGCTGCAGCGTGGCAGTCGGCTTCGATTGGTGATCGCTCCGTCGAACTCCATGCATTCGCAAAAGAACTACAACAGTGGCGGCGTCGTCGCGCTGGAATCCATGCGGGATGCTCAGCCGGTCACGGTGACTCTGTATCACGATCGGACTCGACCCAGTACGTTGTACGTGCCCATGGGCCAACCGTGAGCAAGTACGGCGCGAAGAGCTGTATGCGTGACGTCCTCGTTCTGCTGATGCTTCTCATGAGCGTGGTGTCTCTTGCACACGCGCGTGGCTCGGTGTCGCGAACGGTCGACGTGGAACGCGGCGTTCAAGATCCGGCCATTTCACCCGATGGCAAGACGCTTGCTGTCGCGGTGCTGGGGAAAATCTGGTTGGTGCCGATGGAGGGCGGTGACGCCCGACAGCTGAGCTTCGGTACCGAATGGCAGTCGCACCCTGCGTGGTCGACCGACGGACGATTTTTGGCCTACGCCGAACAACACCGTACCGGCAGTGAGCTCATCGTGCATGCGCTTGCCGACGGTACCAGGCGGAGCATTTTCAGGACCGAGTTTCAGATCGGCCAGATCGACTATCACCCGACGCGGCCGCAGCTGTTTTTCATCGAAGACCGCAATCAGTTCGCTGCTCATCTATGGTCGGTGCCGACCGGGCGTGCCGCTAGCACCAAGCAGGCCGATGGTTCCACTGCCGCGGGCGAAGATGGCCCGCGGCAGTGGACTTTTGGCCAGACCGAAGCGGTCTGGTCGTTCGCGCTGTCTCCCGATGGCACGCAGGTGGCGTTGGAACATGTCGGCGAGCGATTTCCCAGCGTGCGCGATTTGGTAGTGATGAACCTGGACCCGATCAGCGTCGAGCGGCTGACCAGCAGCCCTCAAGTCGATGAGACATCGGTGCGCTGGAGTGTCGACGGCGCGTCGCTGATCTATATCGATCGCGAGGAGGGCGTTGAGCATTTGACGATACGTTCGCTGCGACAGGGAGCTGCGCGGCGCGTGTATTCCAGTCCCTATGACGGCAAGCAGCTCGCGCTGCATCCGGATGGGAAGACGGCGGTGCTGGTCGCTGGGCGCAAAGTGTTCCGCGTCGATCTCGAGTCAGGGAAGTCATCGCCGATTCCGTTTCGGGCGAGCTTCGTCCTCCCCGCACGCCTGCCTGTCGACTTGTTAATTACCAACGCGCGATTGTTCGACGGGCGAAGTGCCGACGTGATGGAACAGGCCAACGTAGAGGTCAAAGCCGGCCGCATCTTGCGAGTTTGGCAAGGCGCCGTGCCGGCCAGGAGTTCCAAGTCATCGAGCGCAGTCCGTGTCATCGATGCGAAGGGACGCTTTCTGATGGCGGGCTTGGTCGATAGCCACTATCACTACTGGCGTCACTTCCTGTACAGCGGCGAGGACATGCTCGCGAAAGGAATCACTTCGATCCGCGATCCAGGCGCAGACCTCGCAGAGAGTTTGAATCTGCGCGACGCCATCGAGCATGGTCTGCTCACAGGGCCGCGCATCTATACGCTCGGCCCGTTGCTGGACAGCTACAGCTATAAACCCATGGTGGATGTGCTGCTGTCTCGTCCGGAATCGGCCTCCGCATTGGTGCGCTCCCTGCACGCGCAAGGTGTGGACGGAATCAAGCTTTACTACTTCCTTGCGCCGGAAGTCTCGGCGGCGGTTATCACCGCTGCGAAGGCAGTGGGACTGCCGGTGACGGGCGACATGGCGCGCACAGGTTGGCCGGCTGCAATTGCTGCAGGCATCAGCGGCGTCAATCACGCCAACAACTATTACTACGGCTTCGTTCCCGACACCCAGAATCCTCAGTGGGAGAAGGAGCCCATCAAGGTTTCCATGGCCCGCCTCGGTCTGCAGCAGTATCAGCCTCGCCCCGATCCGAAAGGTCCCGCGGTTCAGCAGATGCTGCGTGACATGGCGGCGCGTGGCGTGATGCTGGATGCCACGTTGACGGCCTACTTTCCAACAGGCATGGAGCAGATTCGTTACGGCTTGGACAACTGGCAGACCGAGACACAACGCGCGGCGGATCTATCCACGCTGACCTTGGAGGCTCATCGCAACGGGGTGCAGTTGCTCGCCGGCTCGGACAACAACTCGTTGCTCGATGAGCTCGAGCGCTATGAGCAGATCGGTGTGCCGAATGCCGTGATCCTGCAGGCGGCCACAGTGAATGGTGCGAAGTGGCTACACAAGGAGCGTGAGTTCGGCACCGCTACAGCAGGCAGCAGGGCGGACCTGCTATTACTCGATGCAGATCCCTTGCAGCAGATGAAGAACATTCGCAGTGTGGCGCTGGTCATCAAGGATGGTCGGGTGGTGTCAGAGCGATGAGTGGATCCAGAGTGAAGCGATGTATAGATGCGAAGCTCGTTGCGATGTTCGCAGCGGCACTGCTCGGATTCGGCGCGCCACACATGGTTGCCGGCCAGAATGCGCAGGAGCGGGCGTCCTTGGAACAGTTGCGTCGAGAGGCGCAGCCGGCCGAGGACTACGTGGTTGGCAAGTTTCGCGATCACGACATCGTGTTCCTCGGCGAGGGGCCGCACTACGTCAGGCAGAATATCGAGTTCCTGCAGCGGTTGATCTCTAAGCTATACGCCGCGGGAGTTCACAACCTCGGCTACGAATTTCTGCTCTCCAAGGACCAGGCGAAAGTCGACGAGTTGCTCAATGGCCGGCACTACGATGAGTCCCTGGCGAACGATCTGATTTTCAATTTCAGGTTGTTGCATACCAGCTTCAGGGAATATCGGGATGTGCTGCGCGTGGCTTGGGAGATCAACCATGCTTTACCAGCCGACGCTCCGAGGTTCAGAGTCGTGGCGCTCGATGTGCCATTAGGTCCCACCGAGTGGTCGCAGTTACGGGAGGGCGAGAAAGGCATGGATGCGAAAGCCCGAGACCGCTGGATCGGCGGCGACTACGGCAGTCGCCGGAATATTCTCTGGGCGGACATCATCAGCCGGCAGTTCATCGAGAAAGATGCCAAGGCGCTGATTTACGCTGGCTCGGGACATACCAGCACGCGCTTCTACGCCGAAGAGAACCCTGAAGGGACTCACTACGAAGGCTGGCATCGCGGGCACTCACGAAGCGCCGGAAACCTGATCTATAGCTACATCGGCGACCGTACCTTTCGCATCACACTTCATGGCAGCGAAGCCGGGCCCGAAGTGGCACAGGCTGAATCGCTCATTACGGCGGCGTTTCCCGAGAAGCGGCAACTCGGCGTCGATGTGCGATCTGTAACGGCGTTAGGCGCTGTGCCGAGTTCTCAGCTTGGATATCTCTCTCCCTCAGTGACGCGCGTGGGAGCAGAGACTGCTGGTGGCTGCCGCAGCTTTACATTGGCTGATGTTACCGACGGCTATGTGTATCTGGCGCCGAGGTCGGAGTTCAGGATGCAACGTCGAATCACTGACATCCTCACTCTGCAACGGTCGCGAGAGTTCACCAGACAGATGCAGATCCGGAAGGGGGATAGAAATCTGTCCCTCAGCGACGCGGACATTGCAAACATCGTTAGAGAGATCGATGAGCGAAATCGAAGAGACGTGGAGGGGGTGCGCAATGATTGATCTTAGCCGGACTCCATTCCCGGACTGAAACGAGTCGTTCGAATGATTGGATACTTGCGTCTACGCATAAAAAAACGGCGACCGCCGTCGGTCGCCGTGAAAAGGCTGCGCGAGTGTCAAGCTCGCGCCGCGCTGGAGTGACTAGGCTTACTGCACGACCTTAGAGGCGACGTTCGAGTTGTTGCTCTCGGTGCCGTTGGCGGTGTAAGCGCGGACCGCGAAGTAGTAGGTGCCCGGGGCGAGGTTGTCGAAGGTGTAGCGAGTGATACCGACGTTGGCCACCTGCACCGACTGCGTCAG
>NZ_JAEUPY010000626.1 GCF_016790065.1 Steroidobacter sp.
CCACGCACCTGGGGGATTGAACTCGCGGCTACGGTGCGATGAGAAGGAATCGTTTCATGTATCGATACGAACGTCACACCACGTCCGCGAGGCACACCTGTGCGTGTACCTCGACGTTCGCCGCGCAATCCGCTGATTCGAGGTCGCAATGCTGAAGCCAGCCCAGGTTCTGATTCTGATTCTGTGCGCGGCAGTGCCGCCGCTGGCTGTCCCGCATGGCGAAGTTGGGCACGTGCACGGCTCCGGTCCGCCGTCGGGCGCGTCGGCGTCGCAGACAGTCACCGGGCCGAAGTTTCAGAAGCAGGTGCTCGACGAACACTTCTGGAGCGAAGGTGTCGCCAGCGGCGATATCAACCGCGACGGCAAGAACGACATCATCGCCGGACCTTTCTGGTACGCCGGTCCGGATTTCCAGACCAGGCACGAGTTCTATCCCGCCAGCGAATCCTTCACGCGCTCGCGCGCGGACGGCGCCACCGAGCAGGTGCCGGGATTCGAAGGCGCTCTGGGACAGAAGAACGCGTATTCGGACAACTTCTTCACCTTCGTGGGTGATTTCAACGGCGATGAGTGGCCGGACATCCTGGTGTTCGGCGCTCCCGGCAAGCAGGCGGTGTGGTTCGAGAATCCCGGCAAGCAATCGCGTCCCTGGACGCGGCACGTGGCGCTCGAGCGTATCGACAACGAGTCGCCGGCGTTCGTGGATGTGGACCGCGATGGCAAGGAGGAGATCGTCGCGGTGTCGGGCGGCTACCTGGGCTACGCCAAGCCGGCGGCCGATCCAACCCGCCCGTGGATGTTTCATCGCATCTCCGGCAACGAGGCTCGGGATGGGTACACGCATGGCCTGGGTGTCGGCGACGTGAACGGCGATGGTCGCGTGGATGTGCTCGAAGCCGGCGGCTGGTGGGAGCAGCCGGCCTCGCTCGGGGGCGACGAGGTATGGCGCCGGCATGCGCTGGAGTTGGGCAAGGGCGCGCAGTATCACGTCTACGATGTGAACGGCGATGGCCGCAACGATATCGTCGGCAGCCTCGACGCGCGCGGCTACGGACTGGCGTGGTGGGAACAACGCAAGGCCGGCGGCGGCATCTCGTTCAAGCGACATCTCATTCTCCAACCGGCTCCGCAAAAGAAAGGAGTGCAGTTCTCGCAGTTGCACGCCGTGCAACTCGCGGACATCGACGGCGACGGCTTGAAGGACATCGTCACCGGCAAGCGATTCTGGGCGCACGGACCGAAGGGGGATCCGGAACCGACCGCGCCCGCCGTGCTGTACTGGTTCAAGCTGCAACGTGACGGCGGCCGAGTCACGTTCGTTCCCCATCTGATCGACGACGACTCCGGCGTCGGCACGCAGCTCACCGTGGCGGACGTAAACACGGACGGATTTCTCGATGTGGTGGTCGCGAACAAGAAAGGCGTGTTCGTCCACAAGCAGAAGTTCGGCGGTTTGTTTCCGAAAGATGCGGCGCGCGCCATGTCGCTGCCGCTGGGATTCGAGGCCGTCACGTTCGCCGCCGAGCCCGATGTCAAGCAGCCCATCGCGTTCACCATCGACGATCGCGGCCGGTTGTGGGTGGTCGAGGCATACACCTATCCGGTGCGCCGTCCGGAAGGACAAGGGGTGGATCGCATCCTGGTCTTCGAGGACAGCAATGGCGACGGCAAGTTCGACAAACGCACCGTGTTCATGAGCGGGCTGAACCTGGTGAGCGGCATCGAAGTGGGCTTCGGCGGCGTATGGATCGGCGCCGCACCTTACCTCTTATATGTGCCAATGAAGGATGGCGACGAGCCGCGGCCGGCGGGCGAGCCGCAAATCCTGCTGGATGGCTGGGGGCACCAGGACACGCACGAGACGTTGAACACGTTCATGTGGGGGCCGGACGGTTGGTTGTATGGCTCGCATGGCGTGTTCACCAACAGCAACGTGGGCAAGCCAGGCACGCCCGAGGCGCAGCGGCAGAAGATCAACGCCGGCGTGTGGCGCTATCACCCGACCAAGCACCGTTTCGAAGTGTTCGCCCATGGCACGAGCAATCCGTGGGGCATGGACTTCACCTCGCAGGGCCAGCTGATTGCCGAGGCGTGCGTGATTCCGCACCTGTGGCACTTCGCTCAGGAAGGCCGCTACCAGGTGCAGCAAGCGTCGCCAGTGAATCTCGGGCATTTCAATCGGCACACTTATGCGGATATCCAGACCATCGCGGATCACGTGCATTACACCGGCTCGGACCCTCACGGCGGCAACAATATCAGCGATGCCGAAGGCGGAGGACATGCGCACGCCGGGTTGATGATCTATCAGGGTGGCAGCTGGCCGGAGGAGTATCGCGGGCACGCATACATCAACAACATCCACGGCGCGCGCATCAACGTGGATGCGCTGACCGCCAAGGGCAGCAGCTTCATCGGCAGCCACCGGCCCGATTTCATTCGCTTCAATGATCCCTGGTCGCAGATCGTGAATCTGCAATACGACCAGGATGGCTCGGTCTACATGATCGACTGGTACGACCAGGAACAGTGCCATGTGAACAACCCGGACGTGGTCGACAGGGGCAATGGCCGCATCTTCAAGGTCATCTATCGCAACACGCCCGCGACGCGCATCGACATGCAGCGCAAGTCGGATGAGCAGTTGCTCGCCGATGTGACGGATCGACGTGAGTGGCGTTCCCGACATGCGCGTCGCGTGCTGCAAGAACGCGCAGCGCGAGGCGCACTCACGCCTCGAGTGAAACAGTATCTGCGCGGTGCGCTCGGACTCGGCGAAGCAGTGCCGACACTGCCAGGCGACCGTCATTACGCCGCTGACAGTCTCGACGCGAAACTGCGATTGCTGTGGGCGTTGCATGTGGTCGATGGCTTGAGCGAAGCCGACGCGCTACGTCTCACGTCCAGCGGCGAGGAGTACATTCGCGCCTGGGCGATCCAGCTCGCGACGGAGGACGGCCGCCACGCCGACGCCGCGATGACTGTATTTGCAAAACTGGCGGCCACCGATTCCTCGCCCGTGGTCCGTCGATATCTCGCCACGGCGGCGTTGCGCAGCCCGCCGGAGAAGCGATGGGATCTGCTGCAAGCGTTGCATGCGCGCGGCGAGGATGCGAACGATCCGGTGGTGCCATTGCTCAACTGGTATGGACTCGAGCCGCTGATCGGCCTCGATCTGCAGCGCTCGCTGGCCATCGGACTGGCATCGAAGATGCCCCGCACGCTGGAGTTCGTCAGTCGGCGTGCCACCGGCGAGAATACTTCGCAGTCCCTGCTCGCGCTGACGCGAGCACTGGCCACTGTGCAGGACGAACCTCGGCAGCTGGCGATTCTTTCCGGCATGCACGCGGGATTGCAGGGACAGCGCAACGTGGTCATGCCGCAGGGTTGGCTCGCCCTGGAACAAACATTCGCTCGTTCCGCGAAACCGGAGATTCGCAACGAGGCGTTGGCGGTGTCTCTCGTGTTCGGCACACCGTCATCGCTCTCGGTGGCGCGGGGGATCGTGGCGAACACCCAGGAGAACATCGCGGCTCGTCGTGCGGCGCTGACGGCGCTGCTGAATGTACGCGACGCTCGACTTCAGCCGTTGCTGCCGCTGCTGCTGAAAGAGACCGAGTTGCGGCGTGATGCGATTCGGGCATCGGCATCGTTCAATGATCCGCAGACGCCGGATCGCCTGCTGGCCTTGTATCCTTCGTTGCCGGCTGTGGAGAAACGCGAAGTGCTGACGACGCTGGCGTCGCGTGCCGTCTTTGCCAAGTCGCTCGTGG